>CAYIEF010000017.1:0-20851 GCA_964362365.1 uncultured Methanosarcinales archaeon | reverse complement strand
TGTTCGTAAGGGATATACATTTCATGCCGAGCATTAAATCTCATTTTGGTAAACCTCCTTCTAAAATAATTTTACATCTCTAAATGTTGCGCTCCTGTTCGCGAGGGCAGTTCTTGCTTTTTGCCAAGAATGACGTCGTCAATGCGCAGAATCATTTCCGCTACTTCTGCTGCGCTGCTTAAAGCGAGCGTTTTAACCTTCAACGGTTCAATCACTCCTTCCTGCCATGCATCCATCACCCCGCCAGTAAAGACATTTACTCCAACTCTAACTTGCCCGTTATCGTGCGCAGCCCGCAATTGAGTCAACACATCAATCGGATCCAAGCCAGCATTTTCTGCTAATGTTCGAGGAATAACTTCCATCGCTTCGGCAAATGCCTGCACTGCTAATTGCTCCCGTCCTCGTAATGTACCTGCATACTTTCGCAATTCTTTCGCTAAGGCCATTTCGGTCGCTCCAGCACCAGCTACTACCGCTCCATCACGTAGCGAAGCGGCAATATCTCCTAACGCATCCGTTACTGCGCGTTTGATTTCCTCCACCACGTGACTTGTTCCGCCGCGCACCAAAAGAGTAACTGCTTTCGCACTATGGCATTTCTCGACGAAGATCATTTCTTCATCGCTTATTTTTTCTTCCCGAACTACGCCAGCATTGCCTAAATCTACAGGAGTTAACTCCTTCCAATTGCTGACTATCTTTCCGCCGGTTGCCCTGGACAATTTTTCCATATCGCTTTTCTTCACCCGGCGTACTGCAAAAATTCCTTTTTTAGCTAAGAAATGCTGCGCCAGATCATCGATGCCTTTCTGACAAAAAAGAACCGTCGCCCCAGTTGCAGCAATGGTTTCCACCATATTTCGCAAGGTTTTCTCTTCCTGATCTAAAAACATATTCAGCTGCATGGGATCAGTGATCTGGATCTTGGCATCAATTTCTGTATTTTTTATTTCTAAAGAAGCATCCAGCAGAGCAACTTTTGCATTCTCAATTTGCTGGGGCATGGAAGCATGAACTTTTTCTTTATCCAGCACTAAGCCTTGCACCAATTCGCTCCTCTCAACACTTTCGCCAACAATTGTTTCAACCTTAATATCATCAAGCTCAATTTTTCCATGGAAAGCGACATATTTTACTGCCTGCAAAATCAATTCTGCCAGAAACTCCTTATTTGTTTCCGCACCTTTCCCCGTCATAGCAGTAATGGCAATATTCTTGAGAATGCCCTCATTTTCCAGAGAGACTTTCTCTCCCAGTTGTTTCAAGATACGCTGCGCCTGCACTTCCGCCAATCGATATCCTTTTGCCAGAACAGTAGGGTGAATTTCCTGATCCAGCAAATCCTCTGCCTTTTTCAACAATTCACCAGCAATAACCACCGCAGTTGTCGTTCCATCGCCAACTACATTCTCCTGGGTCTTAGCGATTTCTACCACCATCTTGGCTGCAGGATGTTCTATCTGCATCTCTTCAAGAATTGTAACCCCATCATTAGTGACAATCACATCGCCTGCAGCATCGACAATCATCTTGTCCATCCCTTTAGGTCCGAGGGTAGTTCTGACTGTCTGCGCTACTGCCTTGGCTGCCGCGATGTTATTTTTTTGCGCTTCCCTGCCGGTGGTTCTCTTGGTATCTTCCGGCAGGATGAAAATCGGTTGGTAATTATTGTTATTGGACATAGCATTGCTCGTAGAAGGTTATTTTATAAAAGTTATGGAAGAAATTACTGTTTGCCAAGAAGATAAGGATTTTCTACGATTAAATTATAATTTTGCCGCAACTTTTCTATCTTCTCAGTTGGAAAGTTGATAATATTAGCAAAACTGCTCACAACCAAGATGTGTAGGTCAGGTTTCTTATCAAAAAAAAAATCCAGTCTCCTGTTCATTAATGGTCTAAACGCACCATGATTTTCAATAAGGAAATATTCTCTCATGCCTTGCGAGAATTCCCTTTCAAGATCATGTTCCTTAACTACTGCGCCTCGTTTGTTAAAATAAACCTCTGATAAGACATCCAGGGCAAAATTGGTTTTTCCTACGCCCATAAAACCATCTATTGTCGCTAGATATGGTTTCTCATTTCTATGAAGAAGTACTTGCGTAGCAAGAATTTCAACACCTTTATCATATTCCACAAAAGGCACATTCATATTTTCATTTTTATATTATGGCCTTATAAAAGTTATGCAATAGATTTACTTCTGCAAAAAAGGATTGCCGGGATTTTCCACAATCAAATCAAAGAAACGGCATAATTTTTCTAGAGTAATGTCTTTAAAAACAATTGGAGAACGCATAAGCATGCTTACTTCCTCTTCCGTCGTAGCGCATATAATCCAAGAAGCAAACCTAGTAAAGAAGAACCATTACTCGAAGACGGAGAAAATTGACAACTAGCACCGCCTGAAGGGTAAAGCCAATTTTCGTTCACTGCAACCGCTTCCGTATCCTGGTCAATTGGCATCGGCTTCTTCAAAGGATATTCTTCTCGCAGCTCTTGGTAGGTATTTTCAATCCACTCCGCGTACCTGCCGGGAAGAGTATAAATGGTTCCCTCCCCGCACTTATAGAAGCTGCCCGGAGGCGCCCGTGAAGCCACGCCAGTAAGCTGAACTTTTCCGTGAGCATACACATAGGCAGGACCCCCAGAGTCTCCGTAACAGGCATCTCCCTGGGTAAGCTCTTCTCCTGCAAGCATAATTTCATACTCATTAAGATGTCCAGTGATGGGAACATCTGCAGCGTACAGCTTACCGCTGCCACTTACATAATCATACTCTCCATATGCTCCATATCCAGCGATAGTAACCATATTTCCAAGCCGCAGCGCAGTTTCAAATTCGCTTGGTTGCAAGATGGAAATTGGTTCTACGTCGGGAACTTCTTCTTCCAGCAGCAGAAGAGCAAGATCACGCCAGTTATTGCTATATTTAGACTCTTTATAATCAGGATGCATTTTACTAGCCACAATAGTATAAAGAGACTCATCGCATGGCTCCTCGAATTCTTCATCGTATCCATATAAAATAAAACTGACCAGGCCCACCTCAAGGCAATGCGCTGCAGTAAGAGCAAGATCATTCTTCACGAAAGAAACCGTGCAGTGCGCCTGTGTTCCTCCCGGAGAAACCATCGCGCCAATGGATGGAAAATCTTGGTAGGAGGCCTCGTAGCCATTGACCACAAAAGGTTCTCTCTCTGGAGAAGTAGGCGCATCACAAACATGGTTAGCACATCCAGCCAACAACGAAGTGCAGAGCGTAGTCAATAATTTCTTCATGAAAATTCACACCAGTAAAGCATATAAATAAATTTGCTATAGTCAATATATAGTTATAACCTCTCCTCTCTACTAGCACAATCTTTATTAAGCAAAAACGTCCAAAAGCGGTTAGGGTGGGTTTATGGCAAGAATCATCTTCTTAGGCACAGCAGGAAGCTCTGCGGTCGTCAGCAAGCAACTGCGCTCTTCTGGAGGCATGGTGTTACAGGTGGGAGACTTGCAGTTCCATATCGATCCTGGTCCTGGCGCATTGAATAAAGCGAAGGAATATGGCATCAATCTTCACAATACCACCGCTGTTCTGGTTTCACATAATCACATCAATCATTGCAATGATCTCAATGCTGTTGTTGATGCCATGACCCATGGTGGGATAGAACACCGAGGCATCGTCATGGCCAGCAAATCTGTCTTGCAGCCGTCAGAAAAGAATCATCCTTTCTTGACAAAATACCATCAAAGTTTAGTGGAAAAAATAATTCCAGTAGAGAAAAATCATAAAGTCGGCGTGGAATTGGTAGAAATCCATGCCTTGTCGGCAGAACATACTGATCCTTCAGCAGTGGGATTCAAATTCTTCTGCCCAAAACTAACTGTCGCCTATACCGGAGACACGCAATTGACACCAAAATTATTGGAAGAATTGATGGGCACAGATTTGTTGATCTTGAACGTCCCTTACCCCTCCGAAAGCGGTACGGGAATGAATCTAGATGTCAACGCAGCTGTCCGCATCATCGACCATGTTAAGCCGAAAATGGCCATTCTGACTCATTTCGGATTACAGATGCTCAAAGCAGATCCTATTTTACAGGCGCGGGAGATCCAACGCGCAACTGGTATACAAACTATTGCTGCGCACGATGGATTATCTATTACTCCCGGTGGAACGGTGTATCATTCTCCGGTAAAGGGATTTGATTGAGAAAGATTTTTAAAGAAAGATATGCCCAGCGAGATTTAACACCTAAATCATAATAAATAGGGAGGTCAAAAAAAATGAAACTGCAAAAAATATTGTATCTGGCACCATTAGTTTTCAGTTGTCGATGGGGCGATAATTTACAACCGCCTTCAGCAGATGGGGGTAGTGGTGGAACAGATGCGTCTTTTGACTGCGAACGAGGCGCTCCAGTAAAAGATGGTTCCGTTGCCCATTATCCCGTTGAAGGCAGCACCTGTGAAGAAGCAGCAGATAACTTACAAGAACCGTATGCGGGCGAGAGAGAATGCAGTCTGGAAGTTAAGTATAGTGGATCATTTGCCGAGGCGACTTCGGCAGATACGCATGAAAAATGCTGCAGGGCTTCTATCAGTGGTGTAACAAACAATACATACGCAACTGTACTTTTACCACACTGGGAAGGCTGTGATCCCTGTTTTGATCAGTTTTATAGGAATTTAGTCACACATGAACAAGGACATGTTGATCGTTGCAATGAAGCTGGCAGGACTTTAGAAGACAGAGTACGAACCATCCCTTCAAAAACAAAATGTGCGATGGATTATGCCACTGCTTGCGATTTGGCATGGCAAGAGATAGAGAATGAATTTAATACCATTTTTAATGATGTATCGAATGACTTAGACCAAGTGTGCGAACAATACGATACTGACACTAACCATGGAGAAACACAAGGAGCAACGTTAAATTGCAAGTGTGAGCATTAGTTTATTTTCTTTTATTTTCCACATCAACAACAAAATTAATCATATCCAATGGAGGCTTCATAGCAACTTCAAAAAATCCTCAGGATGAATTATTTTAATTCCTTGATATTCTTTAACCAACAATAAATGTTTATCTTGGCTTACGATAAATTCTGCTTTTGCTTCCAAAGCAGCTTCAATAAACTTATTATCATCGGGATCATTCTTAATAATATCAACTTCTTCTGTAGGAACTACTATCAACGATTTTTCAAGAAGTAAACTTTCCCACCAAGATAGGTCATCGGCCTCTAAGGTAATTTTAAAGCTCATCAATACCCTCATTACTTCCTTAATAATTGGTAAAGAAGAAACAAGTTCAAACTTTCCTTCCATCCACGCACGCAAGATCTTTTCTGACGAACCAGACCAATGGATGCCAGAAACAAAAATATTTGTATCTAAAACAACTTTCATTTACGAGCTTGTTTCAGTGCTTCTTTTAAATCTTTTTCTGTCAAGCCATGCTTTTCTGCATGAGCATGAGCTTTTTTCAGCATTCTTTCAAAATCTTCTTTGCTGGGAGCACGTAATTTTTTTAAGATAATCGTCTCTCCTTGCTGTAAAATCATGAATTTATCTCCTTTATGAATTCTCATCTGATCACGTACAGATTGCGGTATAACTACTTGTCCGCGTTCCCCTATTTTAGTTAGTTCAAAGTCCATACCCCTACAAATATGATAATCATATTTAAATATTTCTATTAGGGAAGTGATGACGAACCTAAGTACATAATATTTTTAAAGAGAGGGTAACATAAATTTTTTGAGGTTAATTCTTAGATGTTTGGGGAGGACTAAAAATGATTTGTGGCCGATTAGAAGAATTATATCGTGGTAATGAGAAAGAAGAAAAAAGAATAATTTCTATTTCAAACATCATAATTCCAAGAAAGTTTATTAGAAGCTTGGATGAATGCATGTTCTTGCCTGCTGAAATTACGGATTTAAGAGATGCTAGTGATTATGTAAAAGCAGACGTTAGTTTTCATCCAGCTTGGCTGCCAGGATTAGCAAGTAAAAAGGAGGGGGTGGATAACAATTATACTCATGTCTGCGTTTTCTTATACGGAGTTGATGCTAATCCCACCCTTAAGCGAGAAGATTTTGAAGCACTAAAAAGAACTTCCTCGGCTCACTGGGATTATGAAATGATCGGGATGCCTATTACTGCTGTAGTCCACAGAAAAGGAAGATTCGAAGGATTCCTTCCTCAAAAACCTTATTTGAAATGATTACACTAACAACAAAATTAACCATACCACTCCTAACGCAATAAAGCATCCTGCCGAGATAAAGGGCATGGCTGGATAGAATTTATTCTCTTTGCCGTTGAACAATAACACTGCTAATCCTAACAATGCTCCGAACGGAATTATCAGGCTCTGCCATAAACCCATTTCTTTCAACACCACTCCGGCAAAGATCAAGGGAAATCCTATATCCCCGCCTCCGAGGATGGCGGTTCTGACTTTCTTCATTTTTACGGTAGCTGTGCTTGGTTTGCCGATCTTTACTTTTCCCAATTTGTAAGGCAGCATCAGCCCAGCAAATACCTTTGCTTTCGCTTGCGACTTCGCTAAGGCAATCATATGTTTGGACTTCCATACTGCATATGCATCATAGGCAGAGATCAGTAACAGCAAAACGATCACTGAAAACAGATTGAACAAAGGTACAAAAATAGCTGCCAAGCCGCCGTAGATGAACAATTCTGTAATATTATGCACAAACACATTCGGCCGGAATACTTTCCAGATGCTGAAGATAGCTCCAAGCGCAAATGCAGCAACAGTCGGCAGAAAGGCGTCCCAAGCGATAGTCAAGGCAAAAAAGGCAGCCAGCAGAAACCAGAATTTCAAAACCCAAGCTAAGTTATACTTCATCAGCAAAAACAGAAATCCTGTTCCAATCAGGATGGCAACGATGATCGGAAAGAAGGACATTTTTTCTTCTACCGGAGGGCGTTCTCCTATTGGCAAATCTTTAAACTCGGTTTTTCCCGTTTCTGCGCTTTTGACCGGATCAATATATTGATATAAAATAGCGATGCCGATGAATTGGGCAAGAAGAAAAGTTGACAATAAAATAATCGTCATAGTAATATTGTGCTTCATGTTGATAAGGAAGGAAAGAATGTTTATATTACTTTTGTAGTGAATATTTTTAAAGAAAATACTCCCTAAAAGAAAAATGGAAATTCCTGCATTAAAATTGAAACAGTACGATAGAAACAAGAAAAGATTTACGCAAGAGTTAGGCGAAGCGTTAGAGGCTGTGGGAGTTGCTCAAGTAAGCGGCTTGGAACAAGGATTGGTAGATGATTTGTATGGATATATGCAAAGGCATGTTGATGAAATCCAGCCGGATCAAGATGATTATGCGGTAAAAAGAGAATACAGACAACTTTTTCGTATAAACAACTCTGGTTTAAGAAAAGCTCTGTATCTTAATAAGCTTATAACAAGCATTAAAAAAAATATATCAAAAATCAGGGATAAAGTTTATTCCACTGCTGCCACTTTATATGGACCCCTAAATAAATCCCAAGATTTACTTTTGTTCAGATATTACAAAAAACAAGGCAGAGCTCTTCAGCAGAATACCGCTATGATACGGAAACACACTGATGATCAGAGTCCACTTACCTTTGCTCCTTCCGCTTCAGCACCTGGATTAGAAGGAAAAATAAATGGCCGCTGGACTCGCTTGCAACCTCAACGAGGATACCTCTTAGTTTGGCCAGGAGATGATTTAGAATCAATCTCTGAGAGCGGAGTGAAAGCTTTACTACATCGTGTCCAGTATCCAACGACAGAAAGATGGGCACTTATTTATGGATGATCTTTTATTCAAATCCAGTATAACTCATTTCCACTTTCTCTTTCTTACTCCGTTTCACAAATTCAGCAAACAACGGAACTTTCACCGGTACGGCAAACCGAGTGAATATCGAACTCACCAACGCTTCTCCTTTATCCAAAGATGCAATATTTCTGTTATCCTGTGACAAATCCTGTGGTGATGATTCAATCACTGCCTGCCGCTCAGAACCCATTTCAATTCCTAAAATAATTTTCGTATTCATGTTCGCTAAAATAGGTTTGGGGATCTCTGACGGCAATTGTGTTATCGCAATCAAGCCTACCTTAAACTTCCGCCCCTCTCGCGCAATGGTGTCAAAGATATTTCCCCCCTGCTCCAACACATTTTTTCCTAACACACGAAGCGCTTCCTCGAGCACTACGGAAACAACTGGCTTCTCATCTAACAAACCGATCCGTTTGTAATACTTATACTTATCAAAAATTTCGGTCGTTACCAAACTGCCGATCAGGATCTCTACTGCGCCGGAAAAATAACTGGTGTCAATAATGACCATCTTACCCTGTTCTAAATCCTGGCATATTTCTGCAAGAGTATTTTCTCCGGCAACCGTATCAAATATTCCCTGGCACGAAAGCTGCCCATTTTCAAAGTCTAACCCTAATAAGGAAATAAGTTTTCTCTTTACGACTGCAAGAGTATCCTCATGGAAGCGAACATTTTCAATTCTCTCCTCTTTAAGCAAACTTAATATCCAATTCTGTCCAAACTTCTTGTAATATACATACAAACATTGCCGCTGCGGATCAGTCAATCCGATCGCACCCTGAAAATGGTCCGGCTTCAACTTATTGATGTTGATCTTCAACGTTCTTGCTCCGACCGGAGGTTTTACCGGTGTATAATAACTGACTCGTGCAGCAGCAGGATGATCCTTCAATCCTAATCCAGTACGGCCATAATACTCATCATGCGGATCTAAGACCAGCATCCCGGCATAATCTTTTTCCAAGACATCCCATAAGATACAACTCATCAAATTAGATTTTCCCTTCCCCGTCGATGCAGGAATCAAGACGTGATGGCTTAACACATCCTTCCCCGGCAGAAGAATGTCAAAATCAAACTCCTTGCTGCCGCTGCGCAATTTACCCAGAAATAAAGGATGCTGCGGTTTGGTAATGAAGGACAGATCTTCCTTTTTAATTTCCCGCACCGTGGAAAAAAAGGAAGGAAGTTTCTTGCACATCTTGCTCCCATTTGCTAACGTAAGTATAGGTTTCAGTAAAGCGAGTTGGTAATTTCTCAATTTCTCATCCATGATATTGAAATTGCCTTCTTCCAAATTCATACCTGCGACCATCTCTAAATTCTGCTGGGAGATCTGGCTGCCATACACTAAATCATAGACTTGGAGAATAAATTTCTCTTGCAGGTTATCGATAACTACTAACTCCCCAATCTCTAAAGATGAATCTGCTTTAATTCGGGCTATTATTTTAGAAAAATCACCGGAGACGACTTGGCCTTTGGTCATGGAAAGAAGACTTACTGATTATTTTTAACTATTTAGCTTCTTGAGATTGCATTCTCATAAGATTTCTTGATAGAAGATCTTCTATGCTCGGTGTTTTTGCCGCTGCTTCTAACCAAGGGCTTTCGGAACCAAAAATTTGTCTAACCCGCTCCTTGTAAGGGCTCAATTTTGGGATTTTGATGCCATTTTCCAAGTAATACTTGGCAAATCGTTCATTAATAATACTGTAAGACGAGCGATTATTTCTAGGCCAAATATCTTTAGGAAATTGAATCTCCATATCCGGATACATGTCCAGCACAAGAGCCGCTCTTGCAATAAAATGCGCTACAAATAATTCATGCGGTCTAACTCCAATTATCTCCTGAGCTTTTTGATATTGTTCGAGCTGGATACCAGATACTGTTTGCACATACTCGATCTCCACCCCCTTCTCCGTTGGTTTGTAAGCAAGTGCCGCCACAATTCTTCTTCTAGTTATAAACCATGTTAGGCGTTCAGGAGACCATGCGTATTTGACATCTGCTGATAACAGAAGTACATGTGGAGAGCTTTCTTTGTAGCGATCAGTACTAAAGCGAATTACATCTTTGTCGTTTCGTCTGCGAATATCATAATGCTCAAAATGACTTTCCACCCCTAACGCTGTATCTAGCGATACTAGTCTAGGAGCCTTCCTCAGTTCATCTAATCGCTCTTGAACCTGTTCACGTACTCCTTCTAGCCCATAGAAGGCAGGATAATCTGTTTTTGCCATTTTTATAGCTGGTTTTCACGCCGTTATTTAAATTTTTACACTTAATTTGTTGCAAGGCGATAAGAGAAATATTTAAATATACGTTTAAACATAAACATAAACGTGGTCACAAAAACTATTACTGTAACCGAAGATGCATATGAGTCTCTCAAAGGCCTCAAACAAGAGGGAGAGAGCTTCAGCGATGTCCTTTTGCGTATCGGAGAAAAAAAATGCACCGTAGATAGTTTCTTTGGTATCCTCTCCGGGAATGCAGAAGAGGCAAGACAAAATCTCCAAAAAATGAGGGAAAGTTTTTCCAAAGATGCCGAAAAACGCTACAAATTACTGTTATATCCAATTTTCAAGTTACCTAGATGAGACCAATCCTTTCGGAAATCTTAAACTTTAATGCTTTGCTGTCTTTAACAACGTAAAAGTCTATGACGGCAAAAACGATACTAAAAATTAAATGGTGGGCTCTCTCTATTCTTTAACTCCAACTTTGAATCCACACTTCTCAAGTGAATTTCCAACTTGTGCAACTGTTTCCAACAGATAGGCGCGGTTCTTTTCATCTGTTGCAACTCCACGAAGCACCAATTGTCTATGCGGAATAATTGACATACGGTATTCATTTAAATAATGATTTTTATTTTCATTAAAATCTTCCTCTGAGGTCGGTGATGGATTATACCGAGACCTATTTACAAATTCATGATACTCTTTTAACCCCACAAATCTTTCTAAAAAATATTTTAAATAAGCATGTAAATTTACTGTAAATGGTCTTAAATCTATTCCACCAAATTTATCAGTGTCAATCATCCCACCGCTTTCTTTGAGTAGACGTTCTAACTCTCTTCTGTTCTTTACCATTCCCTCATTACTTTCATTCTGGACTTTTAAGTCGTGGGAAATTTGATCCGCCATAACTGCATAAACAAAATGCTTCAAATTAATCTCAGGAATCTCTCTTATTTTCCCTTCTAGAGCAGCATAACTTTGATCATCAGTTCCCTTAACAAAACGGAACATGGGTGAACTGTAGGGGTCTCGCTTGAACATTCTCGTTATCTCGTCTATATTAACAAATCGCTTACTAAGATATTCCTCAATCCCATTAAACAGAATTTTCATCTTATTTTCATATTCTTTGGCCACTCTTACTTCTCCTAGGAATCTTTCTTTTCTTCCTTGATCATTTCCCCAGCCAAGTCCAATGACCGGAAGTTTAGGTTCATCATAAGTCCATGTTGGCACATAAGTATCATGAGGTTCTACAGTCAGAGATTCATGAGTCATGCGTTCGCTTACGGTGGGAATAAGACCATCTACTAAATGCTCGGAATGTACTCTAACACGATTGGTCATTTCTACTGGTTCAGCAACTAGCATTAAGTTCCATCTTCTTTTATCTTCTGCTGCTAGCGTAATTTCGTATTTTTCCATCTTTCAATCACGTAAATATGTTCTTACTAATTCTTCAATACTTTTGTAATCTCTCGGATTCTCTTGTATTGGTTGAACTAACACAGTCATGGCTTTTGTTTTGATTAATCCCTCATAATTCATATCTACAGGGATACTGAATACTTCACTTGCTTTGGCTGCTTCTGCACAAGCCGACACTAAACCTCCAATATCCCTAAACGAACCTCCGGGATTACTTGTGGTAAAACCAACATAATATCCGGGAACAATATTCCTAGGAAGGTCTCCAAAGTAATCAGCATTTGGATCTAATCCATATTCCAAAACATATGCATATCCAAAAACTAATTTTTGTCTTTTTTCCATTTAGTGTCTTTTGATTTTGCCATTTTTCAATCACTACTTACAAGTTGAATATTATCTTATTAATTAATCTTTTCTTACTATTTTACACAAAAACGATAAATATATAAGTAATAATACTTTTTATGTGTATAAAATGGACGCATTAGACCTTAAAGACCGGAAGATTTTGTATGAGTTAGATCTCAATGCTCGACAAACGGATTCCGAAATTGCTAAGAAAGTCGGCTTAACCAGAGATTCAACCAGATACAGGATTAACCGGCTTATTGAAAATGGCTATATCAACTATTTTATGACGCTCATTAATTCCATGAAATTGGGCTATAACTGGTACAGAACATTCTTCAAATTCCAAAACTTAACCATTGAGAAAGAAAAAGAAATTATTGATTACCTGAAAGAGCGGGCAAGCTGGATCTCTAAAGTAGAGGGCATTTGGGATTTAAACACCGGCATTTTTGTTAGAAACGTCTATGAGTACAGAGACTTGATTAATGAATTTCTGCTCAAATATAGCTCTTTCATTGAAAGATATGACGTTGCCATTGTAACAAGAGAGTGGACTTACCACCGAGACTACTTACTCAATAAAAAGCAGAAAACCACCAAACCTCTATTAATGGGATTTGATCCTCAAAAAGAATACAATACACAAATCATAGACGAAACTGACTATAAAATTCTTAAAACAATCCTCAAAAATGCCAGAATGAAAAGTATTGATATTGCTAGGGAAATAGGAACGACAGAAATGGTTGTCCGTTACCGCGTTAAAAAATTAATTCAAAATGGCATTATTATCGGATTCAAGCCATTCCTCAACGTCCATAAATTAGGTTACACTTATTTTAAACTTCATCTTTCCCTACAAAATCTCACTCCAGAAAAAAAGAAAAACATAACAACTTATATCCATCAACACCCCAATACTGTACACATGACAGAATTAGTCGGCGGAGCTAATTTGGAGTGCGAATTTCAGGTTAAAACAAATGAAGAATTTTATAATCACATCCAAAAGTTAAGATTACAATTTAGCGAGATAATCAGAAACTACGAATTTATGCAATATACGCAGGAGTACAAATTTACTTACCTTCCGGAAATGTATTAACGAGAGAGCCCCCCACCCATGACGCTAAACTCTATTTGTTTTTGCCTTAACTTAACGTGATAAAGAATTCTGACAGCAACGCCTTCTGCACGGTAACTTGAAAACTTGCTCAGTTTCACTCCGCACCCCGCTGCGCTTTCGCTTCACTTCGTTACGCTCAGGGGATTTAACAGCAATTGCGATTTTGGACACCAGCGCAGTAATTGAGGTGCTCTACGGGACTGAAAAAGGAAAGAAGATCAAAAATATCATTAGGGGAGAGGCTATAGTTGTTACGGTCTTAACCATTCAAGAACTAATGGTTGGAATGAAAGAAAAAGAGATCGAAAAAATGGAGGGTTTTCTAGAATCAGTTTCAGTTGTAGAATTTTCAAAGGAGTGTGCCCTGCACAGCGCAGTTATAGAAAGGTATCTTCGAGAAAAAGGAAGGCTAGTTAACAAGATGGATATGCTCATAGCAGGAACATGTTTACACAGAAATTACCATTTAATCGCCTGTGATAATGACTTTGAAAACATAAAAGGCATTCAAAAGACTATTCTTTAAACAAAAAACTTATAAATATCCATCATTCCAAGCCTTTCATGGAAGCAACAGTCGTACATTTCAGGATGGGAAGACATCATGTCCATGACAAGCAGATGGTTATCAAAGTAGCTGATTCTGCTGATGCTGCAGCTAAAGTAGTCGGCAAATCTGTCACTTGGACTTCCCCTTCCGGCAAAGAGATCAAAGGAAAAATTACCGGTTTGCATGGAAGAACCGGCAGCGTCAAGGCACAATTTGCTGAGAAAGGGCTGCCTGGACAGGCTTTGGGTAAGAAAGTTAAGGTTAATTAGTGATTACTTCTCAGTAGTGAAATATTTATAAAGAATAGGCTTTTTAGGGAGTAAAAAGGAGACCTATGACAGAACTACGAACATTACATATAACGGACATTCATGATGATTTTGAGAAATATCAGCTGATAGCCCAATACATTGCTGGTAAGAAAGGTAGTGATCAGGCGGTTGATGCGGTGTTTATTACAGGAGATTTTATTGAAGGGGACGAGAGAGAAAAAGGCAAAACTGCTGATGTGGTAAATGCTAAATTTATGCCATTTTACGACCCAATTTCTGAACGGGTTAAAGAAAAGCGAAAAGAAATTGCTTTATTTTTAAAAGAGCATAATGTAAAAAGCGATGAAGATATTGAGGCACTAGATACGGCGTCTAAGAAACAATTGATTGCGTTAACTAAGCAGAGAGATGAAGAGCATCGTAAAGCCTGCGAAAAATTAACTGCAGAACAGATTGAAGAAAGTCTTAAGCCATTTACTGAAGCATATCAAAGACATGCTGAAGCGCTTAGCAAAATTGAAGCTCCTGTTTTTGGCACGATAGGAAATCATGACCTTAATATTGGATACAATATTTTGAAAGACAAAGTAACTTTCTTAGATAATAACAACAAAAAGACTCTTAGAGGAAGAACTGATTTAGAATTCATTTTGAAAGGAGACGTAAATACCTGGGAAGTGCCGGGAATGTACCATTTTCTTTCACCAATCTTAAAACAATACTTTATCCCTTACCAGTCCGGAGCTTCTTTATCCGAGCTTAGCAAAGAAGTAAACCAGCTTCAAGCTGAAATAGCAAATGGCCAGAACGAGCGTCTAGAAAAACTAGCAAAAAAAGAAGAGCCAAAATATCCTGAAGAACAATTAAAGGGGATGGCAGGCTATTTGGAACAAAAGATTGAAGAAAGAAAAGAAGTCCTTGCCTACAACCAAGCAGAACGCCAGCGCTTAGGAGATAAAAACGAAGTAGATATTTACTTGACACACAAATTACCTAACTGTAAAAAAGCTCACTCCGATGTTGAAGGCCCATTGAGCGATGTAACCCTTGAATACGCAGCCAATGCCAAAGCAGTCTACGGCGGGCATTTCCATGACGGGCAGATCGGCTACAGGACTATTGAAGATTTCTTGAAACAAAAATCTACTGAAACAATCACTATTGATGGCGTAGAAGTTCCGGTTTACTATTTAGATGATAAAGAACCCTGGGAATTGAATCCTGGAACTAATCATTTCTTTGTGACTGAGTATGATGCTAATAAAGAAATTGAACAAGTGGTTATTCATGAATTTTATTATGAAGAAGCGGCGTGATTATCTTTTTCTTTTAATTGTAGCAACTGGTCTTGAAACCATTCTTTGTCGTCTTGCTTGTGCTGATTGCTGTTGAGGCCTTGAGCTTCCTGCAGCTTGTTCCTGCACTCGCTGCTGAGCCGCTTCCTGTCGTTGTTCCTGCTGCTGCGCCCTTTCTTGAGCTTGCTGTACTAATCCCTGACCAGCAGCTGCTTGAGCAGCTTCCAAATTTTGATGTTCCATAAAGACATTCAAAGCATTGACCATCTGGCCGCATAACCCGCCTATAGTACCTGCTAGCTGACGTATCTCATTGTAAGCATTCCTCCATTCTTGCTCTTCAACATTGGGCTTTGGAATAGAGATCTGCTTAGCATAGGTTAAAGCCACACCGGCATTGGTATGCAGATTATCAAATATCTCATAGATTCTTGCATTCTCATGACCGCGTTCTTTTCTTCGCAAATATCGTAAACTGCGCACTGCCCTTCTCAAATTATTCCTGAGAGATTTTGAGATATTTTCTGCTCTTTTTACTGCAGCTGCTCGTTCTTCTGGAGATCTTACTGCAAGTGAATTAATTAATTTCTTACAATCCTCAATAGCATCTACTAAATACGACTTTGGTTCCCGAACTTCCTTTGCCCGCCGAGCCATTTCTTCCCCAGTTTTCTGCGCTTTAGCCATCTCCTTAAATCGAGGAATTTCGCGCTCACGCTCTTCTTTTTTCTCTTCAGAAGTCTTTCCCATCTGCGAAACACCTGCGCGGATGGCTCCAACTAAAAACACTAAAAGCAAGATAAAGAATCCCCAGCCAACTAACTGATCCATACTCAGTAAAAATCCGGCAAAAGTCACTCCCACTGCCCCGGCAATAGCCATGGAAGTCATAATCTCTTCACGGAATACAGCAGTATCCTTAAACATCTGATAGGTTATCCAGGCAATAACAACCGCAAGAACCACTGCACCCCACACCCCAAATGGCGCTACTAATGACTCTAGCCTGCTTATACCAGTTGTACCAGAAGCACTATCAATTAAAAACAAGGCT
The DNA here is from genome assembly GCA_964362365.1 of uncultured Methanosarcinales archaeon. Classification (GTDB taxonomy): domain Archaea; phylum Nanobdellota; class Nanobdellia; order Woesearchaeales; family GW2011-AR9; genus JACPIL01. Next base: position 4,643 of record CAYIEF010000017.1, on the reverse strand, counting down.
AAAGTAGATAAGGCTGCTGCAGCGACAGCAAATACTTTTCCCTGCTTGCTTACTGTCCCTCGCTCACCAAAGAAGGAGATAAACTTCAAGGCTTCCATAAATATAGCTAAAAAAATGACAAAGTAAAGTATGAAAACAATGAAATAGGTGTCTTCAAGATTCGCCTTGCCGGTGAAAAGATATTTAAAAAAATTCAAAACTTTACTTAACATATCTCCTACACTTGAAGGAGCAGGAACTGCCGCAAGAGCCAGGGATGAAGATACCACCAATAACAATAAACTCAATAAAATTAGATAAGAAATTCTTTTCATCTACTTCCCCTCCAACTCTTTCTCAAACCCCTCCATAAGTGCTCTTAATCCTAAAATTTCCCTTTCCAAATCCTTGCTTGCTTTCAACGCTACCGCTAAAATCTTAGAAATTTGGTTGACATCTCCAGACCCTTCAGCCTCTTCTGTCTGTTTTTTTATCCTGGTTAAATTGACCGAAATAGATTTGTTAAGCACATCTAAATTCCGCTGCAGATCCGGGCGGGAGCGAGCTAATTTTTCTAAATTTTCTGCAGCATCGCTGATCAAATTATCCCAATTTATTTCCTTGTCCTCAAATGTTTTAGCTTCTTCCAGCCATTTCTTTACCCTTGCAGCACTAGCCCTAGGGCCTTTCAAAGCTTCTTTATAGGCGCGGTTAAGATCTCCATATGCTTTCTTGTTAAAGCGGTACGCTCTACGCAAAGCCCGGATAAAAATTTTGCGTTCCTTACGAACTGCACCAGTTTTTCCAAGAGGAACTTCCTTCCCCGCCCAAAAAGTTCTTTTCTTTCCTCGTTCCTTCAATTCCGTATCAATTTCTCTACTTCTGCTAAGCACATGCGTGATTAATCCCACTCCTGCTATAACCCAGAGCAGAACAAAACCCCAACCTAGTAACGCAGGAGAAAGTAACATTCCCGCAAACATTAAACCGATAGACAGGGAAAGAGCCATGGCTTTCATCACAGAATCGCCAAATAAACCAGCATCCCTTACTGCTTTGTAGCTGATATACGCAATTAAAGCTGCTATTACTACTCCTCCCCAGATTCCAAAAGGAGCAGTAAGCGTTTCAACTATATCTTTTGTGTTCCTACCAGTAAATTGTTCCCCTAAAAATATACCCAATGTAGCCAATAAAGCTGCAGCAAAAGCAAACCACTTTCCAGGGGTGGTGACTTCTCCTTTTCCACCAAAGAAAGAAAGGTATTTCAGTCCTTCAATAAATATAGCCATGAAGATTATAAAGTACAAAACAAAAGTAAGAAGGTAAGCCTGTTCAGAAGTTGCACCGCCACGGAAAAGATTCGCAAAAAGAGCTCCCAAATCAGCAAGTGCCTTGGCTGGAGAGGGGACTGCCGCTAAAGCCGAGAAAGACATCACTATAAACATCACCGGAAAGAAAATAATTTTTTTTGTAGCCATGCTCACCACATCTTTTATTTGTTTGCAATAGAGAGTTTTACCAGACTTTTAAACCTTTCTTCTCTGCAAACCATAAAAGCGCCACAATCTTTATAAATAACTCCCAATCCCGAAAGACCATGACTCATATACTGACTGTAAACCCCAGCGAACTGAACAAAAAGGTTGCTGCTGAGCTTAAGAGCCAAAAATTAGTCCAGCCCGCTGCCTGGGCAAAATTCGTCAAAACTGGGCACAGTAAAGAACGCCTGCCTGACGATCAAGAATGGTGGTACGTCCGAGCTGCTGCAGTTCTGCGAAGCATTGCCAAGCTAGGCCCAGTTGGAACTGAAAAGCTACGCACGAAATACGGCGGCAAGAAAAACCGCGGCCATAAGCCAGAACATGTTTACAAAGCAGCAGGATCACATATCAGAAAAATTCTCCAACAATTAGAAAAATCAGGTTTAGTCAAACAAACCGAAAAAGGCGTCCACAAAGGTCGCGTATTAACCCCAAAAGGAACCTCATTCTTAGACAAAATTGCCGTTCAGCTTTCTAAACAAGAGCGGAAAGACTTACAATAAACATGGCTACTAAAAAACATCCAGCAAAAAAGAAACGCTTGATCAAACTCAGCGGCCAGACTAAATGGGCGCCGTTCTGGAGCGTTTTCAAAGCATATGGAAAAGGAAAACGTGTTCATCCTTCGCGCTTGACGCACGTGAAGAGGAATTGGAGAAGAACCAAGACGAAGGCGTAGGGAAAATGGCAGAGTCAGTAGCATATCACTCGAGAACTGTTGAGCCAATCGTATTAGATAATCTTGTATTAGACGGCGAAGCGGAACGAGGCGCAGATGGAAGTTATCTTTTGAAAAACCAGCGAGAATGGGAAGAGCATTTTGCTGGTATGGGAAAACGAATTCCGACTGTAAGTGAATATGTACGCTTCATAGATTACACACGCCAAAACAATCGCCCTGCGTTCAATGGCATCATGCGGGATTTGGAGGAAACTTGGTTGTGCGCCGGAAAAATAGATTATAGCAAGAGTAATCTTCCCGTAGGAAACGGTCCTGTTGATCAATTACTCGAAGATCCCTTCTGGCAGATAGCTCTTGAGGACGAGTTATTTCACTATAATGCGCAAAGAACAGTAGCTCTGCTGCAGGAAGCAACCGGAAAACGGCCCTACATCCTGACTCCTGATGCAAGCGGAAGGAAATCACTCCCTGAACGGGCGGTCTGGCTCTACATCGGTGCTGATTGGTTCCTCCTCAATTGCTACGGCGATCCTATCGACGGCAACGGCCGCGCTCGTGGGGTGCGTGAGGTAGGCGCCGCAGGCGCGCGCGAAAAATATGTAAATCCGCCCTGCAGAACACCAGCAACAAAGCCGGAAGAGGTATTGGAGGGGAAATTAGTTGAAATTATATCGCCATTCCGTCAATTAAAAGCTCCCGCAACTGCAGAACTGTATGACGGATTAGAACAACAAGCACTACGGGAACTTACAGAATTATACACTAAAAATGGCTAAAACAACCGAAAAAACTCTTGAAAGAACTTATAACGTTCCTTTGCGCAGGGAATACCTGAAAGCGCCGCGCTGGAACAGGACCAAAAAAGCAGTTACTGCTCTTAGACAATTCCTTGCCAAGCACATGAAAGCAGAAGAAGTAAAGCTAAGCAAAGAACTGAATGAAGAGATGTGGAAGCACGGCATCAAAAATCCACCGCATCATATCAAGGTCAAAGCAGTCAAAGATGACAAAGGCGTGGTGAAAGCGGAATTATTTGGCGCTGAGAAGCCTGCTTCGAAGAAAGAGAAGAAAGCTCCGGCTGAGAAGGAAAGTAAGAAAGCAGCGAAAGAAGAAGCACCTCAAGTTTGAGTAATTTCTACAATTCTAATTTTCTAAGAAACATTTATTAATTCCAGGAAAATTAAAACGCCCACTACGGGATTTGAACCCGTAAATCTCCGCTCAAAGAGATAAAAGGTTTTCTTAACCCTCTCCCTTAGGGCTTAAGACCTTCGCAATGCCTAATTATGCGACGTGGGCTTATTTTTTTTGTTTTAGAACTGGCTTATATTATTCTAGCAGAGGTTGTCCAGTGCGTCCAGTGGTTGCTATATTTTTTGTAATAGAGCGTTAATCCTAGAAATTTTTAGCGATTAAGCTTTCTGGGAATTTGTCCAGTGGCTTGTCTAGTGGTAGAAATTTTCTCAAAAGACTTATTAATATTCCTGAATCTTCAAATAAAATGCAGAGACAAACCTTTGTAAAGAAGAAAGCTGAAGGAGAGTTTGGAAAAGCTCCATCAGAAAGAACCGCAGATGAATTAATTAACTATGGCATTGTTAACATTGATAAGCCGAAAGGCCCCACTTCGCACCAAACTTCTGACTACGTCAAAAAGATTTTAGGGATACAACGCGCTGGACATAGCGGTACGCTTGATCCTGCTGTTACCGGCGTGCAACCAATCGCTTTAGGCAAAGCCACCAGAATCACTCAATTCCTGCTCACCGCGCCCAAAGAGTATGTCTGTTTGATGCACATCCATCAGGAAATTGAAGAAAAAATCATCAGGGAAACAGTCAGCCAATTTCTGGGCAAGATTCGACAGCTCCCACCGATAAAGAGCGCGGTCAAGAGAGAGGAACGAACCAGAGAGATTTACGAATTTGAAATCCTGGAAATCAAAGAAAAAGATGTACTCTTCCGAGTCAAGTGCCAGGCAGGAACATATGTCAGAAAGCTCTGTTTCGATATCGGAAAAAAACTCGGCGTTGGCGCGCATATGGCTGAACTGAGAAGAACCCAAGCCGGGCCCTTTACTGAACAAGATAACCTAGTAACTTTAAATGATTTACAAGACGCATGCCACTTCCACAAAGAGGAACATAATTCCAAATTTTTGCTGCACTGCATTCAACCCATAGAAAATGCCTTGAAACACATCTCTAAATGCTGGATTTTAGATACGACCTTGCAAAGTGTCTCCCACGGCCGAGATGTAGCCATCCCCGGCATTTCCAAATTAGAAAATTTCCGCAAAGGAGAAATTATTGCCGTGATGACCTTGAAAGAAGAATTGGTCGCCATCGGCGAAGCGCTTATGTCTGGAGTAGAGATCAATACTCAGCAGAAAGGAATTGCTATTAATATCAAGAAAGTATTTATGGAGCCGCAATGAA
>CAYIEF010000016.1:0-21012 GCA_964362365.1 uncultured Methanosarcinales archaeon | reverse complement strand
TAAATCCCTGCCCTTTAGGGCGGGGATAGCTGCTTTTCAGGATTTTCTTTAATTTATTTTTTTTTCTATTTAGAAATTTCTAAATGATGACCTAGCTTTTTCTGTTTAATCGCAAGGTACTTGGCATTCATACTGTTTGGAACAACAAGAAGAGGAAAACGTTGAACAACTCTTATCCCTGCTTTTTCTAATCCTTGCACTTTTTGAGGGTTATTGGTGAGGAGTTTGACGGAGACGATGCCTAAATCTTTGAGTATATTGGCAGCAATATCATAATCTCGGTCATCATCTTTAAATCCTAGTTTCCGGTTTGCTTCAACTGTATCCAGGCCTTGATCTTGGTGGTGGTAGGCAGCAATCTTGTTGAATAAGCCGATGCCTCTGCCTTCCTGTTGAAGATAAAGAAGAATACCGCCTTCCTTGGCTACCATCTGCATGGATCGGTCTAATTGCTCCCCGCAATCGCAGCGTAAGGATTTGAGAGCGTCGCCGGTTAGACATTGGGAATGGATTCGGACTAAAGGATTTTTTGCAATTTTGCCTTTTAGTAGAGCTAAATGCTCTCCAGGAGGATCTTTATAGCCTATAACTGTGAATTGGCCGTACGGGGTAGGAAGATGCGCAGGAGGAGATTTTTGTAATTGGTTCATTTTCTCTAAAAATTCAAGCGCTTATTAAAATTCTATGGATTTTTTTCATGGTAACAAAGCCAAAACATTTATATACGAAATTTAACTTATCTGTAGAAAAGCAGGTGGATTACCATGACAATTCCTAAACATGAACATAAGCATGAAGAACATTTGCCTCATAGCCTAATTGTAGAGTTAAAGCATGACGTAGAGACTTTACAGAAAAAATTATCTCACCCGGATACAAAAACGCATGAGCTGATCCTGGAAATTGAAAGTCTGAAAGATGCGGTGCATCAATTGAATGTCATTTTCGATAAAGCGCTTAAAGAAATGAAGGACGAAGATATGTTCAAAACCTTTCATACTATGATGGAAAAAGTTACCATGCTAGCTGCACAGAATGAAACTATCGCTCAGGGAATGGTCGCTTTATCGGATAAAATGGATACGTTTATGACGCGGCAGTTGGGCAGAACAATGGGCGGTCCAGCTGCATCCGGAATGCCGGGCATGCCAGTACAGCATACTATGGGTGCTCCGACTATGCCAGGAAGAATGGCTCCTCGACCAGAGACGTCTATGACTCCAGAACCTGCAGGATTTCCGCCGCCACCACCAGGCCCATCAAGCAGAAAACGAGTTGGCTTGTTCTAGACCATGGGTTCGCTTCAGGCTATACAATTGCTTACCACTGCAGCAAGGCTTGCTCGCGATGAGCGGGAATCTTTTTCTAAAGTAGAAATCAACAAAAAGCTGCAAGACATCAAGTATTTATCATCGCAGAAGAAAGTGCCGCGCTTAAGCCTGCGCAAAGATATTATTCATCTGGAAAACCAATTGCAAGGAGTGCTGGAATTAGAAGAGCGCTTTGCCCGGCAGAAGGATAAAGAATCCATCACCGTCGCTTCACTAAAACAGCAGCTCTCTGCCTTGAAGAATAAGTTACGAGCGGTAGAAGATTTGGATCTAGATAAAAAAGTAGATCATCTTTCATTTTTATTAGGAGAGCATCTGGCTAAACGAGAGATTGCGGTTGAGGTTGCATTAACGGAAGCAGTAGCTCCTGTATCGATACTCCCTTTGGAAGAAAAAGCTCAGATACCAGAAGTAGCAGAAAAAAAAGTAGAAGAGAAGATAGAAGAAAAAACAGAAGAGCTACCAGAAGATAAGCATCAAGCAAGTTTGGATACTGGCAAAAAAGCAGCCATGCTGCAGAAGCGCTTGGAAGCATTGAAAGGAGAATTAGATATCCACAGGGAGTTGGAAAGCAAGAGTCCAAGAGAAGTAAAAGTACTTGAAGGGAAAATTGCCTTATTTGAAGGGAAACTACAGCAATATTACGAACAGCATCCCGAAGCGATGCTTCATGAAGTGGGAACAGTAGAGGTTCCTGCTGATTTTGAAGTTAAGCATAAGATGTTATTCCCGCAGGCTGTGAAGGAAGAAGAAGAGAAAGTGGAAGAGCTTCCTGAAGATGTGAAAGAGGTACAGAGAGCGTTGCCATTGCCGCCACCGCCCAGGATGAAGAAGAAGAGGGAAAACTAGGGGATTAATTGAATTCTTATTCCATTAGGGCCATCAACCATATCTCCCTTGTAAATTTTATAACCTAATTTTTCCAACTTTTTCTTAATTTCATTAAAGTTATCTACTTTTAGAGCTAAATGATTGATAGTTTGTTTTTTGTTATCACCTTGGAACACGGCAATAATTTGATTACCTACTTTCATAAAAAATTCATCACCGCTATCCCCGTGTGGAATCAATCCTAAACCATCTAAGAAAAAACTTTTTGCTTTTTCCATATCAGAAAAATAAATTGCAATATGATCTATACCAATAGCTTTGGTCATGTTACCTCAGTAACTTACACATCTTTCCCCATAATCGTCCTTCTGCCGTTCTCTTTGGCGCGTTTGGCAGCCTCTAAAACCAATTGCTTCACTTTCTCATCTAATTTGTCCATAAAGTCGCCAGACAAGTTGTCTAAGCCTAAGCCGGATTCCTTTAAAATTTCTTTAACTTGAGTACGTACTACCAGGTTAGCCATACCAGAAATGAAGGCTTAATGTTATATAAAGATTATGGAAAGAATGAAGCCTCTTTAATTTTCCCTTTCTCAATTTTAGAGCTCAAATTATCACTCCCATTTACAAGATCAACACCAGAGTAGTCAAGAAGCTCATAACGACGAAAACGTCCTCCTGGATGATCTGAGGTGAAATTTATACTCCTCAAAACATCATCTATAGTATTGTAATTAGGTAATCGAAACTCATCTGAGGATTGATTACTAATACTGCCCCACTTTTGATTAAGCTGGTACACAAAAACTGCATGAGAGCCATCTCCCTCAATAAGGCGGCCAGATAAAATAACAATATACCCCTTTTCTACATCTCCCTGCAATAATGCCGCTGCACAAATAGCATAATCCTCACAGTCTCCAGCTCGATTCAGGTAGGTTAAGCCGCAGGGGGCCCAGAAATCATCTTTTTTATAAAGTTCCTCATCATGCTTATAAGTCAAAACCTTGTCCAGCCATTTACGTACTTCGGTGGGGGTATTTATCTCAGCAATGGAAGAAGGGAAGGTAGGTGGTGGGACATACTTTGGAGCACATGAAGCACTAAGAGTAGAGAAAAGTAATGCATACACCCCTTTTTTCATGTAGATAAAAATAAAGTTTCAGAAATATATAATTTAGTGATATATAGTCTATACAATATTATCTACAAGATGCTTTGTATCATTTACGCACTACCGGAAGAGACACAGAACTAATTTTAATTTCTGCCACTGCACCCATGGGAAAAGAAATAGCCCGCTCTTCATGCGAGTCTGGCAAAATAATTCCTGTATCATCATTGGATGAGAAAATAGTAAGTACTTGGCCTTTATGCAACATTTTCTTGCTGCGGGATTTATGTTCGGTAAGAATTACTCTGGCATACTCTGCAGTACGTGGGAAGGCATCACTTTCGCCAAAGGTAACTGCATGAACATTATCATACCAAGAACCGTTACCAGAACCTGTACCGGTAGCAATTAAAAGTCCGGAAGATTTATCCGGAAAAATTTCTTTTCCATCAAGATAAACATAATTCCTAGACATGGCCCAGCGTTTTGTTTCTCCGGCAAAGATCTCATTTATGGCCGGGTACATGGAACTGCTTTTTTCCCCTCTTCTGACTACCGTTTCTAAGGCAGCCCATTTTTCTACCTCAAACCTATTTTTTTGAATTTGAGGAAGATAATTGATAAAATCATCAATAGTAAAATTAAGCTGCCCTCCCCAACTTCTTTTAGGGTCTAACACCACCCCCAAAACTGCTTTTTGTTTTTCAGGATTTTCTTGCAGATAGCGCAGCACCATTTGGGAACAATAGGTAAAATGATTATCACCTCCAAGAAAAACAAAGGCGTCATATTCATCAATTGCCGAAGAAATCAGTCCGCTTCTGTCCATTATCTGCTCGGGATGAAAAAGCATTCTAATTTTAGTTAAGTTATTTTTTTGTGCAAGATGTCCAGAGCGAAGACTCTGCCACAATTGAGGGACGTATTTTTCTCTTGCTCTTTCTTCAGCACCATATTTTTCTAGCTCGCATTCGTAACGGCTTTTACTAGGAATGATGAGTATTTTTTCTAAATCCATTCTCTTATTTACCCTTCTCATTTTTCACTAAACCAACCATGTATTCAGCAATAGCTAATGAAGAAGTAAATCCGGGCGAATCAGCAATGAGGTGGATAGCATTTTTATATTTTTTATCGCGTTCAATCACAAAATCATCATAGCCAACAAGTTTAGCCTGAATACCGACTTGATCAAACTCTAAATCTTCTACGCGAAGACCGGGAAAGAATTTGACAATATCGCGATGATAATCCCGCGGATCAGTATGCTCATGACGGTAATCTTTTTTGTTCTTCACAACATGGCTTAAGGGACCGACCAGAACAGAATTGCCAACCACTGCTCTGCCCTGCGCGTCGTATTCAAAAACAGAAGTCAGATGGGTGCCGGACATCTCTTTCGGTTTGCCCCATTGATCAAACATGCCTGAAATATCTTCGGGAACAGGGTAAACATTTAGTTCTCTTACATAAACATCACTTCGGGCTTTCTTAGAAAATTTCATATATTCTCCTTTCAAAGGTTTTATTTGGTACGGAAAATCGGGATTGATCATCCTTCCTACTTCATCTGCAAATAAACCAGCTGCATTGATTACCATGCCTGATTCAAATTGATACTCTTCTCCTTCCTGATTGACAGTTACAATAAAACTTTCTTTATCAGCAGTAACATTAGTGACTCTAGCCCGTTTCAAAATCATTCCTTGCGTCCCATTAACTAACGATTCTAGCTTATTGACATATTCAGCAGCATTAACTATTCCTGTTGTAGGCGTATAAATAGCAGCAACCGCATCAACATTTGGCTCATACTCTTTAATTTCTTCCTTGGTTAATCTTCTGAATCCAGGAACTTTATTCTTTCTTGCTCGTTCTTCCAACTCTGCAAGTTTGGGAAGATCTTCAAGAGATGCTGCTACCGTAAGCTTTCCTACGTTCTTACCCGCAACTCCGTGTTCTTTTGCAAATTGACTCAACAATTCATTTCCGCGTACACAGAGTTTCGCTTTCAATGAACCAGGATGATAAAATATGCCCGAATGCTTCACTCCAGAATTATGTCCAGATTGTTCTTCTCCCAAGAATTTTTGTTTTTCAAAAATGGCGATGTTTTTTTCAGGATATTCTTCTGCTAACGCTAATCCCGTAGCCAGACCATTGCAACCGCCGCCAATTATAGATATGTCAATTGATTCCATATTCATGCCTCCTATTATTTTGCATATTTTGCCAGTAAAAGATCTCTTTCCCCAACTCGGGCTTTAATTAACTTGTGAGTCAATGAACTATATTCAATAGTATCATACTTATTCCAGGTTTTCTCTGCCCGTTCAGCTTGTTGATCTAAATCTTCATCGTATACAATTCTTCCATCATCTACTACTTTGACCATCAGCGGTATTCCTTGAATCTTTTCTTCTTCTTGAGCGACGATCAATTTATTCCCTTGCTCATAAATTCGTATTCTTCCAGGAATTGATTCTTTGCCAGGGCTGTCGGAAAATTTTAAGGAGGCTTCAAGTTTCCCATCATATTCTGTAGCGCTTCTTTTGTACACTACCGAAGCAGCATCTCGTGTACATCCTTGCCTAAAATAACCGCCAGCACCAACAATAATATCATCAGGATTGAATCCTGCTTGAGCATATCGCTGTTTTGTTTCTTTGGCCTTAGCTGGGGTGTAACCATCCTCAACCACCATCTTGGTGCTAGGGATTCCCGCTTCTAAGGTCATCTTTTTCCAATAAATACATTGCGCAGCAACATCACCGGAATCAAAGCGAGGCATGATTACTTTGTCTGTTCCCTGGTATTCTTTAACCAGTTTGAGAATTGCCGGCAACCCTGAATGAAAAGTATTGATCACATCAGGAAGCAAAGCGCTGCGCTGATTGACAGAAACAAAATCACGAAAGGCTTTTTTCTGCGCCTCTTCCAGACTACGTGCTTCCCGTTGGTAAGCCATGATAAATTCATGTCCAATCGTTCCAATATCTTTGAAATATTCTGGGAACAATAGCACTGCCTGATCGTCAGAAGTCAAACTAAATTTCCCGCCGACGTACAAAGCTAACAGTAAGGTTACATGATTATTTTCATTTTCATCAGCTCGTAAACCAAATTCAGCAAATTGTGAACCTACTTCTTCCTTCATCAGTCTGGCCTTGGTCGCTTGAATGATAGGAGCATATATCCCTTCCAAATGTGGTTCAAGGTGAGTTACTAATGCGCCACTTCCTTCCACGCTCATGATAGGCACATGCTTCCCGTCTTTTGCCAGAAAAGTTTGTCCTCCGGGTAAAGCATATATGTCTAAAGGAAATCTTCCTTGATTCTGCAAAACTGATTCCCAAGCAGAGTGAGGAAATTTTGTTACTGCTGCTTTTGAGGTAAAGAATTCCTTTGCCTTTTCCACCTCAGCTTCTGTTATGGGACTGGCAAACCAGGGATAGAGCATTTTTTCTAAGCCAGCCATGATATAACGGCCATTCACATGTTCTTCCTCCAGTGGTTTCCTGGCAGCAAGCGTATAAACAGCAAAATGTTCTGAAAATATTTCACTTGAACCGCTCATGGTTCGTTTATACGTGTCCGTAGCGGCAGTGCGGTTTACCGGCTGCAATCTCTTCCAGAATTCCTGTTGTTCTTCCGTTTTTGCTAAAGGCAAGTTATCCATTTTTTCCAGATAGCTCATACAAGTTTTGTCCTAATTTAATAATCTTATCTCTATTTTGCAAAAAATCAAGCCATGCCGATGGAAAAATCATTCCATTCTTGGCGCCTGCTAACGCACCGTACATGGCTCCAGTCGTATCACAATCGCCGCCATAGTTTATAGTTTCAATTAACCCCCCCACAGGGTTGTTCCAATATTTCTGAAACATAAACAAGGCGAAAGGATAGGATTGAAAGACATTGCTAGAACTTCCGATTACCTTATGCGCTTCTGCGTCATCTGCATTTTTGTGTTTAGCGATCCATTCCACTCGGGAAGTAAGATTACCTTTATCATGGAGAGGAAATTCTTTTGTTACCGGCTTTTCATATTTGTTACAAACATCAACTAAAGACTGAACAAATACTTCCCTACTTACATCCTGCAACAGAGTATAAACAGCATGCGCTTGTACTACGCCACTAGCAAGAGAACGAGGATCAAGATGGGTTATTCTGCCTACTGCTTCTGCAAATTGTAATCCCTCTTCATACTTTCCAGTTGCATCCATGTGTAAACCGAGCGGCGACATCTTCATAGCCGGAGCATTTCCTGGGCCGCCGATCACGCCAGATTCATATGGCGATTTTCCATTCAAAATATTCTTGAATCCATCAATAGTAGTCTGGCCAAAGCCTCCAAAGACAGAACCGTCAGGACGTATCCTTTGAGTGTATTCCGCTACTTGTCTTTTAGCTACATCTTGCAGATCTAAACCTTTACAAGCAACCAGCGATTCTGCCAAGGCTAAGGTCAAAATAGTATCATCAGTATATTCTCCTTTCTTAAAATCACGGGTGTATGATTTGAGTTTTCCAAATTCATCTGCTTTTAATTCATTCCCTTGCGAATCTCTGACAATGACTGGATCGATAAAATCAGTTATTCTACCGACATATTTTTTAATTTGCTGCTGTTTCATTCCTTCTACCGGCATTCCTAGAGCGTCGCCTACCGCACATCCAACTAAGGTTGCAATGTACTTCTCCTCTTTTTGTTCATTGTATTCAACTTGGTGTTCTGGTTTCATTTTATTACCTCTTGCTGTTCTTACCAGCTTACTCTCCCCATAGTATAAACTTGCGTCTGATAGCGAACTTCATTCTTAGGCTCTCTATGGTTGGAGAAGGTAGCTCTCATAAAGAATCGCCACCCATTCTCAGTTGCTGGTTTTCCTCTATGAAAACAAAGAGGACCAAAAGAATACAAATTCTTGGGTTCTACCAGCACCGTTTCTGGATTGATTTGGTCAATTATCTCATCGTAAGAGAGATAGAACGGCTTTTTATCTCCAAACTGTTCCAATAGTTCACGGGGTGATGGCAGCTCGACATCTTTCTTCAAGAACTCCGTCCTGCTGTTCTCGCCAAGAATTAGCATGTAGTGAGTTGCCGGTGCTTCCTCTAGAACTGATTCTAAGTTTGGTTGACTATCCTTGCTTGCTCTGTAAAAGTCATCACAATGCCAGCCTGGGATGCAAGGATACATTCCTCTCATCAACATGTGAGTTCTGCTGTCTATAGAGACATATTTGAACTCTGGATGTGTGGGTAAGTTTTTTAGTATAAGATTAATTGCATGGTTATTGAAGGAGCGCGAGAACTCGGCATCTGCCCGGTACAATTGAGGTAGATTACGAAGTTCTACATTATCTAGCCCTTCAATCTTCTTTATGTGCTTAAGATCAGTTGGGAATATCATTTTCATAACCCCCATGTTTTATTTTCATTTTAAATATCCCCTCCTGACATAGCCTTCCGCCATGCTGTCTAATGAATTTAATGCACTTAAGACACTTTCCCGTTTCATGCAGACATCGTCCCCAAGCATCAGAGTTCTGTAACCCATGCGCACCAGACTGTCCACATCGCTAATATCCTGGCAGCTAGGCATGTAACTGTTAGAAAAAGAAGTTAAAATTCTGGAAGCGGCAATGGCCTTGGCATCTTTCTGTACAATGGTTTCCATCGCTTCAATGATATGATGAGGCTTAGATACTTCGACGTACAAATCGCCTCGGCCAGCCATCAATCTTCCTTTTCCAGAGAAATTTTTACGAACATAGTTAAGCCCACGCATAGACTCAATTTTATAGATTGGTTCTGCTTTTGGATCAAGAAGTAACAGTTCTTTTTCATCTTCTGGTTGTTCAAAAAAGGAAAGCATATATTTGTGAACACCTGCAGCACTGCCTGCCTTGATATATTCCTTGTCTTTCTCTGTCAGATATCCAGCAATCTTTAAAGAAGGATGAGGAATGTTTACGGATTCACCAGGGCCGACTACCCGCTTCGGACCTTCCTGCATAAACAATTTATCCCCCTCAACTTCTAAAACGGTAGCATACTCTTCACCATCGCTGAAATAGGCAGTCACGGGAGTTTCCACAGAAATAGAATGAGTAAGTTCTATTTCTGTGAACGGTGGAACCCCAAATGTTTTTACTCTTAACTGCCGGCATTTCAGATCAATGTAGAGGTCTTTATCCCTAGCTTTATCCTGCAATCTTTTTACTGTTTCTTCCAGCTTGCCTTCCTTGATAGGCATGACCGTATTCAAACGCAATCCACTCACGATAGGATGTTTTACTACCTCATCGATGAATGGTGCATAGGGAGGAACAGTGACGATTGCAGTCAGGGACATTTTTTTCACCGTCTATACTAGCTTCTTGCTTTTTGCTGCACCGGCTGAGCTTCCAACATAGGTGCTTTTCATGTTGGAATTCAGTATCGGCACCCTCAAACAGAGATGTGCCAACGTGTTCAAACTACTGAAAGCTGCTTCTAACTCCGCAACTTTGGCATCCTCCATGTCTGCAGTTTTGGAGACCTTCATCTTTTTCAAGAAGTCGTCCAAGCTTCCTTTATCCTCTTTCGTCGCTAATTTTGTTCGCTGCAGTTTCATGTGGCTGATGAAATGGAAGACTTCACCTTTACCTTCGGCAAATCCTACTGCAACATACGGCGAGCCGTATTTTTCTTTCATTTCATCACTGGTGATGATGGGAACTACTCCTTGTCCGATATCATAGATGTCGCTTGATCCTTCCAGCCACCACTTCGGATGACATTGCGCATAATTCATTCCTAAAAAACGTCGGGCAATATCAGTATGGGCTTGAACTTCAACGACATCATCAGTGGTTTTTGTTTTCTTTTTTACCTTGCCCGGAAATGTTTTTTCAACTAAACCAAGAGCCCAATCAGTGGTTACTAGCCGACCTCCTTCATTAACAAAAGCAGAGAGACCGTCTTTCAGCTTCTTCGACACAGGCCCTTCACAATTGCCATACGATGCACAATTCACCAACATTACCCTGCCACCATTGTATGAGGCTATCTGGTCTGAAGTGATCATGGTGTAGGGAACCTTGATAGTGTCGAGAAGAGTCTCGACATGATCATAGGTTCCATTAACTACCACAATATCCCTGGGATTACCATCACGAATTTGATCCAGTAATCCTGGATTATGTAATTTACTAACCTGCTCAAAGATTTTTCCGCTGGTTATGTATGCGCTTTTCATCTTTATTCCTCCGTCAGTTTTTTACTTTTTTTGGATGCAATGCTCGCTCCTACCAAGGTTGATTTAGTGCTTCCCGGGACAGCTATGCTTGCAGCCTTCAATGATTTCATCACTTTCTTGATGTTCTCATCATCCTGCCGGGCGCTCAAGTTGGTCTTGAAATCGCTGAAGTAACCCCACTTTTTGGCAACTAATCCTAGTGCTACATCAACTGCGCGAGTAGATTCTTCGACAGGAACAATACGCTGCGGCCCAATCGCTTCTGCCCATTGTTTCACGATTTCTTCATCATGACCCGGATACGATTTTCTCAGAAGATAGATATCAAACTTGCTTCCAAGTTCTTTCCACATGGCTACAGAATCCAAAGGACCTTGCAGAGTACGACCGAGGTAATGTTCTACTTGCGCAGGATTAATGGTGGGGTAAAATTTCTCATCTCCCATAATGATCAGGGTCGGCGAAATTGCTTTCGGCATCTCACAATACTGATTCATGAAATGTCCCCAGAGTTCGTAACTCTCTCGCATTCCTCCTCCGCCACCACCTTCTGGTTTCAAAGCTTTGAGATAATCGTCTAAACCTACTCCTTTACCAAAATCAGAGATTTGGCTTGGCCAACTATCAGAAGTTGCATCGCCAATCACAGAAAAGCTTATTTCTGTATTCGGCCTATACTTAGACAAAGTCTGATACAACAAGGGCAGCCGATCAAATATTTCTGCCGGCCAGGTCTGCATTGAACCTGTTCCATCCACAGCAACCACTATTACATCTTCACTCTCGGTTTTGATGGTTTTTCCTTTCGGATCTACCAGAGTTAAATTTGGTGTAGATTTAATTGCATAACTTCGCGGCCCTTTACTAGCTGCATCTTTTGCTAAGTCGTCTAAATATGGTTTCCGTGCTGAACCATAGTCGTATGCTCCTGGATTTTTCCAGGTTGATGTGTCGTCTCCCCAACTGTACATTTTTGCCTCCGCGAGATTTAGAGCTCCCGCTAACTCTGGTTTTTTAGTTCTTTTTTCTGTAGCTATTCTTTAGCTACTTTTCACTTGAATACCTTCTTCCGAAGACTTCCAGCCGAACGTCGGATAATTTTTTTACCAAGTCTTCTTTTTCCCATCTGGGACGATCAATGGAATTGTATCCCATCAGATCGTGGTAAAACTCTTTCAGTTTAGCTGGAACATGATCTGGGATTTGTTTGGTAATCGGATCGCCACCTAGAGCGTAGGCCATGGTCAATCCTAACGAATAAAGATCTGATTCTGGAAGAGGCGGTTTTCCTTCCAGAATTTCCGGAGCTGCGAAAATAGTGGTATAACCGATTGCAGATGAAGTTGCTCTTGGCCGTATTGAGGAAAGACCATAATCAACTAACACGGCATTATGAATCGGTGGCTGTACAATGATATTGTTAGGCTTCACGTCGCCATGGATAATGCCTTTGCTGTGAAGATAATACAATGCATTCAAAGTTCTTTGCGTCAGCCAGCAGACCTCCTCAGGATGAATGGTCTTATGTTTTTTCACGCTATGCTCCAGCGTTTTTCCTTCTATAAAACTCATGGCTAAAATATAACTGCCGTCATCGGCACGAAAATAATCCCGAAAAGTAGGCAGGGAATGATGATGAATTTCCGCCAGAAGATCAGCCTCTTTTCCCAACAGCTCCACATCGTCCGGGGTCAAATTAAGATGCTGTTTCAGGCAGGCTTTAATTTTAGGCCGCAGGATATGATGAGCTTCATAGGTCCTGGCAAACCCGCCTTCACCAATCTGCCGTATGATTTTGTAATTTCCTATTGGGGTCATTTTTAGGTTCTTGTTTACAGCTATCGCTAGGGTGTTCTTAGCTTATGATTTTCCGGGGATTATAAGCTCGGAATTATTTTTCCTGAGTGTGATCTCTTTCTTCCTGATAACTCTCCTTCCCATAGATGTTAGCATCAAGGAAAGCTGCAATAGTCTGTAATCCAAATTCTTTCCTGAAGCGATCTACTAGGCCATTTGTTTCTAAATAATTGGCCACTGCTTCTGGAACTAATGCTTGCCAATTCTCGTATCTCGCCATTTTCAAACGCACTTCCGTTGCCCTGATTTTGAGGTGCTGTTCTGGTGGAATAAGAGCAGTAGGATGAATTATTTTGTAGGTATCTTTGAGCAGCTCAGAAGCATAAGCATTGTCGGACACAAAATAATCTAAAAAACCGAACTGTTCTTTTACATATTCTTTCCATTTTTTCCCGTCGCTAAATTCAGGGATATGCCCAAAATCAGGAACAGGCACTAATTGATAATTGGAGAATCTAGGTGAGAGATGCGCTTGAATCATTCCTGCTGACTCTTCAACCGTAAATGGATTTCGTACATTGTATTTGTTAGAGCTGCCTAAACCAATCACTACTTGATCAGCATTTTCACAGATAGCTTCCAACATTAATGCTCCGCCATTATGCAGCGGTTTGAACCTTCCAATAACTCCTACACGGCCTAGTCTTGTTGTTTCACTCATACTCTCATTCCTCTTTTTTGTAGATATTTAGCAATAATTAGTTCATGGTCGGGAAAAGCAAATTTTTCTTTTCCCAACAAAGCAATTACTTCGTTTAACGAATAAAGAGCAGCAGTCTTTGCGTCATCTCCAGTGCGAAGTCTCCCATACCCTTTAGCTATATAAGTAATACTAACTACATGCCCTCGCGGATCACGATTTGGATCAGAATGAACTGTTAAAGGATGTTCTGGTGTTTTGATGATCGTTTCCAAACCAGTTTCTTCTTTTGCTTCCTTCTGCGCATTTTCCTCCAGAGTAAGCCCATAAATAGTAAAACCTCCCGGCAATGCTAAACCATGGGGTTTATTTTTCCTGGTAATTAAGACTATTCCTTCTTTGCTTCCATTATTGTATTCTATAATAATGTCAGTAGCGTAATGAGGTTGTCTTTCTTCTCTTTGATATTCTGTCATTATGCTATCCTCATTGGTGTATACCTTCTGTTAGTAGTCAGAATTTCTTTCTTCAATTCATCTTCTCCAAGAGTAGATTCATAGGGAAGTATGCTCTCTCTGATATCATAACCAAAGGAAGATTTACTGGTATCAGTAACTGGCGGCCCCTGAACACGTTTGAAAACACCGCGCTGGACTACTCTGAAGAACCATTCTAGATCTTCAACGAAGGTTTTTGATGTTTCTACACCCCAACGTTGCATCAATTGATATCCAAATCCTTTTTCTTTATGTAGAGCTTTTTCTATTTCTCTGTCTAACCTTCCTTCAATATAGAAGCGCATGATATCTTCCGCAGATTTCTTTTTGTAATCAGTCATCATCATAAGCAGCGCATCATGATAGCCAAACTTCATAGGATCAATTTGGTTTTCTTCTAACTCTGCACTGGGTTGAATCTGATCTTTTTTGAAACGATACAATTCATCTGGTATGACACTCCACGGGATCACTTCACGCTTGAAGACGTGAATGTTGAGATATCGAGCTAAGTCGAATACTTCAGACTTGGTTAAATCAGCAATCGGACTAAGAGCGCCATTAACATCACCATACAAAGTAACATATCCTAATGCTAATTCTAATTTATTTCCATTGTTGGTAAAAAGAGCATTATATTTTGCCGCAAGATTAGACAGGATTGAAGTTCCACGAATTTTTGCAGCAATATTCCCTTTTTGTAAAGCAGTTAATGTTGTGTTCTGTCCATCTAAGTCATATTCTTCAAGAATCTTTTCATTAAGATTGGTAAGTTCCCCAACTGGTATAGAATAGTAGGCTATTCCCAATTGTTCTGCAGTGTGAGCAGCACTTTCTTTTGTTTTTGCACTATTGAATTTCGTGGGCATATTCACCCCTAATACTTTATCTTTTCCTATAGCTAAAGTAAGGAGAGCAGCTACGACGGCGCTATCAACGCCCCCACTCATACCTAAAATAAACCGAGGAAGATCATCCCGACCCTGCATATCCTTGACATGCTGGATACTTCTAATAATCGCCAGATATTTTTCTTCAATGTAAGGCCTTTCAGACCGTGTTTTTCTTGGAACAGTAACATCTTTAGTATCTATTTCAATCATTTCCTGAGTATAAGCTTTTTGATCAAAGACAATTGGTTCACCAGCAGCATTGTAGACGGTAGATCCGCCATCAAAAGTGATAATATTTTTCCCATTGTTTTGTGCACCAACACAGTTTACATAAAAGAAAGGAACAAATCTTTCAGCAGAATCCTTCTTGAGAAATTTTATGCGATTGTCCCGAGATTGGTTTTTGCCAAAAGTCCAGGGGGAAGCAGAAACATTGATGATATATTCAGCTCCATTTTCGATCAGCATTTTAGTAATATTCTGTGCTTCACCACCTCTACGATAATCCTCACACCACAAGTCTTCACAAATTTCAAAACCAATAGGAATTTTTTTACCGTCAACTTCAATCATAAAAGGCTGAGCAAGACTTTCTATGGGTACATTGAAATCCTTTGCAATATCCTCTAGGGAAAAGAAATATCGCTCATCATCAAAGAAGCGATAATTGGGCAAAAGCATTTTCGGTTGCAAACCTGGCGGGAGAAGAGTTGTTTCCTGCATACTGGATACTGGTTTTCCATTTTGGAACACGTACACCCCATTGTATTTCCTAGAACGCCCGTCCTTATTGGGATGAAATTTCCGGTCTTTAATTCGAACATTGATGTTATTATCAACAAAAACATTTCCATATGCTATAGCGATACCTTCACTAGATTTTTGCAACTGTTCATTGAATTTCATTAAATTCAAACAAAAGCTATCATCAAGCCATTTATCACCCACTAAATAGCCCCCAACACACATTTCTGGAAAAGCAATTAGATCTACGGCATTTATTTTTGCAGCTTCAATCATGCCCAGCATGTTTTCTAAATTCTTTTTTGGCCTTCCTGGCACCACCTCCATCTGTGCTAGTGCTATCTTCATTTTTTCACCCTCATCTTATGATAATTATCTGCGATCATTGATACTTTAATCATGTCATAATATTTTCCGTCTTTAAAGTATTCATCAGGCAGGATCCCATCGATTCTAAAACCGTACTTATCAACATTAATGTGTTTCATCTTTTCATTAGTAGTAAGAAATTTTTCCCAGACGATTTGCAAGCACTGTTGCTGGAAAGCTACTTCGAGCAAAGCTTGGATTGCACTTTGCGCATAGCCTTGACCCCAGTATTGTTTTTTGCCGATGATCAACCCAAATCGTGCACTTTTTCGAACTTGATCAATGTCGTGCAGGCCGATGTTACCAACATAATTGCCATCTGCAGTCTCAATAGCGTAGAGCTGACCTTTGTCACTGGCAATAATTCTCTCTAGATATTTCTGCTCTTCTTCACGAGTGGTTATTTTCCCTAGATCGTTAAATTTCCCCACTACTTCCTGATCATTAACCCATTCCATGATATGTTCTAGATCGCTCAGTTCAATTGGACGTAAGTTTACCTGCGGCATTTTAGATGTATCTAGACACCTCGTCAGTTTTGATTAGTGTTGCACCCTTTTCCTTCCATGAGTTTAATACCTCTTCCAATGGCAATCCTGGCAATTCTTTAATAGCATCTGTCGGCACGTACACCTCAACCCCACGCTGTAACAGTCCTTGCACTGCGAAATCAACACAGACATTCGTTGCTACACCGTAGACAATTACTCTCTGTGGATTTAGTTCATTGAGAACTTTTTCTGTATGCGGTGCTCCGGTCGGATGGAAAGCATCAAACTCATCTTTGTATAGAACAATATTGCGGTGCTTTTGCACTTTTGCGGGATCAAAGCTTTTATCTTTCCAATCAATAACATACGGATTTACTGGTTTGGTAGCATCAATAAATTCTGCTCCAGTCGTTCCGGCGAGACAATGTGGTGGAAAAGTTGTTTTGAAATCTGGTGTGTCTGAAAGTTCTCGTGAATCCAAAGTGTGATGATCTGCAGTATTGACGACTTTTATTCCACGATCAGCTGCTATTTTGGTAAGATATTCTAGATTTCCTTCAATTTCAATTGCACCGGGAACGGATAATTTTCCCTCCGGTTTCATGAAATCATATTGCGTTTCCACATTCCAAAATATTGTCCTGCTCATTTTGTTTTCACCCATTCCTTAATTTTATGTGAAAGTGCATTCAGATCATACACTATCTCAATTTCCGGTCTTTTTAATTGTGTTTGAATTTCTATATCTACTTTTCTTTCGTACTCTGGATGGACCCCAACAAACAATGGCTTATTTTTAATCATTTGAACGCCTAATTCATATAAAGTGATAGGGCACAATGTTTCTTTAGGAAACCAAAATGAAACAGCAGCGGTTTCGCAGAAATGCCGATACTCCCATTCGATTTGTTCTCGAGCTGCATCTTTATCATGCATGGGAAATTTAGCTCTACGTGGATTTAATAAAACTATATCTTCATTTTTTAATAAGTCAGTTAACTCGCGCTGCCAATCAGGACATCCGGTTATGCCGCCGGCTAGGAAAAGGCTTCTTTCATTTCCGAGATATTCGGTTGGGGCTTCGAAGTATTTCATTTTTTATGCAACTGTTAAGGTTAATCCATCATCGCCGTAGCAAAGCAAAACAATGCTGTCACCATAGCATCCATGAATTTTACCGATGTTTTCTGTTGTTGTTTCCATTTTTAACCCCCCCCTGGTCTTTGTATACTTTTTTATCTCCTATAATGTTCATCGTGTGATTGTATTAACGCAGCAAGTTCACGTGCTTTTCCAATTTCAGAACTTCTCTGATACGCATAATCCAGTTCAGTTCTATAATCTTCCCCATAAGCCGGTCTCCGACTAACAATTTCCGCAAGTTCATCCATTTTTCTTTGGATTGCATCATCCATCATTATGGCATATTCATCATCTGAAGAGGCCATTCCCATTGTTCATCCCTCCGTTGCGCTTGTTTGTGTTTTTCTTACACTTACTCTTTTATAAAAATAAGGGAACAACCAACTTTGGCTGCTCCCGTTAGTTAGTGTAAATGTAACACTTATATATAAATATTGTGTAACTATAGTGTTTATTTCAGAAATTCACTTCTTTTTCTTCATAAAAGAATACAGCTGCGCCGGGCGATGCGCGCCTTCCATTTTCTGCTTCTTAAGATCTTTGAGTATGTGTAATTCCATGATCTTTTTACGGAAATTGCGTTTGTCCACTTCTTTGTCAAGAATTGTCTCGTAAGCTTTTTGCAGTTCGCTTAAGGTGAATTCCTCCGGCATCAGTTGGAAGGCAAAATCACTCTCCAAGACTTTTTTGCGCAGGCGTTGGATGGCATATTCTATTACATCTTTGTGATCAAACGCTAAAGGTGGCAATTTATAGACGGATTTCCAGATGAATTTGCTACTGGTTTGAAAATCTATTTTCTGTGAATCAACTAACCCGTAATAGACGATAGAGATAGTCCTGATTCTGGTATCCCGCTTTAAATTCTGGCCAAAGGTGTATAATTGCTCGAGAAAAACTAAATCTGGATCGATGCCGCCTTTTAGTTTTAACGCCATTCTGGCAGTTTCTTCGATCGGTTCTTCGTAGCGCACAAATCTTCCCGGCAAAGCAAATTTCCCCGAGTAGGGTTCTTCTGCTCGCTGGATCAAACCCGCCTGCAGATCGTTATCTCTTATCGTAAAGAGAACAACATCTACCGCAACCCCTGGCATTTTGTATTGGAAGAAATCATCATCTGGTGCAGACATTGTGTGTCTTATACAATAAGAATGTTTATAAATTTTCTCTTCTCTTAAATTAAAATGGATAATTGCATCTTCTGCAAAATCGGCAAAGGAGAAATTCCTGCACAAAAAGTGTATGAAGATAACAGAGTATTGGCTTTTCTGGATGTGAAGCCGCATTCCAAAGGGCATACGGTAGTGATTCCTAAAGAACATGGAATAACCGTATTCGACTTCTCTGACAAGCAATTGCAGGAATTGATGGTTGCGGTCAGGAAGACCATGGACAAGGTACAGAAGGCATTACAACCGGATGGATTCAATGTCGGTTGGAATCATAATGTTGCTGCTGGGCAAGTAGTGCCACATTTACATGTTCATGTAATGCCACGGTATATTGGAGATGGCGGCGGGAGCATGCATTCCATCATCAAGAATCCGGGAAGCATGAGTGTGGAAGAAGTGGGGAAGTTGTTCAGGTAAGAACTTTTACAAAAGGTTCATCAAAAGTGACGCTTTACGTAACAGAAAATTATTCAAGCTAAAATGGAACATCTCGCCATCCTTTCCAAACAAAGCAAGTTATTGGCAAAAATTCTTTCCGGTGAAAAGACTATTGAATCACGCTGGTATAAATTCAAGAAAACACCGTATGAAAATATTGCTGTGGGGGAGGTAATTTACTTCAAAGAATCAGGAGAATTAGTGACAGCGAGGGCTATAGTTTCTAAAGTCCTTTTTTTTGATAATTTAAATGAACATAAAATTAGGAATTTATTAGAAGAATATGGAGCACGATTAGGCGTTTCTCTTTCGTATGCGGAAAAAGTTAAGGATAAGAACTTTTGTACGCTGGTTTTCTTAGAGAATGTAGAAGAGATTGAGCCATTTGAGATCAATAAAAAAGGGTATGGCTTGATGGCAGCCTGGATTACTATAGATCGGATTGATTCTATAAAGAAATTTTAGGAATAAACATTCTCTCTTTTATCAACTTTTACAACAATAATTTTCTTTCCTTCATGATTAATTCTATAAAGAGCACGATAATCTCCAATTCTAATTCTGAAAGTTGGCTCATTATATCCCTGAACCCTCTTTGCATCATGAGGAACAGGATTTAGTTTAAGTTCTTCTAGCTTCTTAACAATTCTGTCAAAAAGAATTTTCTCACATTTCCTAAGAAACTTATCAGCCTGCTTATCCAGACTTATTTCGAACATTCTTAAGTGCCTCTAAAGAAGTAAGTCTGCCTGCTTTCTCATTTTTAATGCTTTCATCCAGAAGTTGCTTTTCTTCTGCAGTGAGAATTGTATCAGCATCAACCATATGCACCTTAATGTAATGCAGCTCTTCTTTGATTGATTTTAGTTCACTTAATATTTGCTTGACTTCTGTTGTCATACTACTTAAAGGATGATTTTATTTAAATGGTTTTCGGAGATTTTTGTTAATATGAGGGGATTGGATTATAGAAATGCTTAAAAACATGTTTCTTCTTAATTTGCAAGGTGATTCAAATGAGAAAAGAAATAATGATCTTAGGATTGGTCGGATTAGTAGGATGCGAAGAGAGGACAGATGTTTCACGAGTAGATAGAAATGTAAATTTGACAAAGCCAGAAGATTGTTATGAGGTAAAAGACATCAATTGCTCCGAGGGAAGCCAAAATGAGTGTAGATATCAAGTGCTTTGTACTGATGCGAATGGAAAGTTAACGTTGTACGATAGACATTGCACTGCTGAGGGATGGAGAAAGATAAACGTCAAGTAAGCAGAAACCTTTTTATAACAACTTAGCTTATTTCTGGCTTATTGGCGGTGTAGCTTAACCTGGTTTATAGCGCAAGACTCATATAGATATGAGTGATGAGGGTTTATCCCTATGACAAAATATCTTGGCGTAATCTTGAGGTCGGGAGTTCAAAAGCCGGCAATGGTTTGAAAGTCTCCCCACCGCCACCTTTTTACTATGGTACACACCGCTACAGAAAATGACAAGTATTGCTGTTCTAAATGCAAATCCTGTCACGTTGATTTCTATGAATATAAAGGCAAAAAATATCAGTCGTGTTTAGATTGCGGGTATGAGGAAATAGTAAAAAGTTAGTTCCCCAAATATCCCTTATAAAAAACATCCCTTACTTCAACTTTCAAATCTCTAACCATCTTCTCAAAGGCAGCCTGATCAAAACCTTTGTTGGATAAGGATGACCGAGTCATAGTTGCTCTAACTTTATTCTCAACCATAGAGGATACTTTGCTGAACATTTCTGCGGTATTTTTGTGGCCGCCTTTGAGAATCTCGCTTTCCAAAACTGGCTTTCGTTCCTGTAACACTTCAGTAAACACTCTCACCACTTCTTCTTTATGCGTAGTATCGCCGACAAAGTTAGGCTGGTGCTCGCTGCGGGATTTGATTTTAGTATTTGCCCGTCCGTAAGAACGATATAAAGCCATCTCCAGCTCTTTGACGAAGTCTTGGGTGATCATAGTTTATTAGAAGATGGAGAAGTATTTAAGGATTGTGAGAGAAGAGTAGAGAATCCATTTCTGCCGAAATATTTAAATAAGAACTTAAGGCTAAACTGCCTATGCCAACGTGGCACAACCCGGTACTGCGCAAATTTTCTGAAAAGAAAAGCGTAAGCCTGGAACTATTTTCCAAGGAAAGTACCATTGAGCTTGTTTCCGCAAGGATTTCCCGGTTCAAATTGCCTGCTACACTAGGCGAACGTACTCAAGTG
>CAYIEF010000015.1:0-21675 GCA_964362365.1 uncultured Methanosarcinales archaeon | reverse complement strand
GGCCAGGATAAAGTAGAACGAGTTTATTAAAGTATCTTAATTAGGACAGTGCCAACTCTTTATGGTGGCCTTTGTTCTTACAAAAATTTAGAGTTAGCGTTCAAGAAAGCAAGAAAAGGTAAAACTCTCAAACTTTATGTTATACAATTTGAATCTGAATTAGAGAAAAATCTTAGGCAGTTGCAGGTTGAATTACAAGCTCAAACATATAAGCCCAGACCTCTGGAAACATTCATTCTCAGAGATCCAAAAACAAGAAAGATCAGCAAGTCGGATTTTAGGGACAGAGTTATCCACCATGCTGTCTGCAATATCATTGAACCTTTCTTTGAAAAATCTTTCATCACTGATTCTTATGCAAACAGGAAAGGAAAAGGCACATTCAAAGCCATTGAAAGATTTGAATATTTTGCCAGGAAAGTATCACGTGGCTTCACACGCACCAGTTATGTCTTGAAAGCTGATATTCGCCATTATTTTGATACTGTTGACCATAAG
The DNA here is from genome assembly GCA_964362365.1 of uncultured Methanosarcinales archaeon. Classification (GTDB taxonomy): domain Archaea; phylum Nanobdellota; class Nanobdellia; order Woesearchaeales; family GW2011-AR9; genus JACPIL01. The sequence continues at coordinate 21,177 of CAYIEF010000015.1, read as the reverse complement.
ATTCTTTGCTCCATTCTTGAGAAGAAAATCAAGGATAAAAAGGCAATGTGGCTGATTAAAGTGATTTTGAAAAATCATAAAACACAAAGACAAGGTAAAGGGATGCCCCTGGGAAATCTCACTTCACAATTTTTCGCTAACGTTTTTCTCAATGAATTAGATCAATTTGTAAAACATAAGCTGAAAGCAGAACATTACATCCGATATGTTGATGATTTTGTTATCCTTCATCATAACAAGAATATATTATACGACTTCAAAAAAGAAATTGAATCATTTTGCACAAAAAGTCTTGCTCTACAACTTCATCCAGACAAGTCAAAAGTTCTCAATTTGGAGAATGGCGTTGGATTCTTGGGCTTTAGGTTATACCAACACCACAAGAGAATCAAGAAGAAAAATGTCAAGAGATTTGAGAAGAAGATGATTCGTCAGCGAAAGTGGTTCAATCAGGAAAAAATTTCCAGAGAAAAAATTGTTGAATCATTTGAGGGGTGGTTGGCGCATGTTTCCCATGCCAACACGTTCAAATACAGGAAGCATCTGGTAAGAATGTTCAACAGCTTTTTTCCCCTTGGAGAACCGATACAAAAACATAACATCACAAAACATCAGAACTTTCTTAAGAAGAGTGAAGAAGCTGAATTGAAATTTAGCGTCCAGCAGACTCTTTTTCTCTTCAAAAAAGGAAAAAATATAGATGAAATTGCCAAAGAGAGAAATGTCAAAACAAACACCATCTGGGATCATTTTGCTAATCTTATTGAATATAATCAGCTTTCAGTCTGGAAAGTCCTTCCTTCAGAGAAGATAAAAATAATTTTAGCGTCGATCAATTCTGAGAATGATCATCTTAAGACCATCAAACAGAGAATTAAGGATAATTCAATTGGATACAATGAGATTAATTGTGTTCTTGCTTATGTAAAAAGCAAAAACAGGGTTAAGAACATCCTATATCATATTAACTGGTATAAGAAAAATTATTGTCTTAGGAAATGTTATTTCAATCCAAAGCAAAGAAAAATATGTTTTGAAAAGTTTGATACATTTTCAACACATAATACTAATCTTGCCATGAAACGCGAAGAATTTTTAGATTTCTTCAATAATTATCTTAACATTTGCGTTCTTCCTGAAAAAGAGAAGAAGGCATACATCTCTTGGAAACAGTTTCAACTAATAAAATCTGTTGTACTAAAAAACAAAATAAAATAAGAGGACGTTACTCCTCCCACAGTTCCAAACCCTAAGTCTCCCTCAGGATTATACCAAATACTTGGCAGCTTTCTTCACGCCCCGTCCAATATCCGAATTCAAGACACCGAAACAGCTTTGACGCTAGTACATTCACCGCAGCAGAAATCAGTTAGGATTATAACCTCAAAAATAAAGGAAAGTGTGGACGGCAGGACAATCGGGCGGAATACAGGACACTGCACACCGCTTTTCGAACCTGCGGAGACACTAAGTCAATGGGTATCTTTCAGTCACAGCAAAAAGCTCATTATACCCTTCTGCCAAAACCGGCCTAAGCTTGGACTAATCTTTGAAACTCAAAAATTATCCATCCCGTTTGACCGCTCCGGCACGTCCACATGACGAGGAACTGCTTTAAGCTTCTCTTTGTTTCTTAAAGGCAATTCTTTTAAAAACCTATCGCTATCTCTTGCTTTAATTCTTATTCCATAATAATTCTTATTATATTTCTTATTTCTCCACGACTCAGTAGAGTGTAATATCTTTAAATCTTGAAGTAATTTACTTGTATCAGATATTAGCTTCTTGCTGGCCGAAGTAAAACCTATAGTTTTTCCCCTAATCCCGCCGTCTGTATCAAATAAACCTGCCAAAAAATAGCGTTGCAAACAAGGAGAGGAAAGGATAGGGGTAGGAATTGTAACAGAAGAACATTTTTTACCTGATGGAATTCCCAAATCATTTGTTAGAAAATAGTAAAAGCTTTTATTTCTAAACTGAAAATAATATGCTTGTTGTTTTCCTGCTCTTGGTTTTACCTTTTTAATGACACTCTTTGTTTTTACAAAGATTTTAATCAAAGAGGCAACGATTCTTAAAAAATCTAAGTCTACTACTTCGATGCTTATCTTATAATCTAATGAATGTTTGGATTTTGCAGCTTTTGAGATGTGTCCATCTCCAACAATGACGCCAGCAATATATGCCGTTTCTTCATTCAAGTCAATGGGATATATTTTACCTATGTTCATTTTCTGTTACCGCATAAAATGAATATATAAAATATTCCTAGATTTGGCCGCTCTGGCACGTCCACGTTAGAATAAAGTATTTAGTAAATTCTTTAAAAATGTATCTATTGTAGCTTATCTTCTTCCTAAATTCTTAAAAATAATCCTTTCCTCGTAAGCCTTATGCAGATTCGTCGGGTCAAATACAAAGACATTGAAGAAATCCCTCAGCTAAAAATCAATAAATCGTTCAAAACTGATTTCCAGGGTAGTTCACCAGCTCCTTTCATCGGCAGGTTTGGATATCCGCATGTTAACATTGGCGTCCTCAGCCCGCAGTTTTCTGGCGATACCTCCCACTATGATTCCCCGCGTTTATGGAGTCGAGAAAATGCGGCTATCGGAAATATTGCTAGTATGCGCTATGGCTTAGTGAATTCTCGTAGTCAGGCTAGCATTAAAGATATTCAAAAAGGAAGTAGATTTCTGAACATTGTACAAGAAGTAGGCATGGCTAAAAATGCTGTTGAATTAGAAGTTAACCTGCAAAAAGCTCCGCAGCTGCAATTCAAGCCGGAAAAAGAGATCATTCCCTTTGGGCCGCAGGCAGCAATTAGGAATGCACGCATTACTACAAACCCAGCTGTTGATTCTAGAATAGAACGTGTTGTTTCAGACACCGACCTGAAAGCTTCTCCTGCCATCATAAGTCTTTACCAAAAAGGGTTTGAAGAAAGTGCCTTGAACAAATTACTATCAGTAGGGAATGTTGGTTTGAAAGAAAATAGAAAATTAGTGCCCACGAGATGGGGTATAACAGCTGTAGATGACACCATAGGAAAACAGCTCATCAAAGAAATAAAAGATTTTCCTGTCGGCGAATATCGTGCTTATTTCGGCGGCAGCTGGGGCAACTACTATCTTATATTGTATTTCCAGGAAGTCTGGAGTTACGAGTTGTTTGAAACATATTTAGCTAGTTCAATAAATCCCTGGTCAAAAAATTGGCATATGTACTCAACCGATTATGAGAATTATGATGGAAGGAAAGAATACGCGGAAGAGACCGCTGGTGGGTACTATTCAACAAGATTAGCAACTTTAGAAAGAATGAAAAGTAACAAAAGGCAGAACAGTGCATTGGTCTTTCGCTTCATTACCTCGGAATATAATATACCACTTGGCGTCTGGGTCTGCCGCGAAGCAACCAGAAAAAGTCTGCAGGAAAAACCGCTTACTTTTGCGGACCAAGGTTTGATGATGAAATATGCGGAAGAATTGATCAAGAGAAAGTTTGGATTTGATCTTAATCTGTTGTTGAAGGAGAGTAAATTATTGAAAGTGAAGAGAGAACAGAAGAAGCTGTTTGAGTTCTCTTAACCAACACATTTATATTATTGTTTTTCTTCATATCATTAATGTCAGAACAAAAACCAAAACATCCTACTCGGGTAGAGGGATGGAATGGCACCTTAGAAGATTTAGCTGAAGCAATAGGAAGCATGCGCTACGATAAAGTAGCAGAATTTGTAGGTTATTTTGCTAGGCACGCCGAATCTGAAGCGGAAAAAGATACCGCCGATGGAAAAGTCAGGCTGCCGGGAAAATTATTTTCTGCTTCCAAGCTTCTGTATGCTGCCCAGGAAGAATATGATTCCGCCTGGAAAATATGCAAACCTTATATGGAAAATAAAATATAATTTTGTTCACTCTCGCAATACAACTTCTTTTCACTACCAACTTGAAAAAAGAAATTTTATAAACGACTTCCTTATCATTAAAATTCTTTCAGCAGAGGTGGCGATAGATGAAGGATATAGACCGAGAGTTCGAAGAATTTGTGCGCAAGCATCCCAAGAGATTGACCGAAAACCAGAAAAAGATCTGCGAGAAGTTAGGTATGGAGATACCTAATTAAGCATTTTTTATTTTCCATTTATTCTACCAAAAGGTTTATATACAATTCCCTTCTAAATTTTGTAAAAAACAATATCTTTTCTCATGGCCATAGTAAAAACAAACGATAATCATATAGGACTAGCAAATGGAGAACCAATCAGGGATGCCTGTGAAGAGTTAGGCGTTTTATTTGGCTGTCGCGAAGGTTTATGCGGGACTTGCATGATTGACATTGTTGAAGGCGAGGAGAATCTTTCCGAATTGACGGAAGAGGAAGTGGCCATGGATCGGGACAGAAAGCACAGATTGGCTTGTCAGGCGAAAATAAAAGAAGGAACGGTAAAGATTAAATTTTAATTTGGGAGGCAGAAATATGGTAAGAGATTTAAAACGGGAAATTGAAAATGATGCAAGAGATTTAGTGGAACGAATTAGAGAGTATTCACGTTCACAGAAAGAGTTGTGGCAGCAAGTTCCTTTGTTAGCTCTTGAAGCTCAGGAAAAAGATAACCCTAATAATAACTACCGCAGAGCATACGAACAAGGCTATTTGAGGGCTTATGATGATGATTTCACTCTGGCGTGCGTTGATCTTGAAACGGGAGAACTAGTTAAATTAAGTCTGGTGTGGACGGACAGTAAAGGTACACTACTACCAAAAATAGATTATACCAATCCCAAACAAGCACCAGATTATGTTGTCCTGAGAGCGTATTCTCTGAATTCGCTCGATGCTGAGGATATAGTTAAAGAATTAAAAGATATACGTGAAATTGATCTTCTATTACGAAAGAACGATGCTTGGAGAGAACAATTAAAACAACAACTGGGATTAACGGAAAAATATCAACGACAAAAATAATCATCTTTGAGGAGGCATACAACATGGAATCAAACAAATTAGAAATCAACAGCAAAGCGCCAACATTTGAAGCGAAAGCATTGCAGAATGATGAAATTAAAACCGTAAAATTAGTTAGCTACAAAGGAAAATGGGTAGTGTTAGTATTCTATCCAGCAGACTTCACTTTTATTTGTCCTACTGAATTAGGAGAGCTTGCAGATCATTACGAGGAATTCAAAAAGATGAATGTGGAAGTGTTAAGCGTCAGTACAGACACTCATTTCACCCATAAAGCCTGGCACGACAGTTCGCCCACTATTAAAAAAATAAAATTTCCCATGGTCGCTGATCCGAACGGAGAGATCTGCCGCAGTTATGGAACCTATATCGCTGAGGAAGGCCTTAGTTTGAGAGGAACATTTATCATCGATCCAGACGGAGTATTAAAAGCATTTGAACTGCATGATAACAGCATCGGCCGAAGTAGTAAGGAATTGCTGCGAAAAGTTAAAGCGGCGCAATTTGTGAGAGAACACGGCGGCGAAGTCTGTCCCGCCAGCTGGGAACCGGGAAAACCTACCTTGAAACCGGGGTTGCATTTAGTAGGAAAAATTTAGATTGAAGAAATAGGAGGAAAACAACATGGCATACGCCGCACAAAACTTTGATCATTTACTTGGATTGAAAGGATTCAGTGACCAATTGTTGCAGAATCATTTCAAATTATATCAAGGGTATGTAACTAATACCAACAAGCTTCTCGATACGTTAGCAGCGATGGAAAAGGAAGGCAAAACTTCAACTCCTGAGTATGCGGAATTGAAACGCCGTCTCGGCTGGGAATTTAACGGAATGCGCTTGCACGAATTATATTTCAGCAACATGACTAAAAAGAAAACCTCCTTGCCAGAAAAATCTGCGCTCTACAAAAAAATGGTGGAAACCTTTGGCTCAGGACAAGCGTGCGAAACTGCTTTTGTCGAGACCGGAAAGATGCGCGGCATCGGTTGGGTGGTGATGGCCTATGATCCCGTCGGCAAAAAACTATTCCACCTCTGGATTAACGAACATGACGTCGGCCATTTGGCTGGAACTGTTCCCTTGCTGATCATGGACGTCTTTGAACACGCCTTCATGCTTGATTATGGATTGAATAGAGCTGACTACATTAAAGCGTTCATTGAAGCGATTGACTGGGAGGTAGTGCAGAAGCGCTTTGAGAAGGCGATGCATTAGAATTGTTAATCTTTTTCATTTTCTTTCTTAATCTTTTTAAAGTAAAGGCGTTCTGCTGTAAATATGACTCTTTACGGCCTTGATTTAATGCAGGATCAGCAAGGAAAATATCATCTTCTGGAAATTAACGGCGTTTTGAGTGGTATGAGGGGATTTGAGCAGATTTACGGAGATGATCGTGTCCAGCAAAAAGTCTTCCAGATGCTGGAGCAGCGCTATGGGAAGATTACTGTGAATGATGGTACTTATGCGAAGCTGCAATATAAAAAAGATCATCCTTGGGGGTACAAATTTTTTTCACTTCTCTTTAAATCATCTTTCGTTCAGTGGATTGCAGCAAGAAGATCAGCGGTGTTAGAATCCCCGAAAGCTTTTACGGATTGGATGACGGAAGAAGCTCCTGATTTCAGTCCCTTGACTTGGCCGCATGAATCGTATACCGGCCAGGAGTCGGCAGTTGTCAATATTTTTGAAAATGAAGAATTGTCCCATCCTTTGGTAAATCCCTTGGTGACCGAAGAAGCCTGCCATAACAAATTCTTCCTGCATCAACTTATGAAAGATTCTGAGGTTAAAGAGCATATTATTCCGTCCGCATTGGTAGGTTTGGGTTTTAGCCATGAGGTCGATTTAGAAAAAGTATTGGGAACGAATCAAGAAGAATTTGTCATTAAGCCCATAAAAGGCTCGCTCGGCAAGGGCTTCCGCATGCTTTCCAGAAAAAGAGCCGAAGAATATCGGCATTCAAGAGGGGCGGCGAACTCTTCTCTAACCTCAATACCAATTCACATTGAAGATATGGTTGAAAAAGAAGATTTTGAATTTGAATATGGTCTAGCACTATTGCAGCCGTTTGTTAATGGCAGAAGAACATTTGAGGGAGCAGAGGTGTATACTTCTATCCGTTCTATTGTCTGCAACGAACGCTTTGTAGACGCTTATGTGCGCGCCAGCCATGGACAAAAAGTTAATCTCTCCCAAGGCGCGAAAGCGTATCCTTGTGAAAACAAAGAAGAAATAGCTGTTTTGTCAGAAAAGATGGTTACGGTTTTTGAAGAAGCCTGTGTTGGTTATGATGCACCAACCTTTAAATTAGAACTGTATAGGCAATATATCGGTGCAAGAGGCAAAACCACCAAAGAGATGAGGGAGCGGGAGAGAGCCGAGGAAATGGTGCAGGAAATGGGGGATGTGGTTTTCTCATTTTTATACCAATTACGATAAATAATTCACTTCAACACCACTTCATCCGCAATCACTTCTTTTTCTCCTTTATACTCTTCAACCTGTCCAGTCAGCTCGACATGATCTCCTTCTCTTAGGTAAATGCTGCTATCAGCAAATAAGATGACATCGGTATGCACAATTTTCTCTCCTTCTAAATCAAAGAATACTGCCTTATCCGTCACTTTCAAATTTTTAACCGTTCCTTTCATGGCCACTTTTTCAGAATCAGCAATGGTTTCTAAATCTGGTGTAAGGCTAAGATCTAAAGTTTGACTATACACAAATAAAAATCCTAAACCAAGCACCGTAATAAAAAGAGAAAGCCTGACTAGTGTTTTTTCTTGCATGACCAGTCCGCTTGTATATTAGTTATATACATTTCTACACTGCAGTACACATTTACTGTGCTTCAAATCCTAAATCTTTATATACATCGTTTCTCTCTATCTGGTGATGTCAGAGGAAAGAGTAACCCAGCTACGAGAACAATTATTCCAGTTAGAGCGGAGAATAAAACCTCTGGAATGGGATTCCAGCAGGAACCAGATCAACGAGTTCAAGAAACAGCAGTTAGTGAAATTGAAAGAAGAGTTTAATACTTTAACTCAGGAATTGCAGGGACTGGAGAAACAGTAAATTTCTTGTTTGAGGCATAGCTATTTCTCAGCCTCAAATTTTATAAAGTAGCCCTCAAAATCACTACGGATGAGGGAGAAACTTAATCTTATTGGATTAATTGGTATTTTGGTAGTGCTATCTATGGCTGTTTTAGTTACCGCAGTCCCGTTACAAATCACTATCATTACTCCCGAAGACGGCTCTATTGTAACAGAAGAGATGCTCTCTGATATTACTGTGTCTGAAACAGAATACTGGCTAGTCAAAAACGGAGAAAATCAATTAGAAATCAACGAACCAGTTGGCTCCTATTCTCAAGGAGTAGTCGAGTTTATAGATGAAGACGATTTAAGCGTACTCGCTGACGGAATTCTTGTAGTTAATGGCGGGAAATTTAAATATGAACAGTTCATACATTTTGATCATCCGGCGATAACAGTAACTTTGGATGAGAATAATGATTTATTTTTGAAGGTTGCAGGCAACGAAGTGTTTGCTCGTTACGAATTAAACTTTCTTTGGGCACCTTCATCTATTATAACTGATGCTGAAGAAAATCCAACTCCGGACGGAGAATATCTTCCTGATTTTCAGGGCTCTAAGCTTACTATCTTAGGAGAGGAGTATACTGTTCTACAGGCTACAAGGCCAGCTGGAAATGCAAGCATCCAGTTAGTGCTAATGGCTGGAGAAAAAAGCGATATTCTTTTAGTGGAAGAGTCAAAAACATTTACAGTAGATAATAAAGAATATGCTGTTGAAATGATCTCTGTCAATGGTAATGGCGTTCAGTTTGAAGTAAATGGAGAACTGGTTGAAATAGAATCTGATACCGTTTATGGTTTAAACGATGGGACTCCGATAAGCGCGAACATATTCTTGGCTGGAGACGAGCCGGCAATCACCTTATTCTTTAATGCTGAGAAGATGACCTTAAGGGATGATGATATTCTTGATGCTGCTTCTACTCATAAGGTAATGATCGATGATGAAGTTATTGGCTTGGCAGAGATAAAAATTGGCGGCTTAGTGTCAAGTCAAAAAGTTGAAATTGATTCCATCCAAATTAAGATGATTGCGGGAAATGATTATCTTGTTCCTGAAAACAGTAAATTAAGTGATGTCATTGAAGCAGCTGGGGATCAGAAAGAAGTTTTGATGAACGGCTTATTGGATATTGAATATCGTGGATTGAATGAGGAAGGATCGCCCTTAGTGTATATTACGGGGATAACCACCAAAACTAAAAAAGGATTACCTCTGCAAGTATCTACAGACGAAGATGCAGTCTGCTCTTATAGTCTAGGAGAAGAATATCAGGAGATGGAAATAACGGTAGGAACTTCTCATCTCCAATACTTGTTTGATTTAGTAAAAGGACAGGATTATGAAGTTTCTGTGCAGTGCGTAGAAGAAGAGGAGATTAACACTCAATCTGTACATTTTCATGTTGCTGATGATGTTACTCCGCCGCAAATTACTATAACCTCTCCTGAAGATGATTCTATTGTGACAAGTTATCTAGTTTCAGAGTCGATTATTCTTTCAGAATCTTGGAAGATTGAGAATGGCGAGGATAAATTAGAAATTGGCGAATCTATAAATGATGTTATAACAGAGATAGGCAGTCAAGAAATAAATGCTTTGGCAGAGAATATATGGTTAGTCGATGGGATAGAATATAACTATGAGCAATCTCTCTCTTTTGATTCTGAAGATGCTCAGAATGAGATAGTTACATTTGCTGGGGATTTCAATAACAATAAAGCCCAGGTTGAGGAACTTGCTGAAGATGGATGGAAATCCGGTATTTATTTCCAGATAAAAGAAGATCAGCAAATCGCGAAATATGGTTTAAACTTTGAATCACCAGTGTCGTCTGAAATTGATAATGCCGATCGCTTAACTGATCTCCAGGGGACTATCTTCACTTTATTTGATAAGGTGTATCTTGTATCTAAAGCAGAAAAAATCTATCAGCATGGAGTAAGGCTGACTTTGATGGATACTTCTTTTAATTATGTAAAGTATCTTGAATTAGAAGACCACGACATTTCGGATGATACTTCAACTTATTATAAAGATGTTCAAGAAGGTAGCTTGTTAGAAGGGGAAAGTAAGACATATACTATAGATGGCCAAGAATATAATGTAATCTTGGTTTTTACAGATAGCTCTAATAAAGCTCTATTTAACATCAATGGAGAGCCCACTCCTCTGATGAATATGGGCGATGGAATTATTATCTCTGATGGAATTACTCTAAGTTTAGATGATGTTCTCTATCAGGATTATGCTGGCGGAGTGCATCAGGCTGAATTCTCCTTAAAAGCAATTGGTTCTTCAAAGATGAGATTTAATGATCAAACAATTGACGGCGCAGATGTGATTATCAAGGGAACTATTAATAACGGAGCAGCAAGTATTTCCTCGATTGGAGTAGAGATGGTTGCTCAAGATGATTATTATGTTGCCCCAGGTGAAACATTATTAGAACAGCCTGAATTGGAGAATAAGAATCTGCTGTTTGCTAAAAATTTTGATATAAAATTTGACGGTCTTGATCCAGCAGTTGAAACTGATGAAATATCCATCAAGGATAGGTCAGGCGAAAGAGAATACTGGTTAACTTTTACCAATAACGCCGATCAGGAAATTGATTTTCCTTTGGTATATGCTATAGGTGGTTCTGAGATGCGCCTTGGAAATAAAGATGATCTTTTTTACTTGAACAATTCAGAGATTGCCGATGAAGGATATTTTATACTAAATGGGGATAAGACAAAAGATTCAGTCAGTCATGTTGTCCAGTACAAAGGAGCAGATGACAATGCTGTTTCTGACCCAAAGATGAAGTTTAAGATCTTAGCGACCGGAGAAACTGTTGATAGGCCAGTGTCTTTTGATTCAAATGGCATTGCGACTACATCGCTCAAACTCTCAGGAGTAACTTATACAATCAAATCCGTTGGGGACACATCTAAATATGATTATAATATTTCTGTAAGTGGAGGGATGGATACTTCTAGCAGCAATGCTTACGGATTGGAAAACTATGTCATCGCCAAAGGCGGAGCGAAAATAACTATCACAGAAGGAATCACAGATTCGAATGCTAAAAAGATTAATGTTGATATAAGCCTTATTGATCCTAATAATGTTGGAGATAGTGTTGCTGCTTCTCTGGAAGATCCTTACCCAATTTCTTCATTCGACATCATCGCTGTTGATACTAAAGTTGATTTCACTAATTATGCAGGCATTGATTTAACTTCTCCTGCTAATGATCAGAATAATGCTTATGGATATTCCGCCAATGGCGCTTTTGTGAAATTATATAGTCCTGTGATGGTAGAACATGCTGATAGCTTAGTTATAGATTGGCCGGAAACACAAAGGTTGCCGCAGCTTTACCTAACTACTACCGAAGCCAAATATTACACTTATTACATTAACCTAGTAGCAGAAACGGATGAGAATGCGATGTGTTCTTATGATCTAGGAGATGGTCACAAAATCATGAGCCAAACAGGTGGAAAGAATCATTATCATGCTTTGACTGGCTTAGAATTTGGAAATAATCATGAAGCAACCATTCAATGCATAGATGAAGCAGGCAATACTAACGTTCAATCCACACATTTTTACCTTGGAGAAGATACCGTTCCGCCTAAAATCACTTTCAAATCACCACCACAAGATTCCGTTGTAAAGAAAGAAATGCTCTCTGAAGTAACTGTCTATAACACAGAATCATGGAAAATAGAAAAAGATGGCAACGTTTTAGAGTTTGGAGAACCTATCAGCAATGTCACGCCAGTTATTGGCGGGAATGATCTTACTGCGCTTGCTGATAATACTTGGTTAATAAATGGCAATGAATACAATTATAATCAATCTTTATCTTTTCCTGTTGTTAATACTTATTATAATCAGAAGAATGGCATAGTTACTTACGAAGAAGATGACGACGACATAACAGATTATTTCCTTTTATTTAGTGATAACGTGCCTATTGCCACTTTCAAATTAGAGTTCATCTCTCCAGCACAATCAACAATGGGAGATAAAATCCTTACCAATTTCCAAGGAACAACCTTAACTTTATTCGGAAAAGAATACTACGTGTTCAAAGCAGAACGACCGTCTCAAAACAATGTTAAACTGACTTTGATGAACAATTTTGTTATTGATTCTGTAGGGAAAAATGAAACCAAAACATTTTCTTTAAGTAATGTAGGTTACGAAATTACTCCTACCTTCATGAATGAAGAATACGTACAATTTAAGATCAATGGAGAAACAACTTCCATGCTCAAGGTTGGAAAGACGTATCTTTTCCTCAACGGTATTAGTTTTGGTGTGCTGGAAATCAAGGATGGTAAAGTAACGTTTATTCTTGGCACTGAAAAATTGGAATTGCAGGATAAAGACATTACTGATGACCTAAGTTACGAAGTAAAGGTTAACAGCGAAACTATTGACGGCGCTAAGATAAAAATAAAAGGAACAGATGACAACAGTGTTTTGAGCATCTCCTCGCTTGAAGTAAAAATGACTGCACAGGATGATTATTATATCGGAGCTGGCCAAACTTTGCTTGGGCAACCAGAACTTGAGGAAAAAGATTCTCTTTTCACCAAGAATTGGGATATTAAATTTGACGGATTCATTGGCAACGATTCTCAATACCCTCAGGTTTATATTACTACAGCCACTGGAACCAACACAAAACCAGCTCTTCCTCTCGAACTATCAACCAATGAAAACGCTGTCTGCTCCTACGGGCTAGAAGGAGAATATCAAGAGATGGAAACGACCGGCGCAAAGGTACATTCACAAAATCTATTTGACTTAGAAGACGGAAAAGATTACCAAGTTTCAGTGGAATGTATTGATGAATCAGGAAATAGTAATACTGGAGTATTAAAATTCCATTTCGGTGAAGTAGCTGAGGAACAACCACCGCAAAATCAGCCTTCTAAATCTGGAGGCGGAGGATCTTCTTCAAGTAAGAAGAAGGATAATAGTAAGGATGAAAGCTTACCTATCGTTGAAGAAGAAACTACTAACCATGTGCCAGATCTCAAGAAGATGTCTGAACAACCAATTCAGCTATCAGCAGAAGCTCCTGTAGAAACACCCAACAATCCTTCGTTTTCAAATAAATTAACTGCTGCCGTAGTTGGAATTACAGAAAAAGGCGGTTTGTTGTATGCTGCTGGGTTAGCACTAATTATCTTTTCTTTAGTGGGGATTAAGATTTATTACTCAAGTAAGAAATAAATTTCCAGACCTTAATATTTTTAAACTCCTTCTCATTCTATATACAAAAAGAAGGATGGGATGAAAACAATTTCTTTACAGGAAAAAGCACACTCGCTGCCTCTTGCCGAAATATTCGATTCTTACCAGTCTTCTGAAAAAGGCCTTTCCAATCACGAAGCAGAACAGCGCCTGCATTCTTTCGGCTTTAATGAAATCCAAGCTGCCAAAGAGGACAGCCCACTGAAAATTCTGCTGCGCCAATTCTCCAGCCCTTTAGTGATCATTCTCATCACCGCGCTCATCATCTCTTATTTTCTTGGCGAAAAGATAGATGCCATAATTATTGCTATAATCGTTATCATTAATGCAGTATTAGGTTTTGTGCAGGAATACCGCGCCGAAAAAACCTTGGAAGCGCTGCAAAAGATAGCTTCGCCGAAAGCAGTAGTGCTAAGAGAAGGAAAAGAGACGATCATTGAGAGCAGGAATGTTGTTCCTGGTGATGTCTTAGTCTTTAAAGTCGGTGATAAGATCTCTGCTGATGCTCGTCTCATTGAAGTCCACGATGTAAAGATGCAGGAAGCAGTACTTACCGGTGAGTCTCAACCCGTCACCAAAAACATTGAAGTGTTGGACGCCAAAAAAACCTTAGCCGATCGCAGAAATATGATCTACACCTCTACTATAGTCAGTAATGGGAGAGGAAAAGCTCTGGTCACCGCAACAGGGATGAAAACAGAAGTCGGAAAAATTGCCAGAGATATTACAGAAGCAGAGGAAAAAGTAGCGCCACTGCAGCAAAACATTCAGGTAATGGGAAAATATCTGTCCATCGCGGTAACCTTAGTTGCCCTCTTGGTCTTTGTAATCGGTGTCGCCTTAGGGTTGGATTATGTGTTAATGTTTCTTACTGCGGTAGCGTTAGGTGTAGCAGCAATTCCTGAAGGATTGCCGGCTATCATCACTATCTCGCTCTCGTACGGCGTGCAGAAAATGGCCAAGCGAAACGCCTTAATCAGAAAACTTCCGTCGGTGGAAACGCTGGGCAGTGTTGATGTAATCTGCACTGATAAGACCGGTACGCTCACTCATAATGAGATGACCGTAACCAAAATATGGGCCGATGGTTCCCTCTACGATGTAACTGGCTCAGGGTACGAAACAAAAGGCTCGTTCCTTCTCGGCGGAAAGGAAGTGAATTCTAAATCTTTGCAAACCATTCTTAAAATTGGAGCCCTTTGCAATGATGCTGAATTCGATAAGAAAAAGAAAGTTATCGGCGACCCTACTGAAGCAGCCTTGCTGGTTTCAGCAGAAAAAGCAGGATTGTCTAGAGCTAAAGTAGAACAAGAAGAACCTCGCGTCAACGAAATTTCTTTCTCCTCTGAACGAAAGATGATGACTACTATCCATCAAACTAAAACAGGTAAAGTTTCGTACACCAAAGGCGCACCGGATGTGCTTTTGAAATATTGCAACAGTATCCTGATTGACGGAAGCGTGCAGCGCTTGGATCGCAAAAAAAAGGAAGAAATCTTGCAGCAGAACGAAACGCTTGCCGGCAACGCTCTTCGGGTGTTGGGATTTGCATACAAGAGTAAAGTGCAAGAAAAAGAAGACGCAGAAAAAGATATGATTTTTGTGGGATTGCAGGCCATGATCGATCCGCCTCGGAAAGAAGTCAAAGAAGCGATCCAGAAATGTACTGAAGCAGGGATACGCGTAGTAATGATTACTGGTGATCAATTGAGCACTGCCAAAGCTATCGCTGCCCAGATAGGGATTACCGGAGACGCTATCAGCGGCGAGGAATTGAACCAGATAAAAAATCTTGCTCTGCATATAGAAGACATCAATATCTTCGCTCGCGTCGATCCCGAACACAAATTACGCATCGTGGAAGCGTTGAAGAAAAAAGGCCATACTGTTGCCGTTACTGGCGATGGCATTAACGATGCTCCGGCTTTGAAACGAGCTGATATCGGCATCTCTATGGGCGTTACTGGAACTGATGTAGCCAAGGAAGCTTCTGATATGATTTTACTTGACGATAATTTTGCGTCTATCGTCAATGCGGTGGAAGAAGGCCGGGGAATTTACGACAACATCCGGAAGTTTGTCAATTACTTGCTTTCCAGCAATTTCGCAGAAATTTTAGTTATTTTCTTAGCTATGACCATCTTAGCTCCTTTTTTTGGCTTAGGTTTGCCGCTTACGCCGATTCATATTTTATGGATCAATCTAGTCACTGATGGATTACCGGCAGTAGCTTTAGGTGTCGATCCTGAGCAAAAAGGAATAATGAAACGAAAACCGCGCCAGTATGAAGAGTTTATCATCAATAAAGAAATGATCATCAGCATTCTCACTTTAGGCTTTATAATTGCTTCAGTCACGCTCTTCCTCTTTTGGTCGTATAGAAATTCAATCCCGGGGAAAGCACAGAGTATGGTATTCACTGCGCTGGTGGTATTTGAATTAGTAAGGCTGCACATGATCCGGATGCATTATCATCTTTCCATCTTTTCCAATGGCTATTTAGTGACCGCGGTAGTGCTTTCGTTAGTTCTTCAGGCTTTAGTGATGTACGTGCCTTTCCTAGCCAATTCTTTTGGGGTAGTTCCGCTAGGAGTACCTGATTGGGTTTTGATAGGAATAGCTGCTGCTGGAATAGTAGGATTAAATTGGCTTGTGCATAAGGTGAGGAAAGTGTTGTTTGCTTGATTTAAGTGGGCTATCACGTTTTTAGTTCTACATAAAATTTTGCACTAAAATAGATGAATCAAAACCAGCCAATCATGGCTGGAGACGGTCATTTTCTAAAGAAAATGCCCTATGCACCACCCCGAAATGGACAACCCCGGTGCATCTCCGCCATGGCTGGTTTAACTAACAACACTGACGCAGACGCGACGGGGACGCGCCCTACGGGCTGTCGCGTAGGACAAAGCTAAAGCTTTGTCCGTCTGCCGTCATTAGTGTTGTTTGGTTAATAAAATGTAAAACCACTTTCGTGATGTAAACCAGTTTCTGGATAATGGATTTGCTTGATTTAAGCTAAAGGTTTATAAAAAATAAGCAAAATTACTATTATAAACAACAGCTGAGGCAGCCATAAGGCGTGATTCTCTAGGATCTTTAGCCTCGGGAGGAATAACATGGAATTTAAACTGGTATTAGGAACAAAAGACGGTAAGTCTTACCAAAAGGAAGTAAAAGATGCCGCTGCAGACGCGTTGCACAACAAAGTTATAGGGAATACGGTTTCTGGAGACGAATTAGGATTTCCGGGGTATGAATTCTTGATCACCGGCGGTTCTGATAAATGCGGATTTCCTATGAGAAAAGGTATTCAAGCTGCACGTAAGAAAGTCACTGCCGGAAAAAGTGTTGGATTTTCTGGATTAGACCGCAATGGAAAGAAACAGCCTGGTCTGCTGAACAAGAAAACCGTCTGTGGGGAGCGCATTTCTAAAATCATTCATCAGGTAAATATGAAAGTGACCAAAGAAGGCCCTCAACCATTAGCTGGAAAAGCTGCTGCGGGGCAGTAAAATCTTTTTCTTAATTTTTAATATTCATTTCTTAAAATCACCAATGCAAATAAAAACATTTTTAAATCCCTTTTGTTTTCTTTCGGTACATAATGGCTACAGTTAATCAGATCATGAATAATTTTCAACAGCAAGCAGTACTCTTCAATCGAAGAATATCTGCCTTTTTCTCTTTTCTGGGGATGAAGCTTACAAATTTCAAAACCTTAACCCTTCAAGAACAAATCTCGTTTGGCCTTATCGGCATAGGTTTAGTCTTGGTGGTAACCTCGATCGTCTTATTTTTGGTGTAAACATGGCAGTTGAAGATAAATCAGAAAAAATGAGCCCATTTAAGGAGCTGCCAAGGCCGCGGCAGCCTCAGTTAGAGAAAGAAAAACCTAAAGATAAAGCCATTGCTCCTGAAGGAAGAGAGATTGTTATCAGATTAAGGCCATGGAAAATGGTAAAAGGCCTTTTAGTTTTAGTTGTGCTTTTGGGCGTTTTCTTTGCCGGCCGCCTTAGTACCAGTGATGATGTGTCGCTCCTTCCTGATTTTTCTACATATTTTACGCAAGATGCTGGTCCTTCTGGTTTAGCTACCGGCGACACCAAAGAAGCTGAAGAGCCAGAAGCAACCAAAGAGGAAGCACCCCAAGAGGCAGTTCCAGAACAAACCGAAACCGAAGAAACTACTCAGCTTGCAGAAAGTGGAAATGAAACCGCAGAAGTTGCAGAAGGACCAGAAACATTTGTAGATGAGGGATATTCCCAAGTGACTCTATCTTTAGATGGGGTGTATAAAGATTGGA
Organism: uncultured Methanosarcinales archaeon; assembly: GCA_964362365.1. Taxonomy (GTDB): domain Archaea; phylum Nanobdellota; class Nanobdellia; order Woesearchaeales; family GW2011-AR9; genus JACPIL01. Next base: position 3,530 of record CAYIEF010000015.1, on the reverse strand, counting down.
AAGGAACTTGGGGAAAGATCAAGGGGGTAAAATATACTGTCACCAATAATGAGAAGGGTACCATTAAGCCGCATCATTTTTCTATGATTGTGGAAGGGTATGAAGACGGAGAGAAGCATTTTGATGTAGGTATTGCTTCCCAAAGAATTAAATCAGGAGAAACGGTCAGCGATGAAGCTGCAGTGAGCGGCGGGTTTGCGTATAGCCCGGTAACTATTCCAGATAGCGATCTTTACCATGTGCGAATTTCTTTATTCCTGTTAGATGCTGGCGGTGAAACCATAGCTGCTGTACATCAGGAAGTTGATTTGAGCGGGGATTAGTTGTTTTTTGAATTTATATTTTATAATCCTAAATCGTTAAGTATATATATCTCAAAACTTTAATAAGTAAGCATGAACGATATCTTAGAATTGATTAAATCCCGGCGCAATGTAACCTCATTTCTTCCTAAATTTGTTTCTTGGGAAAATATTTCCCGCGTTTTAGACGCCGGAAGACACGCTCCCAGCTGCGGAAACATTCAGAATTGGAAATTTATAGTGGTTATCAAGCCCGAACTTAAACAGGAGATTGCTGCTGCTTCCTATGACCAATATGAGATCGCGCAGGCCTTTGCCTTGATGGTGGTGTGTGCAGAACCGGATAAAGCGGAACGATATTACGGGGAAAAAGGGAAAACTTTTTACTCAGTCCAGAACTGCGCTGCGGCGGCGCAGAATATGCTGCTGGAAGCGCATTCCCTCGGTTTAGGAGCAAGATGGGTAGGCGCTTTTGATGCGGAAAGAGTGAAAGAGCTGCTCAAGATTCCTGATGATGCCGAACCGCAGGTCATCGTCGCCTTAGGGTACGCGAAAGATATCCCTCCGAAGCCGCCTAAATATCCGTTAGAATCGTTAGTGTACTTTGGTTCCTGGAGAATGAGGATGGCTGATCCAGCGAAGTACCTGAATGATGTTGCTACTATTTTAGCGAGGAAAGCGCATACCACAGCTGAAATGGTAAAAAAAGGGCAGGAGTTTGTGGCTGAGAAAGTCAAGGAAGCTGTGGGGAAGAGATAAATTCTCAAAGACATATAAAATACTTATTAATGACTGGCGTGGCATTTCAACAATGCGGTTTACATTTACTAAGCATGCGGAGTTTAGACTTAAAAAGAGAAGACTTACCAAAGATGAAGTGTTGGATGCTATTAATTTGAATGTAAACTACCTATACGCACCAGGCCGAACTATAAAATTTTGCCTTCGGCATCGTTGCACTAAATTTTAGTCCTTATTTCATTTGGAGAGCATAACAGCGATCGCGATGTTATGCTCAATTCCGGCTAGTGCTAAAATGTGAAAAGGGCAAAAACAAAAACCGAAAGCCTTAAATACTACTTAGTAGTTACTACAAGTATGGTATATGAAATACATGATGTAAATGGTCTGAAAGTGCATACTGGAGATTTATCAACAACTCCAGAACATTTAGATTCGTTAAGAAGAGTAACTTCTGTAGTTACTGACGCTTATTTCTGCAAAAGAACTCCTGACGGAGTTGAAGAAAAAGTTCTTTATAATCCAAAAGCAATAAAATCTAATAAAGCAGGTCTTGGATTAACAATAAAATCTCCAGATGGAGAACAAGCCACACTTCATATTGGTGGATTAGATAATATTATGTCTGCACTTTCAGAATTAGAAGTAACACCTGAGTCTCTTGCTCTCGCAGTTGGAAGAGAAGTAAATGCTTACAAAAATTCATTTACTCTTTATGGAATTTGGATTCCTACATTCGCAAGAGAAAGACGAGTTGCATAAATTTTGTTTTTGCTCTTAATTCTTTAAATATCCAGACAAAACCCTCAAGAAATATGGTAAATACTATTACCAAAAAAATTAGACCGAGGTACAATTGAAGTAGCTGTAGAAAAGACAGAAAAGAATATAAATATCATAACAATCTATTGGTTGTAAAATGGAAATAAGCTACGATAAAGAAGCAGACGCGATGTACATAGAATTCCGCGAGGGAGAATTTGCGAAGAATAAAAAGATAGATGACTTTACGATAATTGATTTAGACAAAGATGGAAATATCTTAGGGATTGAATTATTGGAAGTTAGTAAACGGATACCAATAGAATCTCTTTCTGAAGTGCATGTCAAGAATTTGCTTGCCGTAGCATAGTTTTAGTAAAATCCAACCATATTAAACACCTCTCCGCAAATAGTCTGGAACCGGCAAATGGGTGAATTCTGGAAGTAGAGATTTTCCATACAGCAACCTTGAGAATGCTTCTGCTTCCCATTTTGCTCCGTTGAGTGCATGGTGCGGCTTTGGTTCTTCAGGGATGCCCACAAAAGAATAGGTTGCATCTGCTCTGAGTTCTGAGACGCCGTCTTTTAAAGGAAGTTTATTGTGTTTTCCAAGTTCTAGGTGCTTTGCGTAACTAACCGAATGTAAGTCAACTGTTCTTCTGCCTAATGTCCAAGGAAGATTATATCGCTCAGCAGAAGCTCTTAGAAAATCTCTATCAAAAGTAGGGTTCTCTCCGGCAATAGTTCTGTAATTGCAGTTTGCTGACCACTCTAATAATGATTTTACTGCTGATTCCAAGGTTGGTTTTCTAGGATTGGCAAGACTTTCCCTGGAAAAACCATTTATTGCTAAGGCCTCATCACTTACATCTGCGCCATCAAAAACTCTGCATGCAACATAGAAACTATTTTCTGGATCATCAAATTCAACTGCGCCAATGCTTACTATGGAATGTTTTTTGGGATTTAAACCGGTAGTTTCAACGTCAACGACGATCATGAAAAAATAATTTTGTAATCCTTATTAAGAATTTAGTTAAACGAATCTCTATTTTTAATTATAATTCTTACCTATACGGTCCGCCGTTCTTTCTGCACACAGGTAAGCCGTAGTAATTATGATACCAGTAATAATTATTTCCGGCATGGGAAAAATTTGTTCCCACAATGGCTTCAATTCCAGCTTTTACCAGGCGTTTTTTGAGTTCAAAATCACTTACTAGGGAATAATCTGCCTCACTCTTTTCTTTCCTAAACAGTATTCCTATATTCCGATCACCTGTATCAATAACTTCCACAGCATAACCTACGCGTCTTTCATATTCGTCCTTGCTTTCGGGAGTAAATTTAACTTGCGCTAAAGCAAGATCATAAGCTTTTTCCTGCTCAACTCTAGATATTTCCGCTTCTAATCTAGATATTCTCGCTGCTAATTGTTGATTTTTTTCCTCGTGTTCTTTTTCCTTTTCTTCCTTTGATTTGAACAAACCTAATACCATATAACCTAAAACTAGGTGTATTTTAAAAAGGTTTCTTACAAATCTCCCCCAAAATAAGCTCAAATCACCATCTATCGTCTGCAAAATATATTTTCAAGAAAAATAATATTTATATATAAGTACTACTTTACATGAGATTAAAAGGGTTGGTCGCCCTCATTGGTCATTTGGTCTGTGCTTGGTCGGCACGTGTCTTGTAGTTCGTACTTAATGTTTAGTTCTTAAC
>CAYIEF010000014.1:0-24060 GCA_964362365.1 uncultured Methanosarcinales archaeon | reverse complement strand
TTGGAACGAACATATTTTTACGCAGAAATTTATAACTTATTTATGTCGTTAACTATTTTTGAGTAATTACTGCTAAGTAGTTATTTTAGAAAGATTTATAAAGCAAGTTCAGGTTTTAGGAGTAAAAGTGGAGGATATACGAATGATAAACTTAGAAGAACAAATGCCGGATTATGTTGCAGGAATAAATATTAGGTATAAACGCTGGAGAGAATGTGATCCTTTAACTTCAGTCTACAAAATAAAAGTATTCTCGGGGATGAGCCAAGAAAAAGCTAGGGAATTGAATTTGAATGAGATGGAAAAAGGTTGGATGGATAATAATTTTTAGGTTACAATAATTGAAAAATGGATCTCTTCGAACTTAAAAAAGAACAAGCAAAATTATCATACCGAGTTAGATTAGAAGATTCTTTTCAAGAGATTAAAACCATCGGCGCAGCAGAGTGTCAGGTGTTAGGAACAAAGTTATTGGCTACCGTGGTGGTTTGCGAGTTTCCTTCTTTTGCAATTAAAGAGCAGAAGAGTTATGTTTTAAACAATCCTCTTCCTTACAAACCGGGATTTGCGGCCTATCGGGAGATGCCGGCTATTGTTGAAGCTTTTAATCAATTAGATGAAGAGCCGGATATCTTGCTGGTGAAGGGCGAAGGAATATTACATCCACGGCGTTTAGGCATTGCTGCGCATCTGGGATTAGAGTTGAATATTCCCACTATTGGAGTTCAAGATAAATTGACTTTTGGAGATTTGCAGGACGGTAAGGTAGTGATTAATGATGAAGTGCTGGGATTTGAAATAAAGACCAAGGACTTCTCTAATCCCTTGTTTGTTTCTCCTGGGCATAATGTTTCTCTGGGAACCGTTCAGGAGATTATTCCCAAAAGACGATCATTTTCCCCCACAAAATGCCGGAGCCATTGCATATTGCGCATAAGATTGGAAGAAAGATGACCAGGAAGAAAGAATGAGTGAAGCAAGAATACACTTTATTGGAACCGTACATAGTGACCCACTAGGCGCAAAAAGATTGGAGCGGGCGTTACATTATGAAAGACCAAATGCGATTGCTGTGGAATGCAGTCCTGAGTTATGGGGTCATATTAGCTCTGGAGAATGGTTTGAAGCTGAAAAGAGACGATTAAAAAAATATAAAAAACTTGGCCTTACAAATTCTGCTTATAAGTTTATTTTAGAAGAGCTTCAATATCAAAATTTTGAACCAATAGTTTCATTGGAATATGGAAAAAAACAAGGTGTGCCTACGCATCTAACGGATAGTCCTAAAGTTTTATATGAATTTTTGTCCCACCACAGATCTCCTCCTTGTGGAAATGTAGAGAATATGAATAGATTAAATCGGAACATTAGACAGCAAAATGCCGAAACTACTTATACTGATTTTAATTTTTCCACTCCTGATACATTAATGTATGAACATAGAATTGCAAACGGACAAAGAAATAGTTTTATCGACAGAGATGATTATGCTGAAAAGAAAATCAGAGAAATTCTTGCTGATCGAATAGAAAAATTGGTTATAGTTTGTGGGTTAGCTCATTGTTTACACGATCGTTCTAGAAATTCTTTATTCTCACGTTTGCAGGAATACCATCCAACTAGAGCAACATTGAAATGGTATGATGACCAATGAGCCTAACTGAAAAAGTTGAAGATGCCTATGTTGCATTGATTGGAAATAGAATTAATGCTCTTGGAGAGATTAAGCATTACGGCTTTCTCGGCGAAGCCAGAGAAAAAGATGTTATTTTGTATGCTGACTCGCAACGGAAATATGCGCGTTGCGGATTTTATAATAATGATCTTGCCACGAGGCTTTTAGTCCAGGTTATCAAGATGAGAATTGGATCGTAACCTCTCAAACAATTCTTCTGCTGTCAAAAAAGATTTTTCTCTTTCGTAATTTTCACAAGTTTTTTGACTAGTTTTAATTCTTCCTTGGTTATTCCATTCTTTCCAGCCATGGTTTAATCTCACCTACTTTTCTTGGATTTAAGGAAATATGCTCATCAGAACCTTTTCCAGTTCTCTTTGCTAAAATAATTATCCATTCATCATTGGCTAGTTCCTTCAAAACTCTATCTATAACTTTCATTCCTTTATGGGTATTGCGGTAATGTTCTGGAATTCCTTTGGTTACAAAATCTAAAGGAGTATGTTTTCCTCCCCAGATATTAGCGCGGATAAGCTTTTCTAAAATAAGCCTTTTGATGACATCTATTTCTTCCACAACTGAGCTGTTTAATAACTCATTAATATTTTTCACTTTAACTTATTGTACATTGATGTATAATAACAAAAGATTTAAATAATTCCCTAATTTTAGAAAGAACATGACGCAAGAATCACTCTTTTTGGACTATGTGGGCGATACCCCGCGAATGAGGATACTTCAGTACTTGATAGAAGGGCGTGATTTTGATTACACTCTTACTGATTTGCTTAATGCGGGAGTAAGTTGGGGAACTTTAAATACATTAGTTCCTAAATTGTTGGAATTAGGAATAGTGATTAAGACCAGGAAAATTGGTCGGGCGACCCTTTACAAAATTAATAAAGATAATATCCTCGCTGGGCAGTTGATTGAATTATACCATAAGTTGCTTCTGGAAAGGCTTAATCAGCTGGAAGAGCCAACCAAAAAGAAGTTGGAAGTGCTAGCATAAATTTTAGCAAACCTCTCCGCAATCTTTATAAAGCCAAAATAAAACATTCTACCTTGAAAAGAGGCATTTCATAATGACTACCATCAACCGCATCGCCATCCACGGATTCAAGAGTTTTGCCCATAAAACGGAAGTCCCTTTGGATGGAAAATATAATTGTATTCTAGGTCCGAATGGTTCCGGAAAGTCTAACGTAGGTGACGCACTCTGTTTCGTTCTAGGTCGTTTATCTGCCAAATCCATGCGGGCGGAAAAGGCTTCTAACCTAATATTCAATGGAGGCAAGGATAAAAAGCCAGCAACCTCGGCCTACGTAGAAATCGCTTTTGATAATAAGAATAAAACTTTTCCAGTCAGCGATCAGGAAGTGGTGATCAATCGTTCCATTACCAAAGACGGCGGGAGTGTCTACAGAATCAATGGGCAAAAGAAAACCCGTACTGAAGTATTAGATCTTTTAGCCACTGCAAAAATCAATCCAGAAGGTTATAATATCATTCTCCAAGGTGACATTACCAGCTTCGTAGATATGCCCACTATGGAACGGCGTAAGATCATCGAAGAAATCAGCGACGTCTCCATTTACGAAGAAAAGAAGCACAAAGCGCTGTTAGAGCTTCAGAAAGTTGAAGAAAAACTCAACAATGCAGATATCATTCTTACCGAACGGAAGACCTACCTTAAAGAGTTAAAGAAAGACCGTGATCAGGCTATGAAGTTTAAGGAATTGAAAGATCGGATCGATTCCAATAAAGCGACTTATTTACATGTGCAGATGAAAGAGCGGGAAGCAGTAAAAGAAACACATGATGCTGAAATCGCCAAGCAGCAAGAAAAAATCAAGGCCTTGGAAGAAAAAGTATCTGGCCTGCGAAAAAAAGCAGAAGAACATAAAGTTCAGATCGCTAACATTAACAAAGAGATCGAGCAAAAGGGTGAAAAAGAACAGCTCAAAGTGCATAGGCAGATTGAAGACCTGAAAGTGTCTTTAGCGGAAGAAAAAACCAGAGTTTCTACTTTAAAAGATGAGATCAACAAGATCAAGCAAAGGAAGGACCAGTTCGCAGTAGAGATGGATGAGCTTAATGAAAAAGCTTCTGCGCAGGATAAGCAGCAGCAGCAGCTCCAGCAGAATATCAACGGCAAACAAAAAGAGTTGCAGGAGTTAGAGAAAAATATTGCTCAGTTCAAGAAAAAGCACAATATTGAATCTTCTCAGGAGCTTGAGAAAGAAATGGAACAGAAGGATGTGTTGATTGAGCAGAAGCAGGAAGAAGCGCAGCAAGTGCGGCAGAAGCAGCAGGAATTGCTGCGAGAGAAAGATCAAGTTGAATTCCAGCTCAATAGTCTTGATGAGCGCATCGCCAAAGTCAAGGAAGTAGAGAAAGAACATAAGCAGCAGATGGAAGTGTTGCAAAAACATAAAAATGATTTTAAGAATGCCACCTTGAAATTAAACAAATGCTTGGAACAAGACAGCAGTTATGCTTCGCAACTAGGAAACGCACGACGAAAACTAGTGGAAGTACAGGAAAAGCAGGCGCAGTTAAATGCCAAGACCATGATCTATCAGGCTAATTTGGCTACTGATCTGGCTGTACGCAGCATTTTAGAAAATAAAAAGAAGTTCAAAGGCGTACATGGAACAATTGTCGAGCTTGGACAGGTTAATAAAAAATACGCTCAAGCGCTGGAAGCATCGGCCGGAGCAAGGATGAACCATATCGTAGTAGAAGATGATGGGACGGCTGCAGATTGCATCGCTTATCTCAAGGAAAACAAATTAGGTTCAGCTTCTTTTATCCCCCTCAATAAAATTCGCTATAATGATATCAGTGCGGAAGATCAAAAGCAATTGAAAAAAGCTGGCGTGCACGATTTTGCTCTTAATTTGGTTACTTTCAAGCCACAATACAAAAAAGCCTTTGCCTATGTCTTTGGAAAAACTTTGGTAGTAGAAAATCTTGATTCTGCCCGTAAAATAGGGATTGGAACTACCCGCATGGTCACGCTGGATGGAAGCCTGGCCGAAGAAAGCGGGGTGATGCGCGGCGGATTTTCTGCCCGGAAAGCATCTTTAGGTTTTAAAGAAAAAGATTCATTGGAAGAGTTAGAAAAAGTAGAAAAAGAATTGACAGAATGGCAGGGCGTGCTTGCCAGCGTGGAGCAGAAGCGTGATGCTAATCTTTTGGAAATCACGGCATTGCGAACCAGTCGCGCAGAATTGGAAGCGGAAGTCATCAAGTTAGAAAAATCATTGCACTTAGACACTCACGACTTAGAAGCGTCCCATGATTTGAAGAAAGAATTGCAGGTCAGATTGAAAGATGTTGATGCTTCCTTAGCTACGGTGCAGAAGAATATTATGGTCTTGAACAAGGGATTGGCAGGCTTAAAGTCTAGGAAACAAGCGCTGCGGTTAGAAGTCAACCAGCTGCGTGATCCACGACTGTTAGCGCAATTAAGCGCCTTCGAGGATTCACGGCAGAAATGCAGGGAAGATACATTACGCATGGAGAGCGATTTGAAGAATCTGTTGAATAGAATGGAGCAGATGCTGGCGCCAGAGAAAGAAAAAATTAGAGAAATTTCCAAGCAGCACGATAAGGAAGAACAAAAGTTTACCCAAGAGATTGCAAAACTTACTTCCAGCATTCAAAATAAGGAAAAAGACTTGGAAGTAAAGGAAAAAGAAAGTAAGGAATTCTATTCATCATATAAAGGATTATTTGCAACCAGAGAAAAGCTAAGTGCCGAGGTAAGTAAAGCAGAGCATGAAATCGAAAGTTTACGGGAGAGGAGCAGGGACTGCGAACGGGAGGTTAATTTAATCTCATTAAAGAATGCGGAAGTGAAAGCAAAATTAGCTGGACTGCAAGAAGAATTTTTCAGGTATAAAGGAGTGCAGCTGCTGGAACATAAATCAATAGAAGAATTAAAACAGGAGATCAGCAAGTTCGAAGTGATGCTCAGCCAGATGTCTGCCGTGAATATGAAAGCATTGGAAGTATATGAACTGGTAGAAGTTGAATTCAATAAACTGCTGGAGAAAAAGGAAGGATTAGGAAAGGAAAAAACTGATGTCTTAACGTTAATGAACGAGATTGAAACCAAGAAAAAAGAACACTTTATGAGAACCTTTGACAAAGCTAATGACAACTTCCAGAAAATCTTTGGCAACCTTTTCACGAAAGGGAAAGCCTATTTAGAATTAGAAAATGCAGAGAATCCATTTGAAGCAGGGCTTAATATTAAGGTTAAACTGACTGGAAACAGATTCATGGATATTAAATCGCTTTCTGGTGGAGAGAAAACGCTTACGGCATTATCATTCATCTTTGCGATTCAGGAATACCAGCCTGCATCTTTCTACATCTTAGATGAAATTGATGCTGCTTTGGACAAGCAGAACTCTGAAATCTTAGCTAAGCTGATCAGAAGTTATGCTGATCGGGCGCAGTATATTGTCATCTCCCACAACGACGCCATTATTTCCGAAGCAGATACCTTGTTCGGTGTCAGCATGAAAGATGGAGTGAGCAAGGTAACCAGTTTGAAGATTTAGAGGCGCAAAATTTACGAAAACTTTTTAAGTAGCTTCTCTCCAGCTTAAGTTATGGCTAGACAAAAACGTTACACCGGCTTCTTTAACCCTAATGAAAAGTTCGGCGGGAATAATGGTTTTTATTCTCGTTGTCTTGCCGACCATGCGTTAGCTTCTAGTCTAGGAATATCCGAAGAATTTGCTAGAAGACAACTTTATTTGTATGAGAAATTTCCCGAACCGACGCATAGTAGGTTGGTCGGGCATGAAGTGGAAGTATATGCGGTTAAAGAGCCGGGCTGGTTTAAGCGCGGGAAAGCGGTTATTCCTCAAGGTTCTTTAGAGAATGTTTTGAAGTTAGACTTAGGTCAGGAGATTAGGAAAATATGTGAAAAGGAATTAACTCCTTCGGAATCAGTGCTGGAGGAAGATGTTGTTCATGAATTGGGTGATGGTACGGTAATACGGGGAAATCGTATAAGGACTAATCCTTATCCCGGGAAAGCTGGACGAAGAGAAATCCCTAATCCTTATCTGGTTTTGACTTATGATTCTTCGTTATTCAGGAAATTGGGCGCGTTTTGTTATGGTTTGGATTTAAAGAGAAATAATATCACTCCATTAACGCCCGTTGAATGTCATGTGAAAAAGTATGTTTTGATTAATCAGGAAAAAATTCATGAAGAAAGAGAAGTTGCGAGAGCCGCATTTAGCGTGAGGAGTGACGGAAAAACTCCGGTAAAGTTTCTTCATTTTATTTTTAGTAAAAAGTGATCATACCTCCAAAAAATCAAAGATACTTCTTCGCTTCTTCCATCAGCGGCATTACTGCTTCCACTTCGCTTTTGGTCATCCTTCCTAATTTGGTAAAAGACCATTCTCCATCTGCTGCTTTATTTTCCCGGCTTAACTGCAGTTTGGGAACCCCGTTGCTGTAGGCGAATACTGCTACGGTAATCTTGGTATTTCCGAATTCTACGCTTCTGGAAAACAATTCTTTGTCTAAACTTTTGTCAAATCCTGCCATGGCAATTCCTCCGTGATAATATACTTAGTCACTGTAAGCAAAAAAGTAGTTGTATTATAAAGGTATCGCTGTTGTGCTAAGGTTATTGGCTTCTTGGCTTACTGTATTCATTAATAATATGCCAACAGGTTTTCCTGGCATGCAATCCTTCTGGAATAGTTACTTTATCATAGACAAAATTAATATTGGCGGCATTATCTGAAGTTTTTTCCAGTAAGTCGCTGCAAAAATAGTAATTATTTTTTAATTCTTGCTGATAGTAATCAGGACGAACTGCATAGATTATTCCTATCAAGCCGGCTGCAAATCCTAGGACAGAAACGATGCGCGTAATGCTTTCCTTTCTTTCTTTTTTAGCAATCTTTACTGGATCAGTTTCTATTAAATCACTCATGTTTAACCTCTACACATCCAAATTAACCACTTCTTTTGCATGCTTCTCAATAAACTCTCGTCTCGGCTCTACTTCATCGCCCATGAGGATGGTGAAGGTCTGGTCGGCGATGACCGCGTCTTCGACTGTAACCTGCTTCAGCTTGCGTACTACCGGGTCCATGGTGGTTTCCCATAATTGCTGGGGGTTCATTTCTCCCAAACCTTTGTAACGCTGGATGCCAACACCTTCGCCCATTTCTGCAGCTAACTTATCTTTCTCAGCGTCAGAATAAAGGTATTCAACTCGCTTTCCTTTTTGTAATCTGTATAAAGGAGGCATGGCAATGTAAACATGCCCTTTTTCAATTAAAGGAGCCATATGGCGGTAAAAGAAGGTTAACAATAAAGTCATAATATGCGATCCATCAACATCAGCATCAGTCATAATGACCACTTTGTCATAGCGTAATTTAGCAACGTCAAATTCTTCTCCCACTCCTGTTCCCAGAGCGGTGATCATGGCGATGATCTCTTTGTTTTCCATGATCTTGTGCAGGCGTGCTTTTTCGACGTTAAGTATTTTTCCTCTTAACGGTAAGATGGCTTGGAATTCACGATTCCTTGCGCCCTTGCATGAGCCACCTGCACTATCGCCTTCCACCAAGAAGATTTCACATTTAGTCATGTCTTTGCTGCTGCAGTCGGCTAATTTTCCCGGCAATCCTGCTCCATCTAATGCTCCTTTGCGTCTGGTTAATTCTCGCGCTTTTCTGGCCGCTTCCCTTGCTCTAGCAGCGTCAATACATTTGCTGATGATGGTTTTGACGGATGTAGGATTTTCTGAGAAATAGGTGTTAAGTTCGTCATTTACGACAGAACTTACTACTCCGAATACGTCGCTGTTCCCCAGCTTGGTTTTAGTCTGACCCTCAAATAAAGGCTCTGGAACTTTGACGGAGATGACCGCAGTCAAACCTTCCTTCATGTCATCGCCGGTAAGTTTTATTTCCTTGCCGTTGAATATTTTCTTGGCAAAGTTGTTTAACACTCTGGTGAGGGCTGTCTTAAATCCAGAAAGATGGGTACCACCTTCAATAGTATTGATGTTATTGACGAAAGAAAAAACGTTTTCCTGATAGCTGGAGTTATACCGTAAAGCAATTTCTACCGCAATATTGTCTTTGCTTTTTTCAAAATAAATTACTCCATGAAGTGGCTGCTTGTTTTGATCGACGTATTCGACAAACTGCCTGATGCCGCCTTCGTACCTGAATAAGTCGTGTTTTTCTTGCTCACGCTCGTCAACTAATTCTATCTCTATTCCTTGGTTAAGGAAGGCTAATTCTCTCAGGCGCTTAGCCAGGATATCGTAGTGATATTGTGTTTCAGGAAATATTTGATCGTCTGGCTTGAAGTGGACAATAGTTCCAGTTTCGCGGGTATTCCCGATAACTTGTACTTCACCGAGAGGGTTTCCTTGTGAATACTTCTGGTAGTGGACCTTTCCGTCCCGCTTTACTTGAACTTCGAGAACGATTGATAAGGCGTTTACAACACTTAAACCCACCCCATGCAATCCCCCCGATACTTTATAGGATTCCTTATCAAACTTACCTCCGGCATGAAGCTTGGTTAAGGCTACTTGTAAGGCAGTCATATTGTATTTTGGGTGAATGTCGACAGGAATACCTCGACCGTTATCAGCTACAGTGATAGAATTGTCGGTATGGACGATGACCTTGATCTTGGTACAGAATCCGGCTAAAGCTTCGTCAATAGAGTTATCTACGATTTCCCAGACCAGGTGATGGAGGCCCCTTAATCCAGTATCCCCAATATACATGCCGGGGCGTTTTTTCACTGCTTCCAGACCTTCCAGTACTTGGATCTGGGCTGCTCCGTACTCTTTTTTAGGGCTTGTAGAGCCTGTTTCTGAGGCGGTTTTTTGGCTTGTTTTTGGGTCTGGTGGTGGTTCCATTTTGTAGCTTTGTGAAAATAGTTTTATAGACGATAAAATGTAAGAATTTAAGGGTTTTTTTTGTTTATAAAACTATCGGTGATTTAGTGGTTATTTAGGGGTACAAGCAGCTGCGCATTTCCTCGGCTCGTTTTTCGCCAAAAAATTTGGTAGCAGTCCCGTACACTTTTTCCATTTGTTCAGGAGTATAGCGAAGCTGCTCTTCCAGAAAGCGCATCGAGAAGCAGTCAGCTTGGTGTTGGATTTTGTTGTAAGTATTTTCTGGAACGTACTTATTTTCTATCGAGATATGTCCAAGGATAATGTGCCCTATTTCATGGTGAAAAATAAAATTTTGGAATTCTTCCGGGAATTGCGCCATATACCAAGGATCGTAAAAGACGGTAGGCCGGTTATCGCTGTAGGTAGCATTCGCGCCGCCGGAATTATTCTTTTTAGCTACGAACACTATTTCCTGGCCCTCACTATCGTGCAGGCGCGTTTTAGGGAGGTAAACATTCAGGCAGCTGGCCAGTACCAGGGAAGCTAAGGTCATGGTTTTCCTCATACTTCATCTGCTCTCTTCTGGTTTTGGGAATTTCGAACATTCTGAAAAGTGGTAGCGAAGAGTTATCGGGTCTCCTTCTGCACGTAAAAAATTCCATATCCTATCTTGCTCTTTAGTGTCAAAGTTCTTTATCGCATAACAGTGGGCATCACGTTCGTCTTTTAGTTTATCTTTAGTAGATTCATAATGCCCTTGATCGTTGTGTCCTAATTTAAAGTGCCCAACTTCATGATAAAAAATAAATTTTTGTAACTCTTTTGGGTATTCTTTCATAATAGGAACAACATATTCAACCAGGGGGATACCCGTACCTGATTCGTAGCGCGACCAGGCTACACCAAATGGTGGTAATAAACTGTAATCTGGAACAAAGAAAATTTCTTGACCGTGTTTATCGTATTGTGGCAATGTAGGTTTAGCAATATCGGTTGGCCATTCTTCTCCGTTATATCTTATATAATGGTCAGGTACGTGTGTACATCCAGCAACCAGTAAATAAAATATTGTTGATAGATTTATATTTTCTCTAATTTTCATTTTATTCTAGCAAGTTTACACTTCATCAGCTCGCCAATGCGGATTTACTTCTATATCACCATAAAAATCTTTCCTTAAAAATCCTTCCCAAGCGATCATCGCGCCTTGGTCGCCTGCTAAATCAGGGGGCACTTTATAGAATTTAGCGCCTCGTTCTTTGCACATCAGCTCCAGCATTTCGCAGAAGCGTTTATTTGCACCGACACCGCCGACTAACAGTAATTCTTTCTTGCCGGAATGAGCTAGAGCGCGTTCCGCTACTTCCGCGCACATGGCGAAGGCAGTTTCTTGTAATGAGAAACAGAGATCTTCTTTGCTAGCTTGTTTTTGTTCGAATAGTTGCTGTACTTTGGTTAAGAGGCCGGAGAAAGAGACATCCATCCCTTTAACGGTGTATGGCAATTCAATAAATTCTCCCTTTTTAGCCAATTCTTCTATTTTAGGTCCGGCAGGGAATCCTAAACCGAGAATCCTGCCGAATTTATCCAGCATGTTTCCTAATCCGATATCCAGGGTTTCGCCAATGACGACGTATTTTCCTTCCCCTTTTTGTTGTTCCTTTCTTGGCTCTTGGATTATAATTTGGGTATTGACGCCGGAAACATACAGATATACTGGGTCTTTCAATTTATTCCACATTTTACCAATGCTGAGATGAGCGCAACAGTGATTTACGGCGACCAGCTTTTTATCATGTTTTTCTGCCCACTCTTTAACAATATGATATCCTTTCCAGAGCGCTGGATCCAAACCAGGACCAGCAGAGTAGGCGATGAAGTCGACGTCTTTCCATCCTACTTTGGCAGTCTTAAACGCTTCCTTTAGAATCTTCTCAGCGACCTTTTTGTGATGCTCAGCAATTTCATGCGGAACCATGCCTGCATCTTTAGAAGTGTAACTATCTTTGACGTTGGCAAGGATTTTGCCTTTGTCTGTAACTATTCCAATTCCAAATGTATGGGCGGTGTGTTCGCAACCGAGGATAATCATAAGCTATAACATTTAAAATCTGTTTTAAAAGATTTGCGGGAAAATTATATAAAGTAGGTTTAATTCTGATTATTTATGCAAACAGTAACTATATCTAAACAAGAATACCAAGAACTAAAACGAAAAGCAGAGATAGATGAAGAGTTGCTCCAAGAGTTAGTTCAGGGATTAAAAGATATCAAAGCAGGAAGAGTACAGCGTGTGAAGTAATTTAAATTCTTACTTTTTCTTCAATTTCTACTCTATATTGTTCCAGGAATAGGCGAATAGTGTTAATAGCGTTTTGTTGATCTTTCTTCCCGCTTAGTGTAATGATATAGACTGCCTGTAAATCTTCATAAATCAAATAGTACATCCTGTAAACCATTGAAAAGGCTTTTATAGAAACTCAATTTTGGCACAACTATGGTAAACTTTAACCCTGAAGACCTTGTAAGTCACGACGGTATAGCTGCAATAATCAAGAACTCCAAAGGAGAGGTATTAATGCAGGAACACGTCAAATACGGCTTTTGGACCATCCCTGTTGGAAAGGCAAAAAATGGACAGAAAGTTGAAGAAGCATTAAAAGAAGAAATCTTTGAAGAATGCAATCTTGTTATTGAAGATTACAAAGAACTTGCCACCAGAGATTATACCTATAACCGAAATGAAAATCCTGTAATAGTAAAAGCTCATCTTTTTGAGATAATCCGCTATTCAGGAATGATGAGAAATAATGAAGCGCACAAACACCGACAGCAGCTCTTTATGAATTTGGAAAATATGAAAAAACTTTCGTATCTTTCTGATTTAACTTTGCTTTATCTGGAAACTCTTGGGTTTAGAAGAACGAATAGGATTTGATAAAATGACATTCATCATAACCCATCAAGACGGAAATGCACGGGTAGGACAACTCAAAACAGCCCACGGTACGATTGAAACACCATTCTTCATGCCGGCAGCAACAAAAGCTACTGGAAAGTATCTCACTACCGATGATTATAGGAAAGCAGGCGTAAAAGCATTGATTTCCAACGCATTAATTCTGAGCTTTAAACCCGGCATAGAAACAGTCAAACAAGTATCAGGCTTGCACAAATTCATGAACTTTAAAGGAGTTATCTTTACCGACTGCGGCGGATTCCAGATGTCCCGCACTATTTTCCAGAAAAAGAGCAAGAAAGGTTTGCACTTTCGCAATCCATTTGACAATAGTCCCGTCGTCATTACACCACAGAAGATCATGAACATCGAACTGACGCTGGGCAGCGATGTAGCGATGATGTTAGATGATATGTCTGGGTATGGTGTAAGCAAGGAGGAAGCCAGAATAGCCATGGAAAATACGCATCGCTGGGGAAAGGAATCACTCCATTGGCATCAGAAGTTGAAAGGTGATTCCAACCATCCCAAACAATTATTATTTGGCATCGTGCAAGGTAATTTCTATCCAGACCTACGCGAAGAGTCTGCGAAATTCATCAATTCTCTTGATTTTGACGGTATCGCTATCGGCGGAATAGCTATCGGTGAACCGAAAGAAGAGATGTATGCTGCAGTTGACGCGGCTTTACCATTTATCACCAAACAAAAGCCACGCTATGTTATGGGTGTAGGCAGCCCAGAAGAATTACTAGAGTTGATTGGCAGAGGTATTGATTGTTTTGATTCCGTCTATCCGACCCAGAATGCCCGGCATGGCACTTTATTTACTCACGACGGCAAAATCTACATTGACAGTTTAAAATATCAGCATGACTTTACTCCAATCGACAAGAATTGCAAATGCCATACTTGCCAGCATTACACTAAAGCATATCTCCATCATCTTATGAAAGTGAAAGAACCGGGAGCTAAACGCTTAATGAGCATCCATAATCTGTATTTTGTTTTGCAGCTGGTAGAAAAAGCGAAAGAACAGATTAAGAAAGATTCATTTACTGAGTTTAAAGATGAGTTTTTGAGGAAGTGGAATAGAAAAAATTAATCTTTTAATGCTTCTGTTATATAATTAAGAATAGGCTCTGCTCTGGCTGAGAATCGAATCAATTTATGCCAATTCTTAATGCCAACTTCTTTTGAATATGCTTGATAAGCCCGGCGATATTCGGAAATTGAGCTATCGAACCTCAATCTTCTTGGATTTGAACCTTCTTCTATTTTTTTATATTTATCTTCTAAAACTTCAACGGAGTGCTCGAGTCTCGATAGAGAATATTCCATTTTTAGAACCTACTGCTTACTTACTACTCGCTGCCTGTCTTTCCAAATCCCGCTTCTTAGCAATAGCGTTGCTTCTTCCGCTGGATTGTGCAGCTGAAACAATCTCGTCTGCCAAAGCATCTTCAATCTTGGTTTTCTTGTTAAATGTCTTTAAGTATGCTCCCTGAGTCATGTTTCTTAATGCTAGATCAACTCTGCGTTGAGGAGAAACGTCTACTGCTTTAGGATATCTTGCTCCGCCGTATTCGATCGCGATAACTTCTTCCCGAGGAGCAGAGTTTTCCACTGCTTTTACCAGGATAGCTAAAGGGTTCTGTTTTAATTTTGCTTCTGCTTTAATTAAAGCGCTTTTTACAGCATTCAAAGCTTTATCTTTCTTCCCAGTGTTATGTCCGGAACTCATGAAGTGCTTCTTTCCCTTGTGGCCGGACTGCATAAGTTTGGCGGCTAACCGTTCGACAATGAAAGTATTAGATTTATGGAAGCGGTTTCCTGCATATCGAGCGCCGGTCTTAGGAGCCATCTTTGGATCAAGGGTCAAGTATGGCACAAGCCCTTTATCTGATACGGTGACGCCTTCTGCCGTCCATTTGTTGAAGAATTTGATTGTTGTCATTTTATTTCATAGCTTCGTAATTTGGAAGTTTGTATCCTCTTTCTGAAGCTTGGTTTTGTTTTTCTTCTCTAACTTTCCTATGTTCTTGCTCAAGAATATTTTCAAACAATGCTTTCTGATCATTATTAACGCTGATATGATATTTCATTTGAGGTTTATCTTCGCTGTATTTTGTTATGTCTTTAGCTACTTCTCTAAAAGGATGAACTATGCTAAATGGAGTGTCAAATGTAGTGCCATTGGAGTCAAATGATTTCGGTTGCGCATTAGGATTATAAGATTCCTCGTATTTATTAAAACCATTACTCCACGTAACTATGACAACACGTTGGGTAGCATCCACCCCTCTTCCCACTCTGTCTTCAATCGATAACATATACGTTGCCATGTTTACCTTCTCGCTTTCTCTAATTTACCTTTCAATAAGGCATCTAAGCTCTGATCGTTAACTTTGATTACTTGCCATCGAATACAAGGCAGGTCTCCTTTGGAGCGGCCCATCTTCCCGCCGATCTGTTCTACTATCACTTCATCGTGTTCGTTAATTAATTTCTGCGCGCCATCGCCGGGCATGAATACAGTAACTTGCTTTCCATTCTTTACCAGCTGGACTCGAGCGCACTTTCGCATACCTGAACACGGCTGTTTTGCTTCAACTTGAATTTTTTCTAGAACAATGGCTTTGGCTTGGGAAGAACCTTTTAACGGATCTACTTTTTTACGTAATTTTGTGCGATTGGCTAGCTTGAACTGTCTTCTGCGCTTCTGCAGTTTCTTGGCGGCAGCCAATCCGTTTGCTTTATTTCCCATACATCACCTTGGGATAGTGAGTTATTTATAAAGATGTCGGAAATCAATAGATTTCCGGGGTCTCCCAGAAAACTTTGTTTTCTGATAGATATCGGAAGGATGTTTTCCTACTCCACCTTAACTTCTTTATTGAAAAAGCGTTTCACCGCTCTGTTGGTCAGCTGCAGGTTTTTCCCTCCTCTGCCTATGAGCGCGCTTTTCGTTTTTCTGTTGCTGTCTTTGATGACTACGGCGTCCTGCTCTTCGATTATTGACTGCACCCGTAAAGGGTAGATGATATTTTTGACGAACTCAACTACATTCTCATGATACTCGATTACTCTTATTTTTCGCTGCAATTCCTGCTGCAAGCGCTTGATGTTGCTTGCGCCTTTTCCGATAGCTTTCCCGATCTCTCCCGGAGCGACTACGAAGAAGATAGTCCCTTCTTCATCAGTAAAGCAATCCTTCACCTTCGCTCTGGTTACCTTCTCCATCAGGGAAGATAACCCCATAGTTTCTTGGTTAAGGATTAGGCGTGTCAATTTCTGTAACTCTTTTATTCAGTCGTTGCCAACACCGCGATAAAGAAATTTTTCTTACAGAACAAGCCGAACTCTTCATTGTTAAGTGTTAGTTCTATTACTGGAACCTTGACTAACTTAGCAAGAGTAGCGATATCTTCTTTAAGGTCTTTAGGGCAATTACTAGCCAAAAACACTTTAGCCAGGCTTTTTTCCCGCAAATGTTTGAGCACTCGTTCTTTTCCGACGATAACTTTCTTATCCTGAAGCTTTGCTTTCAGATCTTTCATGTCTTTTTCAAGGTTTTCTGTAGCCATTTTATCTCACTTCGTGCATAGGTGTATTGGTGGGAGGTATATAAGGTTTATTTTGTCGCCCCCCATACGTTTCATTACCTGGCGAAAGGTTTTGATCTTTAGGAAGATGGATCTCTACTACACCAAAAGCGTATTGGAACTTCACTCCATTAAAGCTGTACCCATTGCCCTCAAATTCAAGTTCTTGGCAAAATCCTGGTGTTGAGTAGGGTAAATCTTTGATGATAACTACCCTCGATGCAGGTTTGGATAAATGTTGGATGTCCATCTTAATTTTTTTTCTATCACCTTCAGGGACTAATTTTTCTATTGCTTTTATCTCATCTTGGTTAAGCCCAGATGTGGTAGAGTATTTATTTTGGTGAACAAAACCTTCTTCATCATCATAAATGGTCCTAAATCCATCATGATCCAAAAATACTTGATCAACATCATGGCGTGAATAACCTTTATAACTATATGTAGTGGGAGGGTAAGTTTTTGGATCGTTACAACCATTTACTGCGAAACCCATAGCTACAATTCCAACTAATGTTTTTGTTTTCATTTTTTCACTTCATCTTGGTAACCAACCCAGGCAATCCTGTTCCTAACGGAACCGGCTGGTTGATCATCACGTTTTCTACGACAGAGCTTAAGTGATCAACTTCTCCTTCCAAGGCTGCGTTGATCAGATGCTTGATGGGAGTTTCGAATGATGCTCTGGCTAATACGCTGGCTTTTTCTTTAACCACTCCGTATCGGGTAACGCCCTTCACTACGCCGGATGCGCACATGATGTCTGCCACTAACATGATATGGCGTACATCAATATTCAGTCCTTGCGCTTCAATGACTTTGAACACTTCGCGGATGATCGCTTCGCGAGCCGCTTCTACTCCTAATGTTTCGTAGATTTCGTAAATGTCGTTGCTGGTAGTTCTGGCTACATCTACTTCGGGGAGAACTAAAATGTCTTTGAGATTGGTTCCGGAAGTAAGGACGATGTATTCTTCTCCTCTCTTTACCGGAAGGACTTGTTTTATGCCTTTGATTCCGGTGATTTTGAGCTCTTTGATTTTTTCTTTCAAGTTGTATAAATCTTTTAGTTCCTGCGTTTTTCCGGTTTTGGCGAGAGTAAATTCATCATCACTCGCTTCGACGCTGAACCCTTTTACTTTTGCTTTGATGACCTTTGCTAATTCTTTAGCAGATAAATCATAATCAGCGAGAACTGCTCTGTTAAGGGTAATCTTCAGCACTTGATCGAAGATATTTAAGGAATATTCTGATGCTAATTCTCCAAAAGTGGTTTCTTTGATTTTTGCAGCAAACTTTCTCAGTTTATCAATATCATTGTTGAATGGCTCTTTCAGGAAAATTTCCATCATGGGAGTTTTTATCTCTTTCCGAGCATCAAAAATTTCAATGATACGGGGAAGACCGGTAGTGACGTTCATTTCCGAAACTCCTGCGAAGTGGAAAGTGTTTAAAGTCATCTGCGTACCTGGTTCTCCGATACTTTGCGCGCTCACTAAGCCAACACATTCTCCGGGATTTACTTTCGCTGTTTCATGAGCAGTCACTAGTGTCTCCATGGCTTTAACCAAATCTGCTTTAGATATAGATGCGGGAAGATGTTCTTTCACTTCCTGAAGTACAGTAGGAGATAATCTATCAGCATACTCTTCAACGGCTTTTTCGTGGTCGGCTTTCATTTTATTCTTCCCCGCCAGCAACTTGTTGGATGATTTCTTTAACGTCGACAACACCGTTCTTGGTTTTGGAAACGTCTAATCCGTCTTCTCCGTAAGAGAATTGTACTACTCTTCCGCTGGCGTCACGGACAGAACCATCGTATGCTACTTTAAGGTCTTGCATGGCGTTAGACAATCTTCTATATAAGTAACCTGATTTAGGCGTTCTTAGAGCGGTATCCATCAAGGCATCTCTTCCAGTCATCGCTCCAAAGAAAAACTCGCTTGGCGTTAAACCGCTTTTGAAATTATTTCTTATGAAACCGTGAGCTTTTGGACTTAGATCCTTGGTCTTGAAGTAGGAGAGGGTTCTTCCTTTGTACCCTGATTCAATTCTTTTTCCACGCAACGCTTGCTGACCTACAATAGCAGTCATCTGGGCAATGTTCAGCGGGTTTCCTCGGGATCCGCATTTAGCCATAGTCAGAGCAGAACTATCT
Organism: uncultured Methanosarcinales archaeon; assembly: GCA_964362365.1. GTDB lineage: Archaea > Nanobdellota > Nanobdellia > Woesearchaeales > GW2011-AR9 > JACPIL01. The sequence goes on along the minus strand of CAYIEF010000014.1, from coordinate 5,745 downwards.
TTAGCTTGCCGAATGGCAATGTCTCCGCTCTTGTTCCTGGCTCGGTTAAGAGCTTCCAAGATGCGCAGCTCTAATGTTTCAGCAACTGTTCTGCCTGGCAGAGCTTGCAGCTTTCCTGCGTAAAACTCGTCGATAAGCTTCATGGATTCTTCTTCTGCTTTCTTAATGGCATTGTTGATTTCGGTCTTGGTTTCTTCTAATAATTCAAGATCACCAACACCTATGGAGAACCCTCGTCTGGTAAGCACGGCAATTCCTAATTTAGATATTTTACCTAGCAAATCAGCAGTATAGGCTGGGCCGTATTTTTCGTAGATGTTTCGCAGCATCAATCCACTTTCCTGACCGAGGTTAGCTTTGTCCATGACACCGCTTTTCAATACGCCGTTTACGATCTTTACCTGGTTTCCCGCTTTGTCTTCGCCAAGGAAGTTGAAATCCTGTGGAAGGAGCACTGAAAATACTTCTTTTCCATCGATCTTTTCTTTGCTAGGCAAATTAGAAAGGTCTTCTACACCGCAACCATATAATAAATCAACTGCTTCGTTTCTGGTTAAGACCAATTCTTTGGTTAACAAGTAGTTTCCGGTAATAGCATCGTGGATACATCCTACTACGCTTAATCCGTAACGTGGGCTGATGATCTGCGTTTCTACTAACATGAGGATCCTTGCTTCCGCTCGAGCTTCTTCATTTTGAGGGATATGGAAGTTCATCTCGTCTCCGTCAAAATCAGCGTTGTAAGGATTACATACCGCTGGATTTAAACGGAAGGTGTTTCCAGGAAGAACTTTTACCAGATGGCACATCATGCTCATTCGGTGTAATGACGGCTGCCTGTTGAATAAGGCAACATCGCCATCGACTAAGTGTCTTTCGATGATAAATCCTTCTTCTAACTCCTCAAGGATTTCTTGCTTAGTTTCTTCGGTGATAGTTTTACGTCTTCCGTTTGGTTTGATAACATAATTAGCACCAGGATATTTTTTTGGCCCGTTCTCGACTAATTTTTTCAAATGCTCCCTGTTCCATTCCGAAATTCGTTCAGGAATAGTCAATTGCATAGCGATGCTTAACGGAACTCCTACTTCATTAAGGCCGATCAAAGGATCTGGGCTGATAACCGTACGTGCCGAGAAGTCCGTTCTCTTACCTGCTAGGTTGTGCCTGATACGCCCTTCTTTGCTCTTTATTCTTTCAGATAAAGTCTTAAGTGGTTGTCCTCCGCGGTGCCTGGCTGGAGGAAGCTGTGCCACTTCGTTATCAAAGAAAGTGGTAACGTGATACTGCAGTAAGTCCCAAAGGTCTTCAATAATTACTTCTGGCGCTCCGGCGTTGATGTTTTCGAACAAGCGCTGGTTGATCCTGACGATGTCGCCTAACTTGTGGGTTAAATCATCTTCACTGCGTTCACCGGATTCCAAGGTGATGCTAGGCCTCATGGTTACTGGAGGGATTTGCAGGACGGTAAGAATCATCCATTCTGGACGGAAATTTTTGTGATCAAAACCGAAGATCATAACATCTTCTTCTGGAATTTTTTCCAAACGTGCGCGTACTTCAATAGGACTTAAGCGGGTTTCTCCTTCATAGAAATTGTAGGGCTTTTCTATTTTAATCTTATCTTGTTTAGCATTACAATGCGGACACTTGTCTTTTGCTTTGTATTTGCTGACGATTTCTTTTACTTTTCTGCGCCGTGTCTCTAAATCTTGAGTTTCACTCTCTTTGTTAAGCAGAGCGACATATTTCTTTACTTTCTCTTCAGGGATAAGCACTCGGCCGCAGGACTTACAGGTTGATCTCAGCAAATCTAGAATTTGACGTACAAATTTAATGTGAACTACCGGCCTGGCTAATTCGATATATCCAAAATGGCCTAAACTTTCTTTTAATTTTAACCCATCCGTTTTACAGATAAGTCCTGGGTCAATAACTCCTAAACGAAGATCCATCAAACCGCCATCGACAGGGTATCCTTCTTTATCATACAATTCAGGAGTAACTATTTTTGCGGCAGCTGCCTCTATCATCATCTTTGGCGAAATAACCCCAAAAGAGATGCTGTCAATTTTTTTGTGGACTTCTGGATTCATTTTTTGACCTTTGTTTTTTATTTTATTCCTTGGTTTGATTTTTAATTTAGTATTTGCTCTTTAAGTGCATTTTAGGGTAAATGCCTAAAGTTCTGATTTCGTCTAATAGTAATTTGAAAGCGTAACTTATCTCAACATAAGACATCTCTGAATTCTCACCGTAGAGAGGAGATACCGCTCGTCCTTTTCTTGCGTCGTAGAAGCCCATCAATCCTGATTTTTCGCAAACAGGAACCACTACTTTATCTGAATCGAACCGTTCTTTTAACAGCAGGCTAGCGCCGTGGGCAATGAAGGTGTCCTTCTCCATCTCTCCCAGCCGTAAGCCGCCCTCTTTAGCCTTACCTTCGGTAGGCTGTCTGGTTAATAATTGGATTGGCCCACGGGCGCGAGCTTGCATCTTGTTGGCAACCATGTGACGCAAGCGCAAGTAGTACATGTTCCCCACAAAGATTCTGGCCAGCATTTTCTTTCCAGTTCTTCCATCGTAAAATACTTCTGTTCCATCTTCGGTGAACCCTAATTCTAATAATTGCTTTCGTAAATCTTCTTCTTTTTCTGCTTCAAATAGAGTTCCATCAACATAACGGCCGGCTAATGCGCCAACTTTTCCGCCAACTAATTCTACTAAGTGAGAGACAGTCATTCTTGAAGAAACCCCGTGTGGGGTGAAGATCAAATCTGGAGTGATTCCACTTTCTGAAAAAGGAAGGTCTTGTGGAGGTACTAAGATCCCCACTACTCCTTTCTGCCCGTGCCGGCTGGTGAACTTATCTCCAATTTCTGGAATACGTTCATCACGCAGGCGAACTTGTACTAATTTATTTCCTTCTTCGTTCTCAGTAAGTACGACAAAATCAGCAACTCCCTTTTCTCCATGCTTCAAATTGATGGAGCTTTCACGCCTGGTTGCGGCAGCTAAATTGTATTCATCCATGCTGCTCAAGAATCGCGGCGGACTAGTCTTCCCGATAGCTACGTCTCCTTCGCCTACCTTTGCTTCGGGGTATAAGATTCCATCACTTTCTAAGAAGCGGTAATCGTGTTCGCTACGGTATCCTTTGACGTCTTTATCAGGGGTGGAAATTTCGTCGATCAATCCTCCAGAATAACGCAATTCCTGCGCTTCTACTGGCCGAAAATAGGTGCTCCGTGATAGTCCGCGTTCGACGGAAGCTTTGCCTAAGATAACTCCGTCTTCCATGTTGTATCCGTCGTAACTCATGACTGCAACAACCATATTTTGCCCAGAGGGATGCTGATCATATTCAATGATGTTATGAATCTTAGTTTTAACTAGGGGAAATTGAGGATAATGCAACAAGTTTGAATCCATATCCATCCGTAAATGGAAGTTGGCAGCGTAAAATCCTAGCGCTTGCTTTTGGTTCTTGCTTCCAATGATCAAACGAGATGATTGGTTGTAATTTCCGAAAGGGACAAGTGAGGTGGTAATTCCGCTGATTGCTCCAGGAGCAACTTCCAGGTGAGTATGTTCAGGAGTAAGCTCTTCTTCAGAATATGCCACCAAGGCATTCTCTTCTTCTGCGGCATCAAGATATTCTATTGTCCCCTGCCGTATCAGATCATGCCAAGTAATTTCTCCTTCTTTTAACTGTTTTAAATGCTTTTCTGAAAGCAATGATTTTCCTTCTTTGACGATGATCAAAGGCCTATGCGCCCTTCCCTCATCTGAGTACAAGTGAATTTCCTGCGCAGCCGTATCGTGATATACGCTGACTTCTTCGGAGATTAATCCTTTACGCCGAAGATCTTTTACCTCGCTTACGAAGTGGGTAGGATTTTCAACAGTTCCAATATATTTTGAGTTTAAGTATACATCTGTCATTTTTATCTTGCTTCCTGTAATCCAATAACTTTTATTTTTTCCAATAGGTCATTTTCATCTCTGCTTTGGGTGATGGAACAAAGCATGGCTAAGTTCTTTCTCAATCCGATGTTAGTACCTTCTGGAGTTTCAATAGGGCAGAGTCTTCCTAAGTGAGTACAGTGCAAGGCTCTTGCCTCAAAGTTTTCCTGAGAGGTGGAAAGAGGGCTGACTACCCTCTGTAAATGTGAAATCATATCAAGATAATTAGTTCTGCTCATTCGTTGGGAAATACCTTGACGGCCGCCTACCCATTCCCCGGTAGCCATAGAAGAGTAAAGCCGGGAAGTCAACAATTTTCCACGGATAATTACTCTAATTGAAGGTAGTTTTCCTCTCTTGATGATTCTTTGGAAATTGTAGAGGATATCCCCAACTAATATTTTGAAGTTGACTCTGAAGAGGTCGATCAGCAGATCTCCGCTTAACCGCAAGCGCTTGTTCATGTAGTGATCTTTATCATCAGCAGCTCTAGTTCCATTGCTGACATCAATGAATTTTTTGAGCATCTTACAAAGATTCAAAGCCTTAGCCCGCATAGCAGCTGGCTCCATTCCGACGTTGGGCAAGAGGTATTTGTTTAACAATTCCTTGGTTCTCTCCATGCGGATTTCCTTAGGCTGGGCAACTCCTATTCTTTTGGCAATGTAGTCAATAGCATCATCTTGCGTTTTAATCTCCACGAATTCGAACAAGTTTAGAATAACTTCTTCGTAATTCTTCTCGGTAGAAATAGCTTTCATGATCTCTTCATCTTTCACTAAACCTAAGGCCTTAAGGATAATTACAATGGGCATGGCTTTTACCCTGGTGAAAGATAAGTAATAAATTCCATCTTTCTTTCTTTCGAAAGTGTGCGGTATTTTATATGACCCCCTGCTGGCGAAATATCTTCCCGCAAAACCGCCGGAAGTGCCGTCCTCTTCGACGATGAAATTGTTACCGGCTAGATCTTCTACAGTAACAATTATTTTCTCCGTTCCGTTGATGATAAAGTATCCGCCTGGATCAGTTGCATCTTCTCCATGCTTGACTAATTCTTCTCTGCTTAAGCCGTGAAGATGACAATACTTACTGCGAAGCATGATGGGAATCTTTCCAACTTCAGTGACAAAGTTTTCTCTCTGCACATCGTTAACATAGGTGCTTATTTCTAAATAAATAGGAGCAGAATAGGAAATTTTTCGCAGGCGCGCTTCGATGGGATAGATAGGCCGCTTACTGCCGTCTGCTTCTGTTATTTCTGGTTTTCCTACGGTGATTCGGCCAAAGCGGATTTTGAATTTCTCGATGTTATGGGGGATAATAGCTGGTTCTGCTTCTTTATTTTCTTCAATAACTTCTTGTAATCCTCTCTCAATTAAAGCGTTAAATGATTGGATGTTACTGTCTACAATTCCCTTGTCTTTCATATACGAATTAATAAGTATTGATCCATCCATTTTTACTCTTCTACAACCTCGCGATAGTATGCGCTTTTACCAGCGGTTTTGCTTTCCCGTTCTATTTTAATAATATCTCCTGCTTTGACACCTAAAGTTTTGATGGCTGGATCATCCTGCATGATTTTTGGAAGATCTTGTTGCGTTATATCAAATTTTTTGAGAAGGTTCTCCTTTTCTGCATCCGCTACTTTACTATGCTTGTAGATCAGGTGATGAGTGGTAACATTAAAGCTCATTTTTTTTCTTTTTGCCCCCATTGATATATATGATAGTAAGCGGGCCGGAGGGGATTTGGACCCCCGACCTCCTGATCTCC
>CAYIEF010000013.1:0-25830 GCA_964362365.1 uncultured Methanosarcinales archaeon | reverse complement strand
AGTCAAGCCGGAATATAAAGTTAAATAGAAAAAGAAAAACAATTCTATCCTTATACGAGGTGTTAAGTCTGGGGGACTTTAGCGACCGAAAGTAAATCTCGTCTTTCGCCGCAAGGCGAAACAATATCAAATAATGAGGGAGCGTAGTCCCCCGAGTAGCGCAGATCGCAGCCGAGCACCGCAGAGTTTTTTGTGACCGTACGTAGAACATTGGCACCGTTCTAGTAAGTGGGGCGCCTAAATAAAGAAGTTTAAGATTTTTACTTCAGCTCTCCGTAGTGTTTCATGAAGGCTTGATTTGCTTAATTTTAGTTCTTTAGCTAATGCGTCAAGGGTTATCATTCTGGGATATTCCCAATAACCTCGTTCTTTAGCGACAGTTACTATTCTTCGTTGGTTAGAGGTTAGTTTTGGTAGAATTTGAGGGAGAAAAATTTCTTTAGGTGTTTTTTGTTTAAGAAAATGTAACCTAAAGTCGACAGAATTTTTGTTTGTTTGAATGTTTTTGATAATTTTTTCCAATAATTTCCTATCCCAACTAGCAACTTCAAAGGTCTCAATCCCCTCTTTATGGATGATTGGTTTTAAGTAAATCATTTTTTGATTGTAGATGCTTTGGTAATAGGGGATATTACTTTTTATTGCGGCTTTGAATATGATACCATTCTCTGAAATAGCTTCAATATTTTTAATGGTGGAAATGTTTTTCAGGTAGTAGATGTATTTTTTGATGTTTCTGCTGTTTCCGTGTAAAATTTGAAGCCCATGAAAATAGTAAGTTTTGTTTTCTTTGAAATAATTGAGAGGATACCCATACATAGTTAAACGTAACTTTTGAAGTTGCCTCAAATACAAACAATCTTTATGGACGTGTTGGAATTTTAATTGCCACATGGATTATCTGAATAATTGGTTTAATATAAATCTTTCTAAAAATCCGTATATGTTCGGGGTAAATTTTATAATCAAGTTAGTTTCTACTCAACAGATATACTAAAATGACCACCACATGGAATTGGGATGATAAGGAAGCTGAATTTGAAGCACGAATAAAAGGCTTTTTAAAAGACGTAGAAGCCGCCGCATTTCAAGCGCTTGGGAACCTAATTGCTGGAAAGAGTATTGGAGATAAGAGAAGGCACATAAATCCTGAAGGAATAAGTCTAGAGATGGAAGTTCTTCGTTCACTTGGTTATGTGAAATGGATTGACGGAAATAGGCAAATGGGAATAGAAAAAAATAACATCTATTGGTCAACATTAAATGATTATGAGATTACATCAGAAGGAAGGGAGATTTATGAAGCTATTGTTGACGCCAGAAGAAAAGAAAGATATGAAGCATATCAGAAGAACAGAATTTTTTAAGATTAAGAAAAGGCGCCCCACATCTAAAATTCATCGTTTTCTGATCATTCGTTTAAGGTGCCAATGTTAGAGTTGTAACGTTTAGCGAAAGCGTGGTATCAGTAAAGGTCACAAAAAATTAAACACATGCTTTCCTTTGCGAAATTCCGCCAGAAAGGTTTATAATTAAACCCCTTTACTCACTAATCAATGACAGCATTGATAGCTTTTCCAAAAACTGGTTTCACCAGCTTTGAAGAAATGTACAAAACAGAACATTCCTTTGTTTACAACATAGTATTCCAAAGAATAAGAGAAAGAACCATGGCCGAAGAAATAACTCAAGATGCGTTTATGAGAGTTTTGCGAAGCATTAATGCGTATTCTCCGCAAGAAGAAAAAACTCCAAGGGATAGTTTCAAAAATTGGCTTGGCACCATTGCTAAAAATGCAGCACTTAACCACCTAAAAAGAAAAAAATTAGAGGAAACGAAGCAACATTATACTACCATGAGCGGGGATTATAATTTTTCCAATCCGGAAGAACTAACTCAAACTAAAGAAGAATTGGAAGGCATCAGTCAATCCATCGACGCTCTTGCTGATTGCGGAATAAGAGAAGCGTCACGGCTTAGGTTCCTTAAAGGACTGTCCTATCAGGAGATTGGCGAGCAACTTGATATTCCAAAGGGAACAGTAATGTCGAGAATTCACCGAGGAAAAAAGCAGATCGAGCAAAAGTATGAACGAAGATGATTCTGCAACATCTCCAGCCGCTCGAACAAGAAAGCCTCGCTCGAGGAATCCCCATCATCGGTTCTAAAAAAGGAACATGGCTTCTAAAAAAAGTACAGCAAGTAAAACCAAAAAAAATTCTTGAATTAGGAACCGCCAATGGCTACAGCGGCTGCATTCTAGGCAGCGCGGGAGCAGAATTAACTACTTTAGAAGTGAATGTGATTATTGCTGAAGAAGCACGACAGAATTTTAAGAGGTATGGGATTAAAGCTCAAGTGTTGGTTGGAGATGCGGTAGAGATTGTCAAACGACTAGCAAAAGAGAAACCAGATTATTATGACATTCTTTTCATTGACTTTGCAAAAAAACAATATAATACTGTTTTAGAACATTGTATAAAATTAGTGCAGAAAGGCGGATTGATCATCGCCGACAATATTACCATGGACGGCTGTCAGGACTACAAAGAAGCAGTGTTACGCCATCCGCAGTTGAAGACAGAATTGATTCCGATCAAGGACGGGTTGAGTTGTAGTCAGAAGATTTAAAAAACAGCCTTTTCTTTTCTCAACTTAAGGACCCGTAGCCTAACCTGGATAGGGCGACAGCCTCCTAATCTTATGATGAGCTCCTGAGTAATCCCTACTGGGATGAAGAGAGTTAACTGAAGATGAGCAAGCTGTAGGTTGTGAGTTCAAATCTGCCTGCTACACTAGGCGAACGTACTCAAGTGGGGATTTCTTCGAAACCCCACGACATACGCTTTATAGTGTACGGGAATGAAAGTCTCACCGGGTCCGCTTTTTCCATAGAAATATTTTTAAAGAGATATATCGGGATAATTAAAATGACTTATAACAAATCAGAGTTAGAGGAATTATCCCTAAAATATATTGGACAAAATCACGCTGATTTATCACCGCAAGAGAAATTAGTTAAATTGTTAGAGGACTTACCTTTAGATAATGTTGCCTATCAAGCTGCTGTAGAAGGTGCAAGAAAAATGGATTCTATTAAAGCCGATAAAGTGTTCTATGATTTGATGACTGCTCTCGAAGAACTACCGAAGTCTTTAGATGACCTTGAAGCTGCGCTCTCTGAAGTAGAAAATGAATCACAATAAGCCATAGAGAATCACCACTTCTCCCCAATAATATTTTTAAACTCTCCTTCTATCAATAGAATATGCCTCCTATCTTGCATTACTTCACCGAAGGGCCAAGAATCTTCCTGACCAGCTGGAAAAGCCGTATTTTACCTAAAAAATATCACGGCGATGCGGAAGAGATCTGCGAGCAGATTGTCCACGATTGCTGGAACGGCCGATACTTACAGACCTCAACCTGCAATTTCTCCCAATTCTGGACTAGAGACTTAGGCTGGTGTACTAAATCCTTACTTGAACTGCAACACAAAGATCAAGTTCATCACACCTTGCGCTATGCTCTTAATCATTTCAAACAGGACAAAAAGGTCACTACCACCATTACTCCAGGAGGAACACCCTTTGATTTCCCAAACTATGCCGTTGATTCGTTGCCCTGGCTGATCCACAGCATCAAAATATCAAAGTTTCCTTACTACTCCTTCAAAGATTTTCTCAACAAAGAGATCCAAAAATTCTACAACAAAGTTATCAACCAGCACACCGGTCTCGTAAAGCCGGATACTCAATTCTCTTCCATCAAAGACTTTGCGGTGAGAAAAAGCTCCTGCTATGACAATTGTATGGTCGCACTTTTAGCAAAAGACCTCAAGAGCATGGAACATCTCCACAATCCTTTTGAAAAATTCTCGTATCCAGAACTGATCAAGCGCCATTTCTGGAGCGGCGAATATTTTTATGACGATTTAAGCCAGCAGAAATATGTCGTCGGAGACGCTAATCTCTTTCCTTTCGCCCTTGGGATTATCACTGATAAAGAAATGCTGCATTCGGCCATGAAAAAGGTTCATGAAGCAGGATTAGATGAGCCATTTCCACTCAAATACACCACCAGTAGAAAGGAAGCAAACTTCATCTGGCAGGAGTTTTTTTTACACAATTACGAAAGCAATGCCATCTGGATGCACATGGGCCCATTGTATGTTAAATTGTTACAAGAAGTTGATAAGGAACGCGCTAAACAGTATAAAGAAAAATACAAGCAATTGATCGAGCAGCATAAAAATTTCTTGGAAGTGTTTGACCAGAAAGGAAAACCATTCAGCACCCCATTTTATTATTGTGATTCAGGCCTGCTTTGGGCGGCAAATTATTTGACCTTGTAAAAAAGAGAAAGAAGATGGACGAGGAATTATTTGATGAAAAGATCGCTAATTTCTTTAACGAAGATAGCCATTGCGCAGCCATACAAAGGAAATACCTACTTCTAGAATTACTTATCACTGCCGATCATTACCTTGATCATACGGAAGCGCAATTAGTAAGCTCCAAAGGAAGAGCAATCAATGTTCATCCTGACACTATAAAACATTACTGGGAATTGCAGTCGCTCATCTATGACTACACAAAACTATATGGAAAAAATCCAAGTGTGGAAGAAGTAAAACATAAATGGGCTACTCCGGCAAGGAGCAGATATTATCAATAACATCTTTCTTGCAGAAACCAAACAAAAAATAATAGTTATTAATTTTTCATTATTCTTTTTCATCATATATTTTCCATCATGACAATCCTTTAAAACACTTCTCCTCAAACCTTTTCTATGCCCACATTCTCCATCATTATACCCGCGCACAACGAAGAGAAATACCTGCAAAAAACAGTAGACAGCATCAAAAGCCAAACTCTGCAAGATTATGAAGTTATTCTGGTCACTAATGGCTGCACTGACAAGACTGAAGAAGTCGCTAAAAAAAACACCAACACTAAAATCCGCCACCTTTCTCTGCCCAAGCCTAATGTATCTGTAGCTCGAAACGCCGGTGCCTTGAATGCCCAAAGCGAAATCTTGCTCTTCCTTGATGCAGATACAGAATTAGCAGCAGATGCCTTAGAAAAAATCAAAGAAGATTTTACGGAAGAATATGCCGTAGCAACCACCTTAGCAAAACCAGATTCACAAAAAATATCCCATCGTCTCGCTGTTTATTTCAAAAATCTGTATCATTATCTTAATCTATACCAAGGCTGCAGCGGAGCGTTGATCTGCCGGAAAAAAGACTTTCATGCCGTAGGCGGCTATAACCCGGAGATTATAGTACGAGAACACCGAAAGTTAGCTCTTACCTTACAAGAGCAAGGAAAATTCACCTGCATCAACACTAAGGTTACCACTTCCATGCGCCGTTATCAGCAATGGGGCTTGTTTAAAGTGGCTTGGTTCTGGACGAAGAAATGGGTGCAGGATAGGTCAGGGAAATTAAAAGAAAGTAAGTATGAGGTTATAAGATGAATATATGTTTTAACTTTTATGAGGAATTTTTCCTGGTTCACTTCTATCCACTGCTTTCTCATAAGCTTCCATGTAAGCAACTACTTCCTCAGCCCAGTTCAACTCATTATCTGTAAGTCCACGGCAGTCTTTTAGTCTTTCATCAAGATTTAATTCCCTTCTTGCTTCTTCGACGATTTGCTCAACGTTCCGGTAAAAAGGGGAATCTTTCTTATCTTCTCGATTAGCCACATATTCCCCGTAATTAGGGAAAAAATCCGAGATACGGAGTATTTGAAAATTATCATCAAAAGAAACCCTTAATCCATAAGCAGAATTCTTGAAAAAATCTAAATCTAGCAATTCTCCACTATCGCCAGATTTTCCCCTCCAATTTTCAGTATATGAAAAAGTCAGATTATATTTTTCTGTTTCAGCTTCTACTGAAAAAATCTTAAAACCGTTAAAGCCCTTTCTGATCATAAATCTTTCACTAAATAGGGCGTTGTTGCCTCGGCAATCATTTCCCAAAAATCTTAATAAATCAATGGGATATGCTTCGTCTGCGTTGCTTTTCCTTCTTTGCAGAGGCACTAAAAAACGTTCTTTAATCTCTGCCAATATCCTCTCGCTTTGTTCAAGCAATACTCTTCTGGTTTGCTCATCAGCATTCATCATTAATTCTTTCGATTCTTTTCCTTTAGCATCAAAAAACGTGCCGCGGGGCAAACCTTCAATTGTATTTGAAATCATATTTCCATCAGGATCTTTAAAATCTCTTCGAGCATACTTGAGCTTGTAATCTTTAGAATACATCAGTTGGTCAAATATTTTAAGGTTTAAACCTTCGGGTTGCTGAAAATACGTTAAGGATAAAATATCTAGTGGCAAAAACTGTATCATCATCCTATCGGTAGCAACAGTATGAAACGGTCTACCTTTCCCTGAGTAACTATAATCAAAATATAATGTTTTGCCAAGCATGATTCCTATGCAAAATAAAGGATTCTTTAAAAATTATACCTAAAAATTCCCTTAACAATTCAACTGATTGCTTCCCTGCTCCAAACAAGTTATCTTCCCATCAACAACATCATAGAAATTGATCTGCGGATTGTCCACTTTTGCTTTACAGCAGATGCTTTTAGCCGCATTTTTAACTAATAGATCATACTTAGCCTGAACTTCACCGACTTCTTTTTCTTTCTTTGTCGCTGACTCTGCACAAGCAGTTTTTTCCTCTTCTAAAGCGGCAGTTTTTTCTGTTACCAGTTTATCTACATTTGCTTGAGACTCGCTCTTAACTTTAGCTATCTCAACATCTTTATCAGCAACCTGTTTTTGCGCTTCCTCAACATCTATTTTTACTCGTTCTAATTGCACCTTGCATTCGGTAAGCTCGTCGTTCTTTTCCTCGACTTGAGCCAATAAAGCGCCAGTAAAAGTAGAATAGGAAGAAAGGTTTGCTTTGGTCACTTCTAAATTCCTGCTTAACTCCTGCATGTCTTGAGCATAGTCTTGCACACTAAGATTGGACGATTGCGCCTGTTGATAGACGCCGTATCCTAACACTGCGGGACGAACCACAAAGATTGCCAGTGCTATAAGCGCAACGACTGCTATGATAATCGCAGTAGGATTACTTTTCCTCTTTGGAGCAGGCTTTGCTTGCTGATGGGGACTAGGAAATAAATCGCCCTCTTTTTTATCCATGAGCAAAGGATAATTACCACTTATTTAAAGCTTACGATTTATAGAAAAGAAGATTTTCCAGAAAAGAAGTCTTTATTAACAACTTATTGTTCCTTTTCTATAATGATTATCACTATTTCTGGAACCCCCGGCAGCGGCAAAAGCACTGCGGCAGAAATGCTGGCCAAAAAATTGAAAGCAGAACGAATTTACGTCGGCGGAATCCGCCGGGAATTAGCCAGGGGAAAAGGCATGACTCTCCAGGAACTAAATCAGTATGCAGCAACTCATCCTGACACTGATGTGGATGTAGATAAAATGGCAGCTAACAAGGCAAGGGAATTAGAAAAAACAGGAGCGATGGTTATTGTGGAAGGAAGAACCCAGTTTCATTTTCTTCCCGAATCCATAAAAATTTTTATGAAAGTGAAACCGGAAGAAGGAGCAAAGCGCATCTGGAAAGATTTGCAGAACAAAGCGACCCAGGAAAAAAGGAATGAAGGGAATATAGCTTCTTTCGAAGCCATGAAAAAACGGATCTATGAGCGGGAGGAGGAAGATGCCGCGCGATACAAGAAATATTATGGAATTGACCATCGTAACGAGTCGCAGTATGATTTAATTATTGATACTACTGACATAAATGCAGAAAAAGCGGCAGAAACACTTCTGAAATTTATAGAATCTTGGAAAAAAGAAAAGCAATGAAGAAAAAACACTCACTCGCAATTTCGGGCATTCTAAGTCTTGAATCTTTGCTTGGCTGCAGTGAGAGGTTCCCGCAATATTCTGGCCGCTTCGAACTCAAAACGTCCTCGTATACAGATCCAGAATTTGCCGGAGAGAAGCGTTTGCCCTGGGGCCTCACCATTACTCATCGTATGAAATACCGTACTAGCTGGGAGGATAGGCTAAGGTTTGAGTTCACTCCTCAAAATTCAGAAGTTGAAGTCCAAGGAGCAGTTCTTTTCCACCTGGAAAAATTAGCCAACGATAGTGAAAGTTCATTCCCCCATGAATATTTTAAAGGCGAGGAAATCCACGCCGAAAAAAAATATTATGGCGGCGCATTTTGCAATTACCAGTATCAATATCACGCCTTCGCAGTATTAATTCCGGGGGAAGAGGACCTCAAAAAAATATATCCGGAACGGGGGGAGTATCTTTACACCGAAAATGGCATGCCCATATACGAATCATTCAATCCCGATGAATTTGAACCAGGGAAAGAAGCAATCTGTGAATGGTACAACAAAATTGAAGAGAATGGCGATAAAATAACGCTCGATTTATTTATCTCACGAAACATAAATGATGAGCGCAGTGGATGCGACTCTGAAAGTTATTTGCCGTACGATACCAGAGGCAGGGAATCATTAAAAGCGGTATATCATTCCATCGAACTCCATGATGAAGAAGACCCTAGAATGGGCTTTGACCAACTTCAAAATAATACCATTCCTTCTATCAATCTCTTCAAGGAAGTTATCTCTGGCGTAAAGGATTTGTGAGCGCCGTAATATAAAAATTCTTCAACAAAACTTATAAACTACTTCTCAAAATAAGCCCCACATGAGCGAAAAAATACAACTTCATGATTTTATTGAAATTGACTACACCGGCAAACTTGCTGACGGAACGGTCTTTGATACTACCAATGAAAAAGTAGCCAAAGAACATCATCTTCATTCTCAGAACCCAAACCATAAATACAAGCCAGCAGTTATATGTGTCGGTGAGCGGCAGCTTCTCCCGGGACTAGATATGCAATTAGTGGATAAAGAGCTGGAGACAGAATATACTGTTACCTTACCGCCCGAAAAGGCCTTCGGAAAACGGGATATCAAGCAGGTTAAGATCATCCCTATGAATATGTTCAGGCAGCATAATGTGCAGCCCCAGCCTGGCCTTCAAGTTGATGTAGACGGCGAAATGGGTTTAGTTACCCGAGTTTCTGGAGGCAGGGTGATGGTCAATTTCAATCATCCTCTGGCCGGAAAAGAAGTTGTCTATTCGTACAAAGTGTTGCGAAAAGTGACAGATCAGAAAGAAAAAGTTACTGCCTTTCTCTCTGCTATCTTACGCCTCCCTGCAGAAGCGATGAAGATCGAAGTAAAAGATGATGCTGCGACGGTAACCATTCCCGGCGAACTGCCTGCGCAGATTAGCACGATTCTTGCGCAGAAGTTGGTACAATTAACTGGGTTGAAGGATATTTTGTTCAAGAAAGAAGAAGTGAAGAAGTAATAATTGAAATACAACAATATTGGGATTTCATGCACCAAGTTTCTCAGGAGACTACTTATTTTAAATGGGAAAACAAGTACGGAGAAGGCAGTATCGGTCGCAGTACCAATAACTTCGCCAGTTTCTTTACTAAATTCTTAACTAAAAAAAGAAAAACCGTAGTTTATTCTATTTCCACTATTGCTCCAAAAGTAGCTTTTCATTATGGTCTGCCATTTTATTCCAAAGCTCTAGACAAAGAAGGAATTAAAACCATGATTACCGAAAAAATCGATGATGATCAATTTCTGGTTCGATACATCCCTGCCCATATCATCCCAAAAAGTCTCGATTTCCTGAAAGAATGGGAGTATGGTAGCCGATTTAATTTTGTAGAACGATATCTGATATAGGTTTTCATCATAATAATCTTTATAAATTCCCCTCCCTCTGAAGCTTAGAAAAGGGTGAGTGGAATGGGTAATTATCACGAAGATTTTCATGCTGAACAGATTTCTCATAAAAGAGCAAATGCTGAGATCGACGAAGAATTGCGGCGCTTGATCGACGGGCATAAAACCAGAATAAAAGTCATCGGCTGCGGCGGAGCTGGGAACAATACCATCAACCGTATTTCTGAAATTGGAATTAAAGGAGTAGAAACAATTGCTATGAATACTGATGCTCAAGATCTTCTTTACACCAGCGCAGATAAAAAACTACTGATAGGAAAACAATTAACCCAAGGGCTGGGAGCTGGCTCTAATCCAAAAGTGGGAGAGGAAGCGGCAAAAGAAAATGAGCAAGATATCAAGAAACTTATCGAAGGCGCAGATATGGTTTTTATCACCTGTGGCATGGGCGGCGGAACTGGTACAGGAAGCGCTCCCTACGTAGCTCAGACCGCCAAAAAAATGGGCATTCTCAGTGTGGGGATCATCACCATGCCTTTCAGTATGGAAGGATCGCACCGCTTTGAAAACGCCATGATCGGATTAGAAAAAATGGAGCAAAGCATCAACACTTTGATAGTTATCCCTAACGAAAAATTGCTAGAACTAGCCCCTCATTTGCCTCTGCAAACAGCTTTCAAAGTAGCCGATGAGATTCTAACCAACGCCGTAAAAGGAATCGCTGAACTGGTGACCAGAACCGGATTAGTCAATCTCGATTTTGCTGACGTCAAGACTATCATGGGACAAGGCGGAGTTGCTTTGATAGGAGTTGGGGAATCAGATGCAGATAACCGCGCAGATGAATCAGTGCAAAAAGCTCTTGACAACCCGCTTATTGACGTAGACATTTCCAACGCTACAGGCGCCCTCATCAACATTTCTGGCGGTGAAAATTTGACTCTGGACGAAGCCAGGCGAATTGTTGAAACCGTTTCCAGCAGCCTCGACCCCAAGGCGAAGATCATCTGGGGAGCACAGATCTACAAAGACTTAGATAAGACCATTAGGACCATGGTTATTGTCACTGGCGTCAGTTCGGAACAGATTTTTGGGGAAGAAAACACCTATTTCGGACAGAAGAAAGAGGAGTTGGAATCTGAATTAGGGATAGATTTTATGGGTTGAAGAACAATTAAAAAAGAAGAGATAATTTCCGATTTTTTTCTATGAGATTCTCAAGTTCCTGCATGAGTTCTTCAAATCTCTTTTCTTCCATTCTACTAATTAGAAAAGTTCAATATAAAAACATTTGTATTATTCAGAAAATATAGTTATTCTTATTTTCCTTTTACCAACCCGCAATCTTTATATACCCTAATTCTTTCCTGATTACTGATAGAATGAAGCAAAAAAGAGGTAGCTCTAGTGGTAGTTTTAGTAGCTTCCATAATCTTATCAGGTCAATTCCTTCTAAACAAGGACAGGTGACGATTTTTATCATTATCGGCATAGTCATTTTATTCCTATTTTCGGGTGTTTTGTACATAACCAAAGTAGCCACTAAAGAAGAATTAACTGCGGAAGGAGAGCCCATTATTTCAGCAGTTCCTCAGGAATTTCAGCCTCTGCAAGCCTATACCGAAAATTGTCTGGCTCAAGTGGGAAGACGTGGGTTGTTAGTTCTGGGGCAACAAGGTGGTTATATCTATCCTGAATTAGCCGGGAAATATTCTGCCAACGATCCAACCAATGCTGATGGTATCGATCTCGAACCGATCAAAGTGCCGTATTGGCATTACAACGTTTTACCTAACGAAAATCCGCAAGTTTCCTACTCTTCTAAAAAACCAGCCTTATACAAGGAAGAAGATCCAGAACTTAGTATTGAATCTCAACTATCAAGATTTGCAGAAGAAAATATCGCTGAATGTCTTGCAGATTACCAAGCGTTTGAAGCAGAAGGGTTTGTGGTGAATGCTCCTGCTTTACAAGAAGGTTCTGAAAATTTAAAAGAAATACAGGTTACGGTTGCCGATCAAAGTGTGAATTTCTGGCTGAAGATGGATGTGGAAGCAACCAAAGGTGATGCCAAAACAGGGATGAACCAATTCTATGTGCCGGTGCCCATCCGCTTAAAACAGATCTATGATACTGCTGCCGAACTTGCCGCGGTTGAAAAGAACCATAGCTTCTTGGAACTACAAGCACTTGATTTGCTCACTGCCTATGCTGGTGTTGATTACAACCGCTTGCCGCCGATGGAACAGATGACTTTTAACCAGCCAGTTCCGGTGATCTGGGCGGAATCAGATGTGAAATTAAAAACACAAAGCTTACTTTCATCCAGCGTTCCTTTGCTGCGCTACTTAGGAAGCACTAATTTCTACCGCTTCGAATATCCTCAGCAGGAAGGGGTCACTCTCAATTTCCGTGATCTTCATCAAAAACATTATGACAACATGATCCTTCCTCTTGAAACAGGACAAGGCATGGAAGTGAATTTTGATTACTTCGGCTGGGATACTTATTTTGATATGAACGATAAAGGTGGAAACATAATGCCAACCATCTTTTCTGGTCCCTTAGTAGATCCTATCCCAAAAATTCCCTTAGACATCCACCGATATTATTCCACCTATGACTTAAGTTATCCTGTGTTAGTTACCCTGCGTGATCCAAATGCCTTGGAAGGAAGAGGATTTACTTTTGCCTTCGCTCTTGAATCTAACTTGCGAAACAATCAGATTCCCACCGAAGGATATACTCAGCCTGCGCCTGTAGCTGCAGAACAGCAAAGCATGGTCTGCGATCCTGACAAGCGCAATACGGAATTAGTAAAAACGTTAGTGGTAGACAGCAGCAATCTCGAACCCCTAGAAGCAGTGCAGATCGGATTTTCCATCCCTGAACAGGACGACTGCGACCTGGGAGAAACCAATCATCAAGGGGTCTTTGAGAGTAAGTATCCTGCCGTCTATGGAGGAGTTGCTTCCTTTGTCAAAGACGAATACTTGACTAATTTCTATCCCGTCGATACCTATAGATTTAGAGAGACATCCGGCACCTTGGGCTATGCTGTTGCAGGTTCTCCTGAGTTGGTTATTCCCATGCACAAAAAAGTGTTTGTCAATATGTCGGTGCGCAAGAAAAGTTTGGAAAAATGCATCGCTGATGAGGATGGTAAAAATAAAGAATGTTTTACTCAAGGATTATTTGCTGCTCCTGGAAATTCTGTTTATACCTATTCGCCTGAATCCTTAGATGAACAACACAGTTGGTCGTTCTTGAATTTGGCTAAACCATTGACAGATGATGAAACTGCCGTCGTGATGCTGAAGCGCGTTTCTGATACGCTGCCGGGAATCTTTAGCGAAGAATTTTCTTCCGCCGCAACCGTAACAGGAAAAGGAACTGCTTCATTAGAATTAGTGCCTGGTATCTATGAAGTGACAGCGTTAGTTACCAGTTCAAAACAATTGATCATACCTGAAGAAGAACGTTGTACCGGCGGCTTATGGCTTCCTATACCTATCCCTGAAACTTGTTTTACCTACGAACAGCAAGTTTTAGATGAACTATTATTGGGAAGATTGCAATGGGATCAGCCTAAAACCTATCTGACTATTACTCCTGAGCAATTATACCGCGCTGATAAAATTACCTTTACGGCTTTAACTTTCAATTTAGAGGGAGTTCCGGAAGAGGAACATGTACGTATATTGGAAGACTTAAATGTCATGGCCGCTTTAGGCAATTTATCACAACAACTGCGGCCGCAGCTGGAGCCGGTCTTTGAATAATAACTAAAAATATAAAATGAAGCAACGAAACGCGAAAAACATCTGGAGCATGATCGGCTTATTTATGGTAGTGTTGGTGCTGAGCATGCCGGTGTATTCTGCCAGCGCGTTAGCTGCGTCGGTGCAGATAACTAAGAATGAGGGAGAAGCAGGAATCCCGCAGCATCTTGATGCGCAAGGCGATGTCTGGACGGTTGAAGCATTGATCTCAGGTGCGGGAACCAGCAATACCAGTGTTAAACCGGTAGATGTCAAGATCAAGATTGGCGACAATCAAGCTTCCTTTACTTCCTGTTCGCCCAGCACCTTAGGAGTATTGTGTAAATACATCAGTCCGCTTACTGACGGAATTCAGGAAGGAGAATATGCCTTCCAAGTTATTTATTCTTTCCTCAGCGCTGCCTTAAAACAAGAAAGCGCTTCTTCTGGAGAGGTCATTAAAGCAGATGGTTCAGCGCCGCAGATATTTTTTTCTCCCAGTAAAGTGAGCCAGGGTAAAGAGGGAAAGGTAAATATTGATTTTACCGTGAACGATAAAAAAGCAGGAGTTCCTTCTGCCGGATTGAAAAAGATTGATGTTATCGATGGTGATACTGGAACGGTTCTGCAAACGATAGATCTTGCGGCAGGAAAAGAAACCTTTAGTTATGTGAGTGACGCTGGATATGAAGGAATCTTACAAGCTGACTTAAGTGGTGAAGGAACTAAACGATTGAAAGTTCGCGCCGAAGATAATCTTGGCCATGTTTCGTTCAGTCCTTCTGTATCTTTCTTTGCTGATTTTGTCAAACCGGTTATTGGAAACGAACTTAATTTTACTAAATATGGGCAATTCATCGGACAATTCGCTTCTTCTACCGATATACAAGTAGATGTGGTAGAAAAAAGTGTTCCTACTGTAACCGGCTATTCACAGCAGGCTGATTTAGATGGTGATCAAGCCAGCTGTGAAGCAGATGCTGATGTTGATGATTTATGGCATTGCGCTTGGAAGAGCGTGAGTGTAAATCCTGCTGGAACAGTAACGGTGTTAGTCAAAGTTGGAGATGAAAAAGGGAATGTTGCTGAGAAAAGTTTGTCTTCCTCTTTCGTGGTCGACAGTTCTGCGCCGACCATCAAATTCTTTGGCACAGTACGGCAGTTTGAAGGAAAAAGTTATCTTAAAAGCGGTGAGAACAGAATCATTTTGAAAGTAGAAGACCAGGGTGCTGGCATAAGCAAAGATGGTATCCGCGCTAATCTAGCGGGATTTGGATTAAGCAATATTGCTGAAGCAACTGCCTGTGAAGAAGTAGAAGGTATTTTAGAATGTTACTGGGATGTTGATGAAGAGATCAATGAAGGTGTTTTGACTTTCGGCTTGTCCCGCTTCCAAGATAATGTTGGCAACGAAGGTCTTGCTCCGGAATCTGAATTTGTGGCTGATAATACGGGACCGAAAGTGGAATCTCTAGAAGTGTTCGGCGTATCTGAAGTAGGTGATAAAGATTATTTCCAGAGCAATGACCGCTTTAAGTTAGTATTGAAAGTTTCTGAAGCGAGCGGTGTGCGCGTGTTAGTGAACGTTCAGGATTTATTGTTAGATGCAGAAAACAAATATCCTGCCAATGAATTTATCGATGAAGATGGCTGGGTTATTTTTACTGATAAGGATTGCACCAAAGTTGAAGGAAGATGGGAATGTGCATTAGAAACGGATGCTATCAAGAGCGGACCAGAATCTAGCTTGGAAGTAGATGTCCGTGTCCAAGATACCGCTGGCAATGATGCAGTAAGCTGGCCTTTAGCTGAAGACCAGCCTCAGCATGCCAAGAGGTTTAGAAGCAGTGATGAAGGAGCGGCTATAACTATTGATATATTGGGATTGACCACGGAAGAGAATCCAGATTTCTGGGAAGTGAAAAAAGTAACTCCTCTTGGCGGGGTAGGAGCATTTATCGATCTGGATACCACGCCATTGACATATACTCGATTGCCGTTTAAGGTTCTATTGAGTGCTGATGTGAGCGATGTTCGCGCTTTGGATATTCAGTTAGTGAACTGTGCTGTTCCGGAAGCAGAAGCAGATGCACCGGCCGTAAGTGCGCCGGTAATCAGTAGAGCGATATTGTATGGCGGAGTTTCTGCAGTTGGGGATTATGCTCCCAGCCCGAATGTGATCATTGAATTTGAGCCGTTTGATGGAAGATCGTTATTCCAGATCGGACAGAAAGAAGAAACCGAATTTGTCAAACAGGAAGTTGAATATGTATGTACATTCAAGATCTTCTCACAGGTTGGCAAGAATGCAGTAAGAGCTGCAGAAGTGCAGCAGGTTACTGTTCTCGTTCCGTTTGCATTTTCTACCTTAGGCGCGCAGGATGAGAATTTAGATCAGGTCATTCAGGAAGCAAGAGATGATATCAACGCTGCCTGGGATTTTATAGGTGTTTTAGCTGAAATATTGAAGTGGCTGGACTATTTAGTGCAGATATATAATATTATCATGAAGGTGGCGGAAATCTTTGAAGGTCCGGCTAAAGGCGGAACGGAAGCATTGAAAGCTAATCCCGTCGGTGGAGAAGCAGAAAGAATTCTTGCTTGTTTCGGCTTCCACAGTGCAACGACAGGAGCAAAATCAGGCGGAGAAATATTTGACATCATCCTCGAAGTTCTCACCTGCCGGCCGCAAAGCGGCGGATCATTAGGCTGGTATAGTGACTGGCAGGCCTACATCTTAGAAATATACAAAGTGGAATTGCTCAAAGCGCCAGGGGATAAGCTGGCCAAAGGTTACAATCCTCATGAGAAAATCCCGGGAACTGATCAATATGGTTATTCTGCGCCCCGCGATGTCCGGGAAAATCTTTTCCTTTCCTTTGCCAGCCTTTGTATCCCTGGAATAATTAAGAACTTAGACCAATTTAGGCAGATTAAATGTAGAAAGATTGCCTGTCTGGAAAATGAAGTTCGTTCAGGATTGGCAACAGTCAGCATGTGTGAAGAGCTGGAGGATTTACTGGTATGTAAATATGTAGTTGGAGAATTATGGTATCTTATTCCATTTTCTGATTTTTTTGATAAAGTTATAGGTGGATTGTCCAGAGCAGTGGCAGATCCATTTGCGATACTCCATACTGCTACCGTTGTAACCTGCGGTATAATTTGTGCTGCTAGCAATACGGCATCAGGCGGTTGCACCTACGCTAATTATATCTGGGAAATATTTGGCACTTTAGAGAAGATTGTTGACTTCCTAACCACAGTTATCGAAGATTTCAGCAATGGCGGATTAAAGTATTGTGATGCGGTCGGTGAGGATGTGATATGAGAAAATTGCTCTTAGATACAAATATTTATGGAGAGTTGGTTGTTGACCCTCATATCAGTAAGTTTCGTGATCTTTTAATAACCTCTAAAGGTATTGTTGTTTTTGGATCAAAAATTGTTCGACAAGAATTAAGAGCTACTCCCAAAAAAATAAAGATTGAAGGCAGTAATTTACGCATAGATTTATTGAGCTTATACGATTTTTTGGTTAAAGAAAGGACTGTTGATTTAAATAAAGAAATCGAATCGCTTGCCCAAAGTTATTATGCAACATATCGTGAGCTTGGTGGCTCATGGGGTTACAAGGAGATGCAAAATGATTTATTAATTGTAGCAACAGCATCAATTAAACAGATGGATATTGTAGTAAGCAATGATGAAGCAACTATGCAATCCGAACAAGCCTTAAGAACATATACTCTCGTAAATTCAATCAAACAAATTAAAAATCCTCTCTTCATCAATTATGAAGAATTTAAAAAATTACTTAAGAGATGACTTACCAGTGGTTAACCTAATAAATTCATATGCAGCACGAATGAACTCTGGATCTTTTTGGTGTTCCTTAATCTGCTCCCAAATATCTTTTTTTCCAGTTTTAGCTTTCATGGGTTCTAGAAAGAAAGTATTATATATAAAGATTTTGTTCATAATGGCAGAAAAAGGTGATCTGTATCGTAACTAGGATTTTAGTTAAAGCCTTGAGAGGTTTTGCTGAAGAAGTATCTAGTGATATACCTATAGACAAGATGTACCTCTTCGGTTCGCGCGCAACTGGGAGAATAAAACGGAGTAGCGATGTTGATCTCTTGCTTGTTTCAAAAGGATTTATCGGGAAAAGGAGGTTGAGTCGCGCTCCAGCATTGTATATGAAGTGGAATTTAGACTATCCTGTTGATTTTGTATGCCTAACGCCGAAAGAATTTCATGAACAAAAAAATGAATTAGGGGTTGTTCAAGAAGCAATAAAAAAAGGAATAAAAATAAAATGATGAAAAAGACCCTGTCCAAGAAATTAGGACAATCGTCCCAAAAAGCAGGACAACAGTCTCAGATAATGGGACTTCCTTTTATGTGGTTATATCTTTGCCGTTGGGCAGGGAGTTGATGAGTTATGAAACGATTATTGTTAGTAGCACTTGCACAAAATTATTATGCAACTTATCGTGAACTAGGCGGCTCCTGGGGCTTCAAGGAAATGCAAAATGATCTGTTGATTGTAGCGACAGCATCCCTCAAGCAAATGGACATTGTTGTAAGTGATGATGAATCAACTATGCTTTCAGAACTTTCCTTGAAATCATATCAAATTGTTAATCAAATCCTAGACTTACACTCTCCTAAGTTTATGGGCTATGAAGATTTAAAGAAAAAGCTATTATCTTGACTTTCCAGTATGATAACGCACAAACTCAAAAGCGGCTCTCAGGAACTCGGGATCGTTTTGCCACTCTTTAATCTGCTCCCAAACGTCCTTTTTTGCATAAACAATTTTCCTTTTCATAATCTTCAGAAAGAAAGTCTTATATATAAAGATTTTGTTCATAATAACAGAAAAGAAGGTATAGCATGATTAAAAAAACAGTGAATCTATTTGTACTTTTCCTGTTCCTTAGTTCGATTTTTGTAATTGCGCAGGAAACAGATGATGAAGAAACGGTTGTTGAAGAATGCGGAATAGGATGTAAAGTCTGGCAGTTTTTGTTTGGAAGTAAAGAAGCTCGTGCAGGAAAGGCATGGTTTGATAGGAGTGAAGCGTTGGTGGGAGAAGCTGCTGAAATTCAGGAAAAATTAGAAGAAGCTAACAAAGAAACTAAAGTTCAATTAAAAGAAGGAGACCAAGTAGTTTCTCAGCCAAAAATAGACTCAACCATAAAAGGTAAAGTGGGAGCAAGTTATTCCACCCTTGAAGAAAGCGTTGGTAAAGTCAAAAGTGTCTATGAAGTAGACCCCGGAAAAACTACCGGACAATTTGTCATACAAGGCTCAGGCGGAGAAGTACGAGTAGATAAAAAAGCAAATGAAGAAGGTGTGCGTACCGCAAGACGGTTTGCAAATGATAAGATTGTTGAAAGTTATGTCATCGTTGACGGTCAGATAGTAGCCGCTCAAAAAACAGACGGAACGATCAAAGTAGGCGATTCAAGCTATACTTTTCCGAAAGGCAAGTCCATCACCAGCGCCGATAGTTTAGCCAGCCTTAAAGAAGGAATCCAATTGCCTGGGAAAGAAGGCGAGCCTTCCGGATTCTTACAATTAGACAAAGGAATTTTGACTGCTGTAAATTATGAAGAAGAAACTTTCCAGCGAATTACCGCGACGGGAACAGAGACCGGAAAAGCAGATTATTATAGTGAAGGAGTCTCTGGATGTGCGACCAAAGGCGGCTGTTGGGTTCCTACCGGTGGAGAGATCACCTTTACTGATGCGGACGGAAAATCGCAGACCTATTTAACAGATTACGAGTATGAAGGAACTGGTGCAGACCGTAAAAAAGAACAGATAGAATTATTTGATCTTAGGACGGGAAGAAAGAATGGTATTGTACTTGTAGATGAAAAAGGCGAAACTGATACAATTATCACTAAATCAGGGAAAAAAACCGAGCAAGGAGAACCTATCTATGAAGTGAAAGATGCTAAAACAGGAACTACTATAGAGGCTATGAAAGTGAATGATAATTGGAGATCGGTCAGCAGTCCTACTAATCCTAGATTACAGGAATTAACAGATGAGAAGGAAATTATAGCACAAACCTTAGCTGATACACAACTGAGGATTGAAGTAGTGAGTACTGAGGAGAATAAACTTGCGTTGGAATACTCTAAGGAGGCCGATGAAGAGAAGAAAAAAAGGATTACTGATCAATTTAAGAAGGTGAATGCTGAAGGTTATACTTTAGCAGTAAAAAAAGAAGAATTAGGAAAAGAACTAAGTAAAGTAAATGAAGAGATTATTAAAGAAGAAAATCTCGCAAAAAAAGCAGAAGACGATCTCAGCAACAAATTAAATAAAGATGAAACCGCGGAAGCATTAGAAGAATTAGAGACGGAAGAAACCCTTGCTGGTATAAGTTCTGCTATCCAATCGATATATTCCATCTCCAACAACCTCAAATCCTATCCTGCCATAAGCAATCTTCTCTTCGGGGAAGCAGACTTTTACAAAAGCTGGAGAAGTGACATGGACAGGGCTTTCGCTCCATTACTGGCAGAAACATGGTTCACTTCAGCGATATGTGAAGAAGGCGCTAACCATTGGCAGGATATC
Source organism: uncultured Methanosarcinales archaeon (assembly GCA_964362365.1). Lineage (GTDB taxonomy): Archaea > Nanobdellota > Nanobdellia > Woesearchaeales > GW2011-AR9 > JACPIL01. The sequence goes on along the minus strand of CAYIEF010000013.1, from coordinate 5,674 downwards.
GAGCCGGAAGGAAAAGCGGTGATAAAAACTGCTTCTGGAACATATCAGGCTGTCGCTTCCATCCAGATGGAACGCTCGCCAGAAGCCTCTCCAATCCTCTGCCATAAGAATCCTGATGAAGAATCGGATGAATTATTTATCTGTGACAGCCGGCAAGTCTGTGTTGATGATAATTTCTGTTATGCTGATCAAGATCGTGATAATGAAGCTGACAGTGATGGGCCTTTGAAAGGATATTTCTATAAAGTAACATGGGCGGTATCCTCGCCGCAGGATGAGGCATTAACCCCTTTAGTGGATGAGAATGGTGTTGCGGTGTCATTCAACGTCTTCCTCTATCCTGGCGCGGTGCCGATGTATAACTTGAACGGCAACATCGCTTCTCCTATCCAATTGCAGAACGGCGCATCAGATAGAGATGCTATCATTAAATACTCGATCAATGTTTATGATCAAGCTTGTATCAGATGGAACCAAGCTCCTAGAACGGTACGGTTTGTACCTGGCGGTGAAGATGTGGAAGATGTCTGCTTTAACGTGGTCACTTCCTCTGTAGGCAAAGTCAACTGGGAACGTTCCGGGCAGGATGCTGCCAGCGTTACCGTGAGCCATGGTGAAATCAACAGGAATACTGATTGGTAGTTCTAGAGAAGCGTAATCCTTTTAATGAGAATGTTGCCTTGGCGGAATGTGGCTTCAACAAGAGTAGTTAAAGAAGTAAGTACTCTAGAATTTAGGAATCTTCTTTCAAAGTATAAGGGACGAATAAAAGTTAATTCCCATGCTTATTTCAGGTTAAGCCAAATGCAAAGAAAAGTATATAAAGATGATACGCTTATAATGTTATTAACTGAAGAAAGTCCTTTATTAGTCGGAATCCAGCAAAATAATAATTATGCTGCTTTCTTCAGGAAGAAGAAAGGTTATCTGCGCATAATCTTCAAAATTACACCGCAACATATAGAGATAATAACTTTTTATCTTGCTGAGCAGGTTCCAAAAATAAAATGAAAATAAAACATCTTGATGCAAAAGGAAAAGGAGAAATGGATTATGATTATGCTAATGACATACTCTTCTTTAAAGTGAAGGGCAGAGATTACGATCATTCTCTTGAACTGGAAGATATAGTTTTAGATATCGACAAGGAAGGATTTATTACCGGGGTACAAATTTTTGCTGCATCAAAGATGTTTTCCATTGAGAAGGATTTATTGCGAAACGTCAAAAAATGGGAATTTAAAATACGGACGGAAGGGAATGTTATCTTTATTCAGCTCTTGTTTGAGATATTATGGAGGAATAAAGTAGTTGAAAGAGGCCAGAATGTAATCAGGGAGTCTTCCTCTTTATTGAATGATTCAGAAGTTTTGTGTAAGGTAGTAGCGTAATTCTCGGAAGTTCTTAGTTGTAATTAGAAAAACCCTCAGCAATATTTATATAAAATTTACTTTTTATATCAACCCCTTATGAAAGAGAAAATCAAAGCTATTTGCAAAGATATTGAAGCAGGGAATAATATCAAAATACTCTTTGCCGTAGAAAATGGAAGCAGAGCCTGGAGAATGGATAGCAAGAATAGTGACTATGACGTCCGTTTCGTTTTCGTAAGACCTTTGCAAGAATATATCCAAATAGATAAGCCCGGCGAAGTAATCGGCATTACTCTTAACAAAGAAGGAAGGCCTTGTGCTCCTAAAGGAGCTTTCATAGATATTTCTGGTTTTGATATTTTCAAATATGTTAGAATGCTTTCCGTCTCTAATCCCACTACGATAGAATGGTTGATGAGCGATATTGTCTATTACGGCAAGCAAAATGAAGTTTTTAAAAGATTTGCAGTAGAACGTTTTAATCCAAAATCTCTATATCTTCATTATAAATCATTGTGCAGAAAAAATTATCTAAAGTATATAAAAACAGGAAACCACGTTACCTATAAAACGTATCTCTATGTGTATCGAGGCTTAGTTATAGGAAATAACTTTAATTTTCGTAGTTTTACGAAAAGCTTTCCTACAGTTATTTCCTAATAAGAAAATCACTTTAGCTTAGATAATCTTACGATTATTAAAGTGATTTTCTATAATGCTAAATGGATAGTGCACAAAAAAAACTGTTCCTCCCATCATTTTTAGTGAAGCAGTAAAAAAACTGAACCAATCTATCCCTCATTTTGTAGCAAAGAAGCTCTTGGAGATTATTGCATTGAAATCTCAAGGACGAGAGGGAGACATTATTTCAAATATAAACGAGCTGGATGCTCATATAGAAGAATTTCTGGAGGACAACTCAGAAGTGCCGCCTGAGAGATCATCCTCTAATTTTGGTGCATTAACTGAAGAATTGAGAAAATTAGTCTGTAATTTGTAACTTCCTTTCAGAAATGTTTATATACATTTATGGCGTATCGTAACAATAAACCATGAACAAAAACATCCAGCACTATCTTGATTCCTTCAAGTTAGGAAAACAATTCGCTACGACGTTCCTCGTTGATCTTGTTTCACTCTCTCTCATCATTTTTTCCTTCACCTGGTTTTCTTCCTATACGCAGCAACGTTCTCTAGAATTATTGCAAGGGCGTACTACCGAAGAACTGCAGCAGATGCTGCTTTCGCTGAATCCAGAACAATTAGCTCCTTTCCTTGCTTCATTGAAATGGTTTCTTATCACTTCTTTGATGGGAATAGTTATTTTAGCAATTGGTTCAGTCTTCTTATTTTCGTATTCTCAAGCACGGATTTGGAATTACCTGCAAGGGAAAAAAGTAACCAAGAACAATTATTGGCGCTGGAATCTGCTTAATCTGTCTTTACTGGTGCCTTTTATCATCTTCTTTGCCACAATGTTAGTTGTAAAATTAGTGATGATGCTGCTGCTTAATATCCCTCCAAAGCTTATGCCCGTATTTTATCTTACTCACAGCAACCTGATGGAAAATATCCGCTTAATCATTGACGGTGCAGCTTTATTTTACATGGTTGTTTTATTTATAGTCATCATTTTCTTCATCTACCATCACTTTGTGAAATCTTATAAAGTATGGGATTCAATTGGCGCAGGATTTAGCACTTTCAAGAAACAATGGAAAAAAGCATTGTTAATAGTCTTATTTGTAACTGTAAGCGCCTTGATCGCCACGGTCATCCTTCTTCCCATCAAAAAAGCGCTGATCTTTTATCCTCTCTATTCTACCTTGTTAAATGTCCTTCTAGCCGCATTTTTCCTGGCCTGGCTGCGCTGGTACGTTTTCAATAGCATTCTCCATGGACATCAGTAAGTATATTCAAAATGGAAAAATAAAGATCAAAGTTATTCCCCATGCTGGCAGGACGGAATTGAAGGAAGAAGAGGGAAAATTAAAATTATATCTCAAAGCTGCTCCGGAAAAAGGCAAAGCTAATGCAGAATTGATAAAATTTTTTAAGAAAGAACTCAAACTTTCAGTAAGGATAAAGTTGGGGGAAAGTAGTCGGGAGAAGACTTTAGAAATTATTGGTTAAATTTTAATAGTAGTGCTGTTCTGGAAATAGTATGGAATGGATTGACGAAAAAAAAATAAAACTTGATAAGCCGGTAAATGAATTAGATAAATTTGTTCTTAGCTTTATCAAGATCTTAGAAAAATATGTTGATTACGTTATTATCAGCGGTTATGTCGCTATTCTATTAGGAAGATCTAGAGCTACAGAAGATGTAGACCTGTTTATCAAGCTCCTAGAAAAAGAAAAGTTCATTAGAATGTATCACGAACTAAAAGAAGCAGGATTCTGGTGCTTAAACGCAGAAAGCGATGATGATGTTTATAGCTACTTGAAAGATAATATTGCTATCCGTTTTGCAAGGAAGTGGCAAACTATTCCTAACTTAGAAGTTAAATTTCCTAAAAATAGGTTAGACTGGGATGCTTTCGCTGAGATAATTGAAGTTGAAACGGAAGAGGGAATTATCAAAATTTCTTCCTTGGAAAAACAAATTGCCTTTAAGAAATGTTATCTTGGTTCTGACAAAGATTTGGAAGATGCTCGGCATTTAGAAGAATTCTTCAAGGATCATCTTGACAAGGAAAAGATTAAAAAGTATAAAGAATTAATCAGGTATGAATATGGCTAAGTTGAAAGTTTCGCAGGATAATCGGGAATCACGCTTATTTTTTGTAGAATACTGGGCTCAATATATGAAAGAGCATTCCGATAAAGAATGGGGAAAACAACAAAATATGTTGATAAATTCACAAATGCTGAATGCTAAACATTATCCTTTTAGCGCCAAAAAGTATTTGGAAATGAAAGGAGAAAAAAGTTCACGATAGATTTGTTATTCTACTTCAAAGTAATAATGAATTTTAATTGCTATTTCTCAGCTCCTAAATGGTTTTAAAGAGATTATTTTTCTTGATTATGGCTATGAAACAATATCTAAATCATCTTCGTGCGGTCTTATCTGATCCGGCATCAGGATATAAGCCTGGAGAAAGGACTGGAGTTGGCACGATTTCTCTTTTTGGGTACCAAAGCAAGTATAATCTATCAGAAGGTTTTCCCTTGCTCACCACAAAAAAACTGTTTACAAAAGGGATAACTGAGGAGCTGCTCTGGTTTTTACGCGGAGAAACGAATGTGCGCTCGTTGCAAGAAAAAGGAGTGCATATCTGGGATCCTTGGGCGGACGAGAATGGCGACCTTGGACCGATCTACGGTTACCAATGGAGAAAATTGGAAGCGTTTACGTATGAGAACTCATCAGGTTTGTATCAAAAAAGACATATAGATCAAATCACCGATGTTATTAAAGCGATTAAAAAAAATCCTGCTTCACGCCGGCTGGTTGTCAGCGCCTGGAATGTCGTTGATGTGCCGAAAATGGCTCTTCCTCCCTGCCACTTGTTATTCCAATTTAATGTGCAGGATGATAGGTTAGATTGTCAGCTCTACCAGCGTTCTGCTGATATGTTTTTAGGAGTACCATTCAATATCGCCAGCTATTCTATGCTCACCATGATGCTGGCACAGGAAACAGGTCTTAAGCCAGGATGGTTTGTACACAGCTTTGGCGATTCTCATCTTTACTGCGGCACAGGTGAAAGGGCGGACTTCTACAAACAGTATGTAACCGTGCTTAAAGAAAAAATAGGTAACATCAAGAACAAAGAGGAGTACGGAGAAGTTTTATCGTGGATTTTCCAGAACGCACCTCCGGAAGATCCTAGAGAAATATTGAAGGACCATATCCCGTTAGTGTTGCAGCAGCTTTCTCGTGAACCAAGAGATTTGCCGCAATTAGAGATTGCTTCTAAACCATTGGAAAAGTTAGTGTATGAAGATTATATATTGAAGAATTATAACCCGCATCCTGCTATTAAAGGAACGGTTGCAGTCTAAAGGAGGAGATAACATGAGAAAACCAGAAATAATTATGATCGCAGCAGTGTCAAAGAATGATGTGATAGGAGTAGAAGGAAAGCTCCCTTGGCATAAAGATAAAAAGAAGAATGAAAAGCTTATCAAAGAAGATTTTGCTCATTTTAAGAAACTGACTGAATATCATCCCATCATCATGGGTTGTGTCACCTATGAATCGATTCCAAAAAAATTCCGTCCACTGCCAAATAGACAAAACGTAGTTCTGACCAGTGATCCATCCTTCCATGAAAATGGTGTCTATGTTGCCC
>CAYIEF010000012.1:0-25938 GCA_964362365.1 uncultured Methanosarcinales archaeon | reverse complement strand
CGCCTGCCCTAAATTTTTTTTCCGGGAAATTTCCCGCATTTGTTTGTGTCATTTTATATGACCTCTTCCTTTCGGATCTTATTTCAACCTGAGCTGAATTCTGTTGGCAGAACCCTGCTCAGTGAGGCACAACTCATTTTGAGCTGCTGGAATACTGGGGTATGAGGTTGTTTATAAGTTCCAGCCGAAGTTGTCCAGTGCGGGAGTGGGTATGTTAAGAAGAGTTAAAACAAGAAAATTTTGAAGATTTAGAAGCTATTGAGAGTTGTCCAGTGGTTGTCCAGTGGATAGGAAATTTTCAAAAAGCGCCACGCCAGCTTTACTCCTTGAAATAATTTATAAATAATCCGCCTTTCTAAATCTTCTAATGGACATAGAAAAACTCATCCTCAAACTGCACCACTTTGAACGGGCGGTTCTACCAGTACTTTTAGAGGAACAAGACTTCCAGCAGATCATCAAAAAGAGTAAACTGCAAGAAATCGAAGTCATGCGCGCCCTGCAGTGGCTGGAAAACAAACAACTCCTTACCATTTCTTCAACCACTAAAAAAATAGTTTCCTTAGATAAAAATGGACTCCTGTATCTGAAAGAAGGTCTGCCGGAAAAATCTTTCCTCAATGCCTTATCAGATGAATTCAAAGGATTGAATGTTATCACTAAAAAATCCAAGCTCTCCCGAGAGGAAGTGAATGCCTGTATCGGCTTGTTACGAAAGAAAAATGCTATCGAAGTTGCCAAAGGAGAAAATCTGCAGATCAAACTCACTGAGCAGGGAAAAAAATTGCAGAAAGAAAAATCGCCCGAAGAATTATTCATGGAAAAAAATTTTCCTCTCGAAATTACCAGTTTATATGGAAATGATAAAGCACTCTTTGAAGAATTAAAAAGAAGAAAAGAATTTCTGAAAGTTGAAGATGTCAAAGAAACAACTGTTACCTTAACCGATTTAGGGAAAAAAGTAGCTTCCATGGATCTGCAGGAAGAAGTGATAAATCGACTGACTACCGGCATGCTCAAAAGCGGCACTTGGAAACAAACCAAGTTCAGGGCCTATGACGTGGAGATCAACGTACCGCAAAGATACGCTGGAAAAAAACATTTCGAAAACGAAGCGATCGAATACATTAAATCAATCTGGCTGGAAATGGGTTTCAAAGAGATGACTGGCAATTATGTGCAGTCTGCCTTCTGGGACTTGGATGCTTTATTCGTCCCGCAAGATCATCCCGCCAGAGAGATGCAGGACACGTTCTATCTGCATGGAAAAGCTAAACTTCCGGAACTCTGGAAGAAAATCAAAGAAGTGCACGAAAATGGCGCAGATACGGGAAGTACCGGTTGGAAATACAAATTTTCCAAAGAAGAAACTGAACAAATCCTATTAAGGACTCATACTACTGTTCTTTCCGCGCAAACTCTGGCTAAACTCAAAAAAGAAGACCTGCCGGCCAAATTCTTTGCCGTCGGTAAAGTCTTTCGCAATGAGACTCTGGACTGGAAGCATTTATTTGAGTTCTACCAAGTTGAGGGAACGGTCATTGACCCGAACGCTAATCTAAAACACTTGAAAGGATATTTAACTCAATTTTACAAAAAGATGGGATTTACAAAAGTAAGGATGCGTCCAGCTTATTTCCCATACACAGAACCATCAATGGAAGTGGATGTATTTCATCCCGTAAAAAAGCAATGGGTAGAACTGGGCGGCGCAGGCATCTTTCGTCCAGAAGTAGCTAAGACTTTATTAGGCTTTGATTGCCCTATTCTCGCTTGGGGACAGGGAATGGGTAGAATTATTTCAGAATATTGGAATATTACGGATATAAGAGATCTCAATAAAAATGATCTTAAGCAGATCCGCGAGATGAAACTGTGGTTAAAATGAAAAGAGCAATAATTGTTCACCGATGGGACGGAAATCCTAAGGGAGATTGGTATCCTTGGTTGAAGAAAGAATTAGAAAAAATAGGATTTAAAGTAATAGTTCCTTCAATGCCCGACTCCTCTGAACCTCAAATAGAAGAGTGGGTTTCGCATTTAAAGAAAGTAGTAGGTAAATTAGATGAAGAAACCTATTTCATCGGACATAGCATTGGATGTCAAACTATTCTTCGATATATAGAAAAAGAAAATTTCGAGGGTAAAATTCCAAGAATAGTTTTTGTTGCTGGGTGGTTTACGTTAGGAAATTTAGAAGATGAAGAAGTTAAAGAGATAGCTGATCCATGGATTAATAGAACTATTGATTTTAATAAAATTAAACAAAAGATAGGTAAAATTACTGTACTGTTATCAAGCAATGAACCGTATGGTTATGTAAAAGAAAATCAAAGAACCTTTGAAGAAAAATTAGGAGCAAAAGTAATTATAGAAAAAGATAAAGGGCACTTTACAGCAGAAGACGGAGTTATAGAAATTCCTGAAGTGCTTAATATCATCAAAAAACGTATCTGAAATGCCAACTATAACCTTAAACAAAAACGATTTGAAACAAATCATAGAAATGAAATTGTGGTTGAAATGAAAAGGTAGATTTAAAAGAACCACAACATTTAGAGTAAATACGTTAATGGAGGTTAAGAGAATGGGAATGCCTAATAAGGAAACTGAAGATTATAAAAGAGAGATGGAAGGATTGGCTGACGTGTGTAGGAGCTTAGCAAATAAATATTGTCTTAGACCTTATCAAACAGTTGTTGAAATAGTAGATTTACTAGCGCCCCCTAACGAAGGACCAATTGAGTTTAGAAATAGTAATGGAGGATTAGCTGCCTATGTTTCTGTCACGCCGCATGTTGAACATACCGGTACTTGGCCAAAGCTAACCGGTATAGGAGAGGTTACATTATCCCTTTATAAAAATAAAATTACTGACCACCAACAATTTGCTGCTGATTTTCGCGTAGCCTATGAAAAGCACAATTCTGCTCCTGTTAATGTAGAAGAAGCAACAAAAAAACCTATCTATCATGGGAGAGCCTATAAAGTAACAAGAAAGTCATTGTAACTTTTTGTCTATTTTAGAATATTCAAGCACATTAAAAAAGTAAGATTTAATAAAAAAACACTCTTTTTAGTTATTTATGCCTACAGTTACCTTAAACAAAGCAGTTGTTGAGAAACTTGTCGGAAAAGAACCACCAACCAATAAACTCCTTTGAGTTTAATTCTCCAGCATGTACGAATCTTCACCTTTAATCCTATCGTACAATTCCTTTGGTAACATCAATCAACCTGCTACACAACGTAACTAACTCTCTGAACTCCTTTATCTCTTTGTATTCAATTTCTATGCCGTATTGAAATTCTTCCCTAATGGTAATGATACTATGGTCTGTTTTCTTTGCTTTGGTAATATTCAACATATCCAGAAATTTTTGATCAATCGTAATCTTTCCTTCTTCTTTCAGCATCTCTATCACTGCCAGCGTACATTCCTGATTCCTGCTTTCATACCCAGATTGGGCTGATATGGCAAGGAAGCAGTGGTACATTGAATAAAACAAAGCATTAGCTGACCAGTCAGAATAACCATTCTCCCGAAAGAAGAGAGCCGCTTTTAGATTGTGGTCAGCCTTATCAATATGCTTAAACGCCATATCACTATTCGGTGCAATTTTAACCAGGCCGCGATGCTTTTTATTCTCTTGCAATTCCTTTTTGGCTTTCTTTAAGCACCAGTCAACTTTTTCTGCCATTTACAACCTCCGTTCAGGTTCGGGAACAGCAAATATGCCATGAGCTTTCTGCGCTTTGTGCACGGCGTCTATGAGCAGATCATATCCATGTAAAACATATCCAAAACGCAAGGCATTTACAATTACCGGATCTGGTAACGCCAAATTTTTCACAATATCATTGGGAGACTGCCACAGAGGATGGATTGGTTTCACTAGGATTCTGTTCTTGTCGTTGATCAGCTCCTGTACTACTTTTATCTTTTTCTGTGCCAGAACGAGTATAATATCAACGTCATTTGCTTTGCTGTAATCACGCACTGCAGAGCCGAAAAGAACTGCCATCTCCAGATGTTCAAAGAAAGCTTTAAACTCATGAAGCCATCGTCTGCCTTTTTCTCGAGCTTCCCCCATGAGCAAAGTCTTCACAATCTGTTTATTGTAATCACTTTCAAGATTTACTTTGTAGAAAATGGCTTTTCCATACTGTTTGCTTACTACCAGTCCCTGCTTTTTCAGGCTCTTTACAATCTTTAACGCTCCAGGTCTGGAAAGCCCTATCTTTTTGGAAAGAGTGTTAGCGTTGTAGTGACTACTAAAATTCTTAAATAGCAAGAGCATCACTTCTTGTTCTTTCGGCGTCATGGTTTAGATGTTAACTCCAAGTTTACATATGTAAACTAAAAGTTACTATATAAATCTTTCGCTTCAATTGTTTGTAGCACTAAGTGAATTAATAGATTCAACATAAGGTGTTAAAATTGTAAAAGAGCAAGATTTAATAAAAAAACACTCTTTTTAGTTATTTATGCCTACCGTTACGTTAAATAAAGCAGTTGTTGAGAAACTTGTCGGAAAACAACTCCCTCTCGAACAGTTAAAAGATCGTATTAGTATGCTTGGCACCGATTTAGAAAGTGTTGAAGGAAATGAAATTATCGTAGAAATCTTCCCAAAAAGGCCGGACTTACTTTCAGAACAAGGCTTCGCTCGCGCTTTCAGCTCCTTCATCGGCGTAAAAACCGGATTGCGAAAATACTCAGTCAAGGAAAGCAATCAGAAAGTAATCATTGATCCCTCCGTCAAAGGAATCCGCCCTTATACCGTCTGTGCTGTCATAAAGGGGCTGCATTTTGATGAAGAAACCATCAGACAAGTGATCCAAATTCAGGAAAAACTGCACGTAACCTATGGGCGGAATAGAAAGAAAGCAGCTATCGGCATTTATCCCCTGGAAAAGATTACCTTTCCCATTACCTACAAAGCTGACTCGCCAAACAAAATAAAATTTAAACCATTAGAATCAAACCGGGAAATGACTGCTGCAGAAATTCTGGAAGAACATAAAGCTGGAAAAGAATATGCACATTTGCTGCAAGGATTAGCAAAATATCCTCTCTTCATCGACGCAAAAGGAGAAATCCTCAGCATGCCGCCAGTCATCAATTCAGATAAAACTGGCCGCGTTACTGAAGAAACCAAAGATGTCTTTGTAGAATGTTCTGGATTCAACTTTGAGGTATTAAGCACTTGCCTGAACATGATCGTAACTGCTCTGGCAGATATGGGCGGGGAAATTTATTCTCTAAAACTAGAATATGCTGACGGAACAAAAACTACTCCCAACCTAACACCAACAAAGATGAAACTGGATTTGCCTTACCTAAACAAACGATTGGGCTTATCCTTAACCGAAGCAGAAGCGGCGAAATTGCTGGGAAAAATGGGCTGTGGATTTGAACAAGGACATGCATTAGTCCCAGCATATCGCGCAGACATCCTGCATCAAGTTGACTTGATTGAAGACATTGCCATTGCTTACGGCTATGAACACTTTCAGGAAGAAATTCCCAATGTAGCCACTATTGGAGAAGAAGACGCCTTTGAAAAATTCAGCAGGAAAGTTCGAGAATTGCTGGTGGGATTGCAATTGCTGGAAGTCAAGAACTTTCATCTGACCATCAAGGATGATTTGACTGCCAAAATGAATCTTTCCGAAGAACCTATCCCGCTCAAGAACGCTATCGGCGACCATAATCATTTGCGCAACGCTCTTATGCCCAGTTTGCTGAAAAACCTTTCCGAGAATCAGCACCATGAATATCCTCAAAATATATTTGAACTGGGAAGAATCTTTGTTCCAGGAGATACAGAAACTGGCGTCTTGGAAGCAGAACATCTTTCAGTAGTATTATGCCATGACAAGACTGATTTTACTGAGGTCAGACAAGTGCTTGAAGCATTGATGCGAGCTTTGGGATTAGAATGCATGGTCAAAGAAAGCGAATATCCCCCGTTCATTTTCGGAAGAAGCGGAGACATAAATATTAATGGGAAAAAAATCGGCATCATTGGAGAACTGCATCCTCAAGTCATAACTAATTGGCAATTAACTATGCCCGTAGTTTGTTTTGAATTGAATCTGGGAAGATTGTTTGAGTTGGCTTGGAAGAGATAATCACTTTATTTCGATGCCTTCTTTGACTGCTTCACGAACGATAGTTATTTGTTTCTTTAACTTGTTGAACTCTTCAGGAGTGTAGCAGAGAAAGTCTACAGGATAATCTAAATGCCAATGTTTATACAATCCAATCCCTCTCTGAAAAGATTTTTTTCTGCGAAAAGAAGGAGACACAAGGATTAGATCAAAATCACTATAACGAGTTGCCTTTCCAGTAGCACGAGAACCAAACAATATCATCTTGTTTAATTTAATGTCTTTGGATACTTCTTCCTTAAATTCTTTCAGTTGATCTATATTTTTTTTTCTACCCATGCTAAAATTTCCTCTGCAATTGATAGGTGTTCTTTTACCGTTTCTTTAGTAAATTTATGATGCGGTTTTTCTCCAGAAAAATCAGGATATCGTGTTTCGATATATACCCAAGTTAACTTATCGCATTGATCAATTAAATCTTGGGAAGCTTGTACTCTTTTGGCAAGAAAAACTAAATCATGCACTTTTGGAATATTTGAGTTCTTTTCAATCAATAAAGCCTTCAATGCTTTTTCGGCTGCTTGTTGAGAAAGAAAAGAAGCAACATAATAAACCTTATTGCCGTAGTTTATTTTGGCAGCCTTTAAGTCTTCCTTAGCTTGTTCCCACCAATTCTTGGTTTCCTTCCGCATGAGGTAGTAAAGGCAAAAAAATTATATAAAGCTTCCTACAGAATCAGATTGTTTGAGTTGGCGTGGAAATAACTATTTTTATTCCTTTGATCTTTTTGATTCTCTCAACCTTTGGTCAAAATCTTCTAACTCTTCATCAAACTCATCATCAAGAATTTCTGGTTTTTCGATTCTCGATTGTGTTTCTTTCCCTATTAAAAGAGGGTTTACGATTGCAGGAGTATTTAGAAATCTTGCTTCTGCAGTTTCGGGAGAAGGTTCTGGTGGAGAAGGTATGGGCCTTACTGGGAGTATATTAGTTGTTTCTCTGTTTTGTTCCAATTCTTTATATGCTGAAGAGAAAGAATCTATAATTGCGTTCTTGGTAGCCTTGACCGCCGCAATAGAACAAAGTATTGCATAAATAGGTAAACTAATAAGTAAAAAACCGCCTGCTGCTTCTACGTTGTGCTTTTTGTTGTTTTGTTGTGATGCAATGCCACGAACGACGAGATTAATTAGTCCGTACGCGACTCCAAGTGACAGTCCTAACGAGAGGGCCCTATCTGCGCTCTTTCCGTCTGAGTACATTGAATAACCTGCTATTGCTCCTGCTACAGCAAGTGTTTCCGCTGCTATATTAGAAATAGTATAGTGAAGCGGATTATCTCCATACTTTTCTGCAATCTTTCCCTGATACTTTGCTGGTAAAAATCCAACAAGCGGATAATACAAATAATGAACATGTGCTTTCTTAGCCAGATTCCAGGTCCCTTTCACCGCAACTTTCAGCATATTTGGTTTTTTATATCCAACAACATCATCTATACTCTTAACAACTTCTGGTTCTACCATTTCTTTGCCACCACCTACTTGATCAAGAACTTCTAAAGGATCAGTAGCCTCGTTTCTATACCCCCCTTTGTATAATTTTTCCTTTACTTCCTCCCCTTTGCCATACTTTATTTCAGCGTAATTAATAATTCTCTCTTCTAAAGTGCCTTGTAAAATTTTCCGTGCTTCATCTGGATCGTATGGTTTCATTTTTTCCGTGCGCGGCGTATCCCGCGAGAGGCCCTGTAGTGGTAGCTGTAGCAGTCGACATTGAACCAACTATCGAAGCCGCTGCGGCCAGCAGGCCATATTTTCCCTTCTGGCGGGAGGTAGATGCTTCCCTCCCTCTTAATCTCAGAAGGAAGTTCTTCAAATGGTCTTGTCCATAATTCCTCGATCAACTCCGGACATAGAGTGTTGAGGTCTTTCAAATTTAGCTTTACTTCTGACGAGGGCAGTTTTTTAATAGTAAATCTGCTGCTGTTGCTATACTGTCGCTGATATTTTTGTGTTTCCCATTTATACGTCTTCAACACGTTGTTCCACCCCAGCAGTTCAGGATGGTAGTACAACCAGAGATCGTCTTCCATGCGCAGCATGGCCAAGCTGAACCATTCACCGTGATTATTTATCATGTCTTCAGCAACTGATTTCTGCTCTGAAGTTAATTTTCCTTCGATATTTGCAATGAGCAAACCAAATTCTTCCTGAGGCAGAGGATGGCGGGCATACCTTCTGCTGCGCAGACGTTCCAAACTTTTATCAAAGGCATATAACCTTTTCTCCCCTTCGTCATAGACTGCCTTCGGTTCAAAGACCAGACTAGCATCAAGACCAGGTACAGCTTTAAGACGCTTCTCTACCGATTTTGCGGGAATAACTTGCTTATTCTCTTCATGCTGCTGCCGTTGTTCTTCCTGCGCCTGAATAAAGTACACTACGCCGTTGTCAAAGGGATTGGGAATAGGAATCTTTATGACCGCATCATCTTCCAACCGCTGGATATGCTGCCGCATTTTCGCAGGAGTATCAATGCACACATATCCTTGTCCTTCAAAGTGATTTTTAAGAACTAAAAAATCAAAATAGCTCTTTGGCCGGTTCAGCTGGTAAAATTCTTCTATAGCTTTCTGTCGGTTCATGGTTTACCTGTAAACACGCTCTCTAAAACCAACCAGATATTACAAGATTTATTCCTGATGTTCAGCAGATGCCGCAGCTGTTTCTTCCTTCGTACTTTTTTTCTTCTTCTGTTTCTTCGGCCGTTCAGCAGCTTTCTTCGGTTTGGTTTCCCACACTGCTAACCCTAATTTCTCAAATGCTTTCTTGACCTCAGCATGACTGGTCTTTGCTTTCAATTCTACTGTTTTATCCATCGGCTCAAGATGCTTTACATTGACTTTTTTTCGCCTTACATCGCCATCAACCAGGACATATCCTTTTCCCAAATCTTCCACTACAACACAAGTCCTGCCTGCGTCTCTGCCGGCGATCTTCGCGCATAACCGTCCTACTTCGAAGATACTCATTGTGATCCACCCCGCGCTTGTTGTTTCAACAGCAATCGTGTGCATGCTGAACAAAACATGCCGCCATACGGCCGTTCCGGCCTTTTCGCAGATTTGGGCATATTCCTCATCTTTGAGGGCAATTCTCTAGCCATGCCTGACAACTGTTTCTTACATGAACCGCACAATGCTTTCGACGGCTTTCTTTCTCGATAATGTACTGCTACTCGAGAACCGGGAGTTCTCACTGATACTTTACGCAATCGTCCTGACTTAAACATTCCCCGTGGCATTTTGTTTTACCTCGCATTTATAGAGTCAACAAGAATGAATACAACTTCAATCAGAGTTGCCTCAAAGATTCTATCCGCTTGGGACAATTATTCAGAATGAAGGTATTTTATAAAGGTTTTGGAGAATTCATAGTTACTTTAGCCAATTACCTTCTAGTCTAAATGGTTCGTTAACTCCCCTTTCAAATTGTTGAATATAATCCTCATAAAAATAAGTGCGTTGTTTAATTGCTTTCAAAGGAATAAGAAAAGTTCTTTCTGGTTTTTCCGGATTACCAATGCCTAACAAAATATACACAGGAATATCATTTTCTTCCTCAAATTTAGAGTAATGTTTTATCTGATAATCTTCCGCCCATTTAAGGCTTTTTTTCCCATCGTTATGACTAGAAAAACCAGCACGGAATTTACACTCTAAAGCAAATTTTAATTGTTTTATTTTATTCTTAACGATGATATCTGGATCAGAATCACTTTTTACTCTTCTTCCAACTTCTGAGGATATATCTGGGGTAATTGATTCTAGTTGCCAATGTTTCTCTTCAAATAGGGGAATTGCATATTTCTCAAATTCGTACCCCTTATCATACTTCACTTTTCTCTTGGCTTTTTCTCTATTTTTCTTAAGGAGCAGTAAAGCTCCTGCCAATAATAAAATAAAAAGACTAGCTCCCCCATACATTCCAATCACCAACCTTCTTGCTTTTAATACAACTACATCTGATGGTTGCGTGTTGATTTGATTAGGAAAGGTATAAACTTCATAAGCGTAATCTGTGAAATAAGTTCCTTTAACCTTAACTATATCTTTTTCCGCAACTGGTAGGTAATTATAACTAAACACAGTAAAAGTTTCATTTCCTTCTTTAAAATTAAATGTAGTGTACTTATTACCTTTTGCAGAAACATCAAATTTAAGATTTTTTACTTCTCCTTCTACTAAAACTTCTTGTCTATCACAAAAATCTTTGTTAGAGCTAAGAAGATTAAGAGAATAACAAGATTCTTCGACACCATACACTATTTGCGTAAATAACAACAATGAAGAAAAAATATTAACAATCACTTTTGATGACATCATTTTGAAATAAAGACCTCAATAAACCTTCAACAGCTTCCTCAAACCCAAGCTAAATACAATAGAGGAAATAAAGTAAATCGCCAGCCAGCCAGGATACCAAGCATAAAGATGGAAATCTTCCAGCGGTCTCAATTTATTGTAATTAATAGTTATCTTCTCAAGATCAGAACCTTTAAACATAGAAACCTGATCTTCATACGCTAATTCTTTGGTAATCAACACTTTTTTCTGCTGTTCAGTCTCGCCAGTCTTGACCGTAAGTGTATGCTCCCCTTCCGTACTTTTCATCCGCCAAGTCACTTCTCCGCCAGCAACCTCCTGTACTGCATCAGAAGATAATTGCGTGCCGTCATCAGCAATCAATTCCCCTTCTCCTGTTACACCCTTAGCAAAAGTAGCAGTCACGCTATAAGTTTCTCCAGGGTAAATCGGCTCAAACGATAAATGCCCAGTCATCCAGGAAAAGATTAAGATAATCGGCAGCATGGTTATCAAGGTCGCTTTCAAGGAATGTTTCATGTAATCCATGTTGGACTTCATGGCTTCCTTCTGCATCTTCATCATCTCTTCTGGATTAGAACGAAGCTCTTTCATCCGTTTTTGATAATCCTTCTGCTGTTCCTTGAGACGTTTCATCTCGTCCTGATTGGTTAAGAACTTGTACGCTACCGTGATGATTACCGAGATCACTAACGAAACCAGAATAATCAATAACAATGGGCTTTTAGTTAGCAAAGGTCCTAATACCGGATTCAATACTGGATCTAAAAACGACATAGTATCTCAAGTTTCCTTTCATTTTATAAAGATTGTGGAGAAAGAAAGAAAAAATTTAAGCCCATTTCTCTGAGTTTTTAATATCCAATGCCCAGTGGTCTGGATCTGATTTACGTCTAATCCACCAGTTCTCATCTCCTTGTGAGATTCCACCCATACCTATTTTTGCAGCTAAAACAGTCTTCGCTTCCAGAGGAGAAATTATTGTTTCCCAAGAATCAATCGATGTCTTAACTCCATCCATTTTAATCGGCATAACTATTTTAGAATACATTTCGCTTGTAAATCCACCAGCATACATTTGTTCCATTTGCATCGCCTTTGTAAAGAAAGAATTTTGAATTTATAAAACTTTCGAAACTCTACGGCACAACCATTCCAGCAACATACCCAACAACACCAAAACAAAGCAGATTATAGCTTCCTAAAAATCCACCCATCGCAGCGCTGCCAAAGGCCGTTTTTCCTGCAAACAAAAGCGGATTCGGCAATCGTGGTTCTTTGAGGGCTTGCGCATACGCTTCCACTCCACCATAAGCTCCAAACATTCCTGCAGAAAGCAAAGTCGGCCCATATGTCATTAAAGATTCATATTCAAGAGGAATACCTCTAGCTCTTGACCAACCTACCGTAAAACCGGCATAAGCGCAAGCCGCGCCAGAAATCGTAGCGCACATAATTCCAGTAATCTTATCTTCTAGGCTATTGCTCATTGAATATTATTTGAAGCTGAATTTTATATCCTAAACTTATGCATCGCAGGATGCTCTGTTTTGATTAACCTTTTCTTAAAAGGTTATTCCATAAACCGTCTCATAGCCGGATGCATATCCATCATATGCTGTTTGGCAACTTCTTCATATAACTTATAGATGATCGATACCGTCAAGACAATACTGGTTCCATTCGCCAATGCTCCGGTTAAATCAGCTAAAGCAGCTAATAACCCTATCGCTGCACCGCCAACGATAGTCAACGGCCAAATGTATCGAGCTAAAACCATTTCCAAAACTCGCTCATCACGTCTAAATCCGGGTATCTGCAGCCCTGAAGCAAGAATCTGCCGCGCTTGGCTCTTTGCATCCATGTTGGCAGTCTGCACCCAGAAGATGCTAAACACTACTGCTCCTATAACCAGTGCGATAGTATACACCAACGCTTGCAACAACAAGGAAGGAGTAAATGCTCCACGCAAGATGCTTCCTACTACATTAGGAGCGCTTAACCAATATACTACTCCGCTTGCTGGAGAGTTTCCGGAAAAAGTACCTAAAATGGGATGCCCCCATTTTTCAAACAACGTCGCGAACAACTGCACGTTCGCTAACAAAGCAGCCATCAAAATAACCGGAATATTGGACGTATAAAAGAAATTCAACGGCCATCTGATTCCCTGCCCGCGAACTCTGCCAAATGATAAGGGAATTTCTACTTTCATCGATTGGGCATACACCGCAATGCCAAACACTAAGACGGTAGAAAGCACTCCTGCTAACTGCAGGCCGGCGGTAGTCACATCTCCACCGATGATGGATTGGAAAAATGCGGGTATTGCTCCTGCGGAAATATCTGGATTAGTAGGCGAAGGCAGGAAGTTAAACATCCTAATAAACAATTGCTGGGACACTCCTGCCGCGATAAATAAACTTATTCCTGAACCGAATCCCCATTTGCTGACCACTTCATCCATAAACAGGATCATGATTCCACCCAAGAAAAGCTGGAAGATTAGCAACGCTTCTAATTGTCCATAAAGCGGAGTTCCTGCCAACGATGCAGAGGGAGCTAAACCGCCCATCAAGATATAGATCGCTGATTCAAAGATGACAAAAAATATTCCTAAAATTTTCTGCAGTCCCTGGAACTTTTTCTTTCCTTCCGACGTAGTCAAATCTAATTTTAACATTCCTGTACCGGCTAACAACTGCAACACGATAGACGAAGTTACTAATGGGCCAATACCAAGGGAAATAATGCTGCCGAAAGAAGCACCTAAAATTATAGATAAAAATTCAAACTGTTGTAAAGCGTTCTCTCCTAATCCATACAATGGAATAAATCCTAAGACAAAGAAAAATAAGAGAATCACTAACGTCCACTTCAGCTTCTCTTTGAAGGAAAGGCGCTGCTTTGGCCCTTTCACCTCAGGAAGATTGGAAATTATCTTGTCAAGGAAAGACATGGTATGCTTACTCTTTAGTTTTTTCTGCTGCGGAACCGGATGCAGTGATTACGCGAGAAGGACGAGAATCGCCCTTCTGCGTCCCAAAGTGCGGGGATTTTGAAGCGCCCTGAGCGCTTTCCTGCACTTTAAGGACTTCGCCGCCAGTTTCAGCAACTTTTTCCGCTGCACCTGCGCTGCACGATTCCACGGTCAGTTTTAATGTAACAGGTGTTGTTCCGGTCCCCAACAATTTGTTGAACCCCAGTCCTGCTAAATCGATAGCATAAACATTCCCTTCTTTATGAGCTTTTCCTTCCTTTACTAATTTCGCAACTCGGTTAGACGTAAAATAACTAAGATTGACTGCCTTTACCACAGACCTGCTCTTGGAAGTAAAGCCGTGTCGGCCTAAGATATGGCCTGCTTTAACATACTTCATCTTCATATGTCCTGCTCTCTTGCCTGAACCAGCATTACCCCTACCGCCGCGGGAACCTGCGCCTCGGCGTTTCTTTCGAGCTCCGCCGCCGTGAGTGCTTCCGCCCCGGTACTTGGTCACTTTTTTTCGTTTGTAGGTTACCATGAGAATCACTTTTTATACCAAAACATAATTTGCAGTAATTCTTCTGCTGCTTTTTGTTTATCTTGCTGAAATCCCTCTTGGTCTGCACCAACATGCCGGTCAAACCGCGATGATAATACTCTCTGTATTTGCCTACCGAAGGTATTCTGTAAGTCAACCCCATTTGAACAGCTGCCATGCCTCTTGTCGTTAGCCTGGTCAAAAACGATCTTCCTTGCAATGGCTGGAGTAGTAAAGAAACTTGTACAGTTGTCAAAAGAGCCAGTGCCGTCTGCACGAAAATCGCCATTCAAATAAAGAGAAACGGAATGCAAGCGATCTTCAGGAGTATGTTCCCGCACATAAACCCCCATGGCTGCTTCTCTCTTAAATCCATGATAAACAACGCTGCAAAATTCTGTAAAGAGAACTTTATCGTCCACCGCTGCTTGCCAGAAAGGATGTTGCGATGCTTCAGTTTCCAGTAATGGTTGATTATACTTTGCTTGGGCAGTATTTAGTTTAATGCCGTCTTGGACTGAATCGTCGGAAACATCTAAAAAAAATGTGTTGTCAAAAACATCTGAGAGCAGCTGCTTTGATTTAGGAATCAGTTTAAACTCCGTTGAATTTGCTTTATTGACCATTGCTGCACAGGAATTAAGCCATACATTCGAGAAGACAGAAAGCATTCGCTCGTCGCCGCTTTTGTAGGCATTTACAAAAGCCTTCATATTTTCTTCCAATGTTTGTGGCTGCTCTCCCTCTTGACGAAGCCATTCCGCTCCCTGTACATAGGTTGAAGTGAGAAGGATTCCATACTGTGCATATCTTGGTTGAAGCATATCGAGCAGTTCCATGTTCACAGCATCCTCTTCACTAGATCATTCATCTTCTCGCCTCGGTCGCCAAGAGCGCCGCCGATCTTAAAGGCTCTCTTAATTCCTTTTCTGCCAAATCCCTTTCTTGGCGGATTCAGAGCGAAATATCGCTTATACTTTTTACCGTTGACTTCCAACGATTTCTGTCTACCATCAGACAATTGCCCGCGTTTCTGCACTAATTCTGCAAACGTAGCATCATCAATCTCGCCCCAGGTAATATAATCTTTCACCCGAAGAAGCATTCCTTTGTAAGCAGGAGTATCATCAACAACCACGCAATGGTTTTTGCGGTGCAAGTTCAACATCATCAAGGTTTCCTTGACCGGTTTAACTACCTTAACCATACCTCTCACTAAAACAACTGCCAATTTTCCCTTTGATGGTTTGTGAGCTTGAGCCATTTTTATGCAACTACTACTTTCTCTTCAGTTTCTTTCATCTTTCCTTCAACTACTGCTAACTTACCTATATGTGAAGGCTGAACTTTGACTTCTGTCAACTTCTTTAATGCATCGAGCAAAGCGAAAATTAAATTGGGTTTTGTGCCGGTCTGACCGCTGGTCTTGCTCCAGATATCCTTAATGCCGGCCATAGCTAATATTTTGGCGCATTCCTTTTCAATGATTAACCCTTTACCTTGCGGCGCAGGCATTAACTTAATACGCACAGATCCACAGCGGCCTTCTACGGCAAACGGAATAGAGTTAGGTTCGGTCGCGCCAGCTTCCCAGCTTCCGCAGCCTCTTCGTACTCTGATCAAATTAAGTCTTGCTGCGTGCTTGGCTTTATCTCGGGCAGGAACAGTTTCCTTGCTCTTGCCCATACCTACACCCACAAAGCCATTTCTATTTCCGATGACTGCGCATACTTTAAAGTGAATCTTGTTTCCTTCTTTGGTCTTCTTCTGAGTCTGTTTGAAGATACGCCGTTGGCCGCCGCCAAACTTACCTTTAGCCTGACCGATCAACAATAAATCTTCTTCCATATTTGGGAGAAGGTGATCAACGATCTCTGCTTCCATGATCTGATATCCTTTGTTAAAGATTTCATCAATATCATTAATGGTTCCATCCTGTACCATTTTACCTAAAGCGGTTTTTGGTTTCCAAGTTCTTTCTGGAGCCGGAACTGATTCGATCTCCTTCACAGGTAATTCTTCTGCTCCCGGTAATTCGTCTTCTGCCATTTTTTCACATTAAATTTTTTATTTACCAGATAATTTTTGTTTCACTTGTGCAAACGCTGAACTCATGTTTTCCGGCGCGGCATTGCTTTTTAAATATTGCGCAAACTGTACCTTATCACCTTTCATCTTACTGGCATAATCTTGGATATGCATCCCTTGGATTTTTTTATCGTCAGGAAATAAATCCTTCCCACTGTGCGGAACATTCACACCAGCATCAAGAACACCTTTCAGGAAAGCATAATATTTTCCCTTATGCAATGGAGATTTGAAACCAGTATCAAAGACCATTTTGTCCTTATACTTTTTCTCCGCTACTTTTTTACCGAACATGAAACCAGTCAAGTATGCAGCAGGTAAATTCTTACATGAATACGGCCATCCCTGCTGGCTAAGAGTGGAGGAGTCAACTCCAACCAATACTTTATCTCCTTTCGGAGTAAATTCCACTAATTGGGCAAGTACTCTTTTATTGGTGAAGCGCACTACCAATCGTCCTTTGCGGGACAATAACAGCTTCAAGCGCTTCAAATAATTAGTCTTGTTTTCGCGCTTTCTGCGGTACATTACAGTTCGTGGTTTTCGGTTGACCATAGTTTGTTTTATTTCACAGTTAATATGGATTATTTACTACCACTTTCAATCAAGTGGTGTTCCTTAAGGTACAACTTGATGTGACGCCTGTTCCTGAAATATCCTCCCTTCGATTTTGTGTATAACAAGCGGTAATTGTTAGTGGAAAGCAAGTTCTTATCGCGAAGCTCTTTCAGTAATTCGCGTTGGGCGCGGATCCTATCTATCCATTTTTCTTTTCTGGTGACGATAGAATGTTTAGATCCTTTCCTGCTTCCTTTTCCTCGCTGTCTTCCCTTGCTTTTTTGTTCAGCGATCTTGCGAGCTCCGCCGCGGGAATGCTGGTTGACTTTTGCCTTGGACACTTTTCCTACTGCAATAAGCCCACGCATATCTGAGCGGGTGATCGCTTTTTGAATATCATCTAACGCATCCGTAGCAAAAACTACTTTCTTTGGTGAAACATTCAAGATTTTTGCCGCAAGTTTCTTTTTATTGTTCATAGTAGTGCCTTTTGATAGTTATGTAATTTTTTATTGCCTCTTAGTGATGGTCTTCTCCATCATTTCTGCTTCTTTCTTAGTATGCTCTTCCGCAGTTTCTTCCGTCGCTGCTGCTTTTTTATTTTCTTCTTTCTCTTTCTTAGCAAGCTCTTCCGCTTTCTTTTTCTTCCGCTCTTCTTTCTTGGTTGATTCTACAGCTTTTCTCTTTCGCAATTCTTTTCTTTCCGCGAAATCAGATTGCAATTTCTTCACTGCAGCGCTGGCATCTTTGACATTAAGCAAGGTAATCTTTTTCTGTTGCGCTAATTCTAACAATGATAATTTCTTCTTGTTACCAACGCTAGCGGCAACAATTGCGCCTTGAGTTTTTTGGTTTACTAATTGAAGTTCTTGAACATTTCGTACCACTACCATTTCCAAACCAGATTGATGCAATCCTCGAACCTCTGCTGGCGCTCCATAACCTGGATTAGGCATAGCCGGCCTGCCGCAGTGCATCTGGCGTACTTTGGAATGCCTTCCTCGGGGGAATCTCCAGCGAACTTTTACACCTGCATTGAAATTTGATTCTTTGACTACAAACTCTGGTTTCTGCATCTCCTTTCTCAGTTTTAGTAATTGTTCTTTGGTCATGATTATGCTCTCATTCCCTTGTCTGCTTTTTGAGTTATATAACAGCCATCCTGGAAAATTCGCCTATCCCGATTGACGATCCTGCAGGCGCTTTCAATCCTGGCTGCAGTTTGGCCTGCTACTTCTACATCACAACTCTTGACGGTAATTTCCTCGCCATTCACTTTAACTTCCGCTCCTTTCATAATTTCTACCTTTCTGGGAACTGCTTCCCCCAAGAAATTCTTGATCACTACTTCATTCCCGGAGACAGAAACGCTCATGGGAAAGTGCCCAGAACAAATTTTTAATCTGTAAACATACGGTTCCTGTACTCCTTGTACCATATTCATGACATGAGATTCAAAAGAACCGATCATGGTCTTTTCTCTCTTGGTCGCTTTAGGAGCAAATAGCACTACTTTGTTTCCTTCTAAAGATACAGTTATCTTTGGATGCACAAATACTCTGCTGACTTCGCCCTTTGGGCCTTTAACTTTCAACAGGTTGCCTTCTAGCTGAGCAGTTACGCCAGACTTAAGTTCAATTTCCCTTTTCAGGTCGTCTTTCATGGTATCTGGTTTGAATTATCTTTGATTATTTGATTATGCGCTTAATAACAGTAGGCGATCAATCTTCCTCCTGTTTGCTGGTCTTTTGCGGAATTGTGGGTCACTAAACCTTGCGGCGTGGAAACCACGATGATACCAAAATCTTTTGCTGGCAAGTATCGTTTCTCCCACTTTTCGAATTCATGCTTTGCTGTTGAAAATCTTGGCTTGATGACTCCGCACTTGTTGATGTTTCCCAAAAGATGTACTTTAAGTACTCCGCCTTTTCCATCATCTACTTCTTCAAAAGAGCCAACATATCCTTGCTCATTCATCAAGCTTAAGACTCTTTTGATCATAGACGAGGCTGGCTTGATCAGTACTTCACGCTTTCCTACTTTCTCCGCGTTCAGGATTTTTGCCAACGCAGCCGCCAATGGATCATTAAACATTTTTTTTACCTCATTACTGTTCTAGCTATATTTTTTGAACCCGATTTCAGGGCCCATTTCCCGGAAGCACTGCCGGCAGATATGTAAGCCGTACTTGTTGATGTGCCCCTTCATTCGTCCGCAATTGCGGCATTTTCGCAACGCAATTCCGCAGGATCGCGGTTTAGGACTGTTAAACTTGATGAACTTCGCTTTCTTGACTGGCTTATGGTCCAGTTGAGTGAATGCTTTTTTATAGTCGCTGGTTGTCATGATTATTGAACCTCTACGCCTAATTGCTTGGCAAAGGAAATAGCTTCTTCTTTAGTGATGCGATGATTTTTACCGACTGGAGCTGTTTTTAATGTTCTTTTCCTAACTCTAAATCCTGGGCGTTCTAAAGTTACTGCCGCTTCCAATCCCATGATTCTCAAATCTGGATCATACTCCAAGCCTGCGATGTCAATATATTCCGGGATTCCGAAGGAAAAATTTCCTTGATTGTCAAAATTGCGTTGTTCCAAGATATTGTCCTTCGCTGCCGCCAAACGCTTCAAGAGCTGTTCACAATCTTTACGTACCGTCACTTTGCAGCCGATAGCCAATCCTGGACGCAATCCCCAGCCAGGGATACGTTTTTTAGTTTTAGTTTCAACCGGTTTAGTGGAAGTGATCTTGTTCAAGAGCTTAAGGCCTTTCTTAAGCAGCTCTTCATTCTTTCCCGCACCAATATTTAGGGTGATCTTCTCTATGCGGATCCCTTTCATCACGTTGGTTGCGGTTTTCATGTTTTGAGTTTGATTTGTTTATCCTTTATTTTTTACTCCAAGCTTATTTCTGCGTCCTTATCTCCTACTACAAAGAGATATTCTTTTGCCGTATCTACATCAGCACCATCAACCGTATACGTTGCTTCGGCGCCTTTGATTTCTTTCAGTACGCCCACATCTCCTGCGTGTTTACCTTTGATGAGGAACACTTTTGCTCCTTGCTTTGCTGGAAAAATTTTAGCAACTTTAACTTCTGGAACATGTACCAGGAAAGTATCGCCTACTTGTGCTTTTGATTCACTCACGATATTGCGTCCATCGTGTAGGTTGAATTGGATCTTTCCACCCTTCAAGGCAGTCTTGCCAACAACTTTTGCTAACTTGACTGATGATTCTTTAGCACTAATTTCAGCTAAGCGTAATCTTCCTTTCTTGTCCAAAAGCATACGATACTGCTTCTTGAGTTTAGGAACGGAAAGCACATCAAATAATCCTACGATAAAGCGGTGATCAGTTCGAGCTACACCATCGACCAAGACTTCTTTACTGTTGGCAATCTTTCGAGCCTCACCCATGGTGGAAGCGAGTTTTAATTCGTCACGCAGCAATAAGCCAAGAGACATTCCAAATCCCAGAGAGTGAGCTCCAGGGCTAGGTCGAAGAGTAAATACCTTGGTTTTCCTTGGTACGAACCAGGTTTTTGGTGCTGCGATGAGTTTCAAGTGATTTTTCATTGTATTTCAACTCCGTTGAAATGCTTGAAAATATTTTTTATTTTCATTGTTTATGTTCCCCAGATTTTGCTTTTTTTGTTGATTGTTCTTGTTGTTTCTGCACTTTTTCTTTTCCTGCTTTACGTCTCTTATCAGCCATATCTAAAGCCACAATCATTAAGTTTGATGGTTGGAACGGCACTGGCACCTTGGTTCCATTTTTTTTTGTGTACTCCATACCGGTCACATACACCAATCCACGTTTCAATAAGACTCGCTCTACTTTTCCTTCCTGTTTTCTAAACTTGCCGCGCAATACTTTTACTTTATCGCCCTTGCGCACCTGCATCGCTCGTGTGCCGTGCTTCTGGCGTAAGTCTTTTGACAAATGAACATGGACTAATTTCTGCCGTACGTGGAGAGGAGCATTGTATCTATACTTGCGCTGTTTGCGCCGTTGTGTGCTTCTCTTCCAACTGCTTGAAAATGTTTTGCTCTCCATTTTGTTTCTGTTTCTATATGATCATGTTTGCTACTTTAGCTACTGCCGGCCATCGCTCTGCCACTTCTTTGGCTATTGGTCCCTTAAAGATAGTCCCTTTAGGATTTCCTTTTTCATCTTTCAATACTACAGCAGCATTATCTTCAAATTTGATCCTGGTTCCATCGGCTCGGCGGTATTCCTTCCTTTGGCGTACGATGACTGCCAATACCACTGTTTTTCTCATCTCTAACTTTCCTTTTTTGACTGATGCCATCACTAAATCGCCCACGCCTGCGGAAGCGATCCGTGCCTTGACTGTCTTTGAACCGACTACGGAAAAGATCTTCAGTTCTTTCGCGCCAGAGTTGTCACAAGTTGGAACTCTTGCCTCTACTGGCAGTCCTCTGGTGACGTGGCTTTTGAGTGCTTTCATTGTGATTTCTCCTTTAATTTTGATAATAATGGTTTATATTTTTCTTTCACCTGCTTCCTCCCTTCGTCTCTGAACAGCTAAAGATCCTACAGCATATGTAAGTAAGAATAAAGGTACTCCCCCTACAGCAAAACCAAGGGCGTGATTAAAATATACTTCTTTCTGTTTCTCACCTTCCAGATATGGAATGCTTTGCATCAGAGTATTCATTTCCTCCTGACGAACGTCTGCTTCAGCACACTCAATAGGAAGATCTGGCTGAATGTCTTTTTCGAGAGACTCCCGCTGATATTTAGATTTGCCAGTATGCCTTGCTGAAACACAGCCAAGATTTTGTAAAGTGAAAAGTTCTTGCTCAAGTTGAGCTACTCGAAGATGTTCCGGCGAGGTTTTGGCCACATCCATCCCCTTACCAGTAAAATAAAAAATTCCACAATATGAAACAAGCAATCCAGTAATGCCGACCATTTTCATTCCCGGTCCTACTTTCTTTGGAATCTTCATTCTTCTTCACCTGCTTCTTCAGCAGTATGCTTTTTCGCTTTCAATTTCTTTCCCGGCTCTTCTGCGCCAAACTTATGCTCTACTTTTCCGCCTTCCAGGATTTGAATGATAACATGATGTTTAGTTTTGCTTAATGGCCTGGTTCTTGCCACTAACACTTGTTGCCCAACTTGCGCATCTAAGCACGGAGGATTGTGTACTCTCAATCGAGATCTTCGTAAAGCAAACCTCTCATACTTAGGTATGTAAAAAGGCCTGTTCCATTCGATGGTAGCAGACTTGTTAGTATCTTTCTTGATCACTTTTCCGCTCAAGAGTTCTTTCTTTACCACAAGACCGCCGGTAAAAGGGCAGTTCTTATCGTAGTACTGACTATCAAAGGCGCGTTCTGGCGCCGCTATTCCCAAAACTTCTTTTCTGACTTTCATCATTTTTGTGTTTCTCGTACGTTCTTTAACCTTTCAACCTGTCTTCAGGCCGTTTTGCGACGGCTTCACCGGAAATTACTTTCCCGCTTTTTATCAGCTTAAAGGTGATGATCTGTTTCATCAAGACAACTTCTTTGCCGTTATCTTGAGCGACAGTGATTGTCTCCTTGGTCTCGTCAATGATCTTCCCTTTTATTCCAAGATTACTTTTATTCTTGGAACTCATCACTTCGATCGTCTCTCCAATCAGTTCGTGAGGAAATATATCTTTTCGAGCCATGTTAACTGCTTCCACCGGAATCCGCTTGATCCCGATGATTAGACAACTTCGATGGTTTCTTCCGGAAAACCCAGATCCACCAACGCTGCCTTCATTCTTGATTTATGGTCGCCCTGAAGTTCGATTTGCCCGGTCTTGGCTGTTCCGCCACAGGCAAACTTTGATTTCAAAGCCTTGAATATTTCGTTGATATTCGCTTCTTTCTTTATGCCGCTGATGATCGTGTACTTCTTGCCGAACTTTCGCTTTTCGATGGCCACCGTGATTTTTTGCTGCTCACGGGCAATGGCTTCACAGACGCACAGGTCTTCTGGAAGTCCACACTGATTACATACGCCAACCATGTTTATTGACGCGGCACCTCGCGCTCATTGAGCAAAGTCAGGACGCGGGCAATATTCTTCCTGGTCCGCTTTACTTTTCCAGAACTGGCTGTTCCGGTTCCTGCCCCTACTTCAATCTGTAATTTTAATAGTTCCTTTTTAAATTCTTGCAATCTGCTGTTCAATTCAGGGGTTTGCAACTCGCGTAATTCTTTCATCGCTTTCATGAGTCGCTCACCTCTGATGATTTTTCTGGTTCAACAGCAGTTTCTGGTTGTGCAACAGCTGGTTCTTCCGCTTTCGCTTCTGAGGTTTCTTCTTTTGTTTCTTTTGGTTTCGCTGCTTTCTTAGGAGCAGCCCTTTTTCTTTTAGCAGGAGCTTTTGCCTTCTCAACCTCTTTTTCTACCGGAGCAACTACCTGTTCCGGTTCTTCCAATAACTTAATCTTGTCTGGTAATACTATGTCCGGAGGCATGATTGCAACTTTAACCCCGATGATACCGCTCTTCAGCAATGCTGATTTCTTTGCAACACGGACGGAAAGCGCAACATCTCCGCATTTCTTCAAGTAACCGGTGTAAAAACGCCAGCTCTTCGCTCGCGCACCGGGAATTTTACCGGAAATGATGATCTCAATTCCTAAAGCGCCTGCATTCATGACATTTTCCATCATCTTATGCCCGATACCTTTGAATCGCGCTGAACCGAATCGTTCTAAAGATGAAACAATCCGTTCTGCCACAATATTGGCATTAAGGAAAGGATTGGGAACTTCGCTGATCTCAATTTGAGGATTTTCCAGATTGAATTTTTCCTTCAAGATTTTAGTGAGAGATCTGATATTTGCTCCCTTTGAACCAACAATCAGGCTAGGTCTGCTGGTATGGATGACTATCTTTTCTCCCAAAGGAATTTTCTTCAGAGAAATAGTGGAAATGCCTACATTTCCGAGAATTTTCTCTACATATTTGCGAATGTAATATTCCCGAGTTCTCTGCGCTACAAATGTTCGTTCAATCATTTTCGTACACCTGCGGATCGTAATGAGCCTTTCTTCTGTAATTCTTCATATAAATTTTCCACCTGTTGGGTATCTTTGCGTTCTTTTTCTTGCCGCTTCAAATCAGCAGCTTTCTGCTGCGCCCTTCTCAATAATTCTGCAGAGGATGGTTCTTCAGCAACTTTAGCCTTCACTGCTGACTTAGCTGGAGCCGGAGCATGTTCGTGTTTATGTTCTGCAGGATCGTGACTAGGTTCGTGCGTATGCGTGTGAGCAGGAGTGAATTCATGCTTTACTGCAGTTTCAGTGTGAACTGATTCTTTTTTATTTTCAGCTACTACTGGTTCAACACCATTCTTCTTCCCAGCAGCTCCGTGTTCTTTTACTTCCACTTCTAGATGAGTTCTCTTGGTTGCGGTTCTGTGCCGCGCACCAGTGAATGGAATAGATGCTTGGTTCGCAATTAACTTCGTAATTTTTAATGAGCCAGTATTTAATCCTTTGAAGTGTGCATTTGCTTCCACAGACTTCAATAGCTTCAAAACTTCCGATGCTGCCTTAGTCGGAAATTTACCGGTAGACATTCCTTTCTTATGTCCGGTATTCATGACATATTTCCTGAAGGGAACTGCTCTCTTTAAGGCGACAACTTCTTCCAAAAACTGCTTAGCGTAGGAAACATCCTTGTAACGCAATGAATCGCAGATCTCGATGCAGTGTTTTGTCGAAACCGGCAGGTTCAATGCTTTCGCTATCGCAAGATGTCCATGTTCTGTTTTTAGATTGGTTGTGGTAGCCATAGTTGTAGGTTTATCTCGCTGATACCGCCTTACTTGATCTGGTTGCTCCAATACCGGCTGCGCTGTGAGTAACTCCCTTACGAGTGTGGGAGAATTCTCCTAAATAGTGTCCTAGCATCTGAGCGGTGATCATGACCGGAAGATACTCTTTACCATTGTATATGCGAAGAGTCTTACCTACCATCGCTGGAACGATGATCATATCCCGGCAATGAGTCTTGACATTATTTTCGCCAGCTTCAACACGTTTCATCAACGCCTTCTGTGCTTCAGTCAGTCCTCTCTTCAGAGATCTTCGTGAGCGTGAGGGGATAAGTTTCATGAACTCAGTCATGTCTAGCTTAGCTGCTTCTTCTTCCAATTTTCCTTTCCAGGTGAATTCTTTTGCCACAAACTTCTAAAAGTGTGATCATTAGGGCGACTGCGCTTTCTGCGAAAGCTTAGTCACCGCGCGACCAACTTCTCCTCCGTGATTTTTATTTTTTTATTTGTCATTGTTGATTGTTATTCTCCTTATCGTTTGTACAGTCCTTTTAGACTTTGCGCTACTTCTTGTTTTATTTTGTGATAATTTTCTCGACTGTACGTTCCTGCAAAGCCATCAAATCGTGATAATTGTTCTTCGATTCCTGAATGCAATCGTTCTTCTTCCGTCATCGCCGGATTGCGATATGCTGAACCGCTTTTTCCGACGCGCGCGCCTGCGGCGTCTACCTCACGCACCCCACGAGCGCGGCCGTCGCCGTAGATAGGACCGTTGCTGCAACTGAGGCCGAACCTATCCGTATCGATGAGGAGCCAGACCGCCCTTTCAGGAGTAGACCTCCTTCCGCTCGCATCAGGAGTCAAGAGGTATGGTTGTTTTCCGCTCACTCTCTGCAGCATATCGATTGTTTCCGGCGCATCGTATTCAAATATTTCATTTTCGAGCGCTCTTTTCCAAGCTGGATCTTTCACCAAGTTAGCGAGATATCCGCCTCCCATTGGAAGATTGCTGTTACGGTAATCTAGTTTCCCCACACATAGCCAATCTTCCTTCATATCTTGTAAAATTCCTTGCAACGCGGCAACATCCTGTCTTTGTTCAGATTGCCGTAAGCCTGAAACTAATTCTGCGATGGTGGGAAAGCGTTTCTCCGTGTTGGCATATCGCTGTTCCCAGCCTTGCTGGTTATTTCTCATATAGTTCCCTTTCACATCTTTTTCCGCTTCGCCATCTAACAGCAAGCCGTTGTCTAACCCAATAGGCTCAACAGTTCTATTTATTGTTTGCAATGTTTCCATCTTCATTTCTTCCTTCTACCCGTTCTTCTTGGCGCGATCTTACCTGCTTTTCGTCCAGGAGGAGCATCTCGAGGAGCTTGTGTAGGCCGTCCTTTAACGTGGGAACATTTTCCACCGAATGGATGGTCTACTGCGTTCATAGATACTCCGCAGACGATCGGGTATAACTTGT
>CAYIEF010000011.1:0-26661 GCA_964362365.1 uncultured Methanosarcinales archaeon | reverse complement strand
GAAGAGATATTTAAGTGTTTGGATATGTAAGTGTTGGCCCTAAATCTCCATCTTCCTTCCATCTACGTAAAAAGTGGGATTCTTAAAAACATGATCGCCGTGATAGATGGTTTTAATTTCCCCGCCAAACCAGTAATTGCTGCCTATGGCGATATGCGCTGTTCCAAGCACTTTCTCGTCCATGATCATCGAGCCGATCAACACTGCGCCAGGATTTATTCCTATTCCTAACTCGCCGACCAAACGAACTCGCTCCGGATATTTCGCTCGATCTTCAAATTTCTGAAAAGTCTGTTCCAATAGATGAGCTTTCTCACCTTCAACTTTCACGACTCTGCCCTTTTCAACATAGATAGTCACCGGGCTTTCCAGAAGTATAGCGCCCTCTTCTGTTTTCATACTGCCATCAATGACAACTTTCCCATTTACTCCTTCAATACCTTTAGGCGGAATATATACTTCCCCTGCTGGCATATTACCGCCTTTTCCCTGCTCATGATATTCTCCAATATTAGCTACCGCTTCCATCCCCGAAATATCAAAAGTGATATCAGTTCCCGCTTCCGTCTTTACCCTGATTTCATTTGCTTTATCCCACAATTTCTTTATGGCTAAACCTTTTTTTTTCATCCGTGAATAATTGACATTCATCGCTTCCAGAAACAGATCGAAATGATGCGGCTTGACATCTGCCAGGCCTGTTGCAGACAAAAAACGATGGCCGCGCTCCGCACAGAAATTACGAAAACTTTTTTCCTCACCAAATCTTCCTAACTTATTTGAGACCACAACAATTATCAGATTATTCTTTTCCAAGCGAGTTATTGCCTCAATCACATGATCATCTGCGAACATAAAACCTTTTTTTGGCTCTTGGAAGAGAATATTCACCTTCAGCCCTTTCTTCTTGGCGGCATGATAATAGCCGTATCCCAGCATCCCGGACATGGTATGTTCTCCCACCCCATAATCGCTGATGATAAGAATATCTTCCTTCTTTACCTTCAAAGAATTCTTCATGATCTTATAGAAGCGGGAGCTATGTTTTTCTACCGCATCCATCACCGGCTTTTCTAAACCAAACATTAAAGAAACCAAAATTCTAAGGTATTAAAAGATTGTGTTGATGGAGAATAATTAATTATTTTGTTTTCCTTATCTTCGCCACAAAAAAACCCTCCGTATCATTATCCTGCGGCCAGATCCTGATCGCATGCTTCACTGAAGGGTGATATTTCTCTTTCTTAAACTCCATCACCGGCGGACTTAACTTCAAACCAGGCAACTTAACCGGAACAATCTCCGCATCTTCATACTTCTCCAAAAGATAACTTACCACACCTTCGTTCTCTTCCGGTTCCAGCGAACAAGTGGAATAGACCATCTCTCCGCCAGGCCTAAGATTCTGAAACGCTACTTCGATCAACTCTTTCTGCTCTTTCACTAGTTTGGTGATCATGCTCGCATTCCAGATAGAAATAGTCTTCAAACTCTTGCGAATCGTTCCCGTTCCCGAGCAAGGCGCATCCAATAAGATCTTGTCAAACTGCAAATCTTTAATTCCCTGCCCACGCATTAAAGTGATTAAACAATTAGTAGTCACACTTCGCTGCAGATTTATCCCTAAAGACTGCAAACGATCACCTTTGTAATCGTTGGCCACGATCAAACCTTCATTATTCATCATCGCCGCCATCTGTGTAGTTTTACTTCCCGGCGAAGCCGCCATATCTAAGACTATATCTCCTGGTTTTGGCTGCAATACTAAAGGAGGGATCATGGAAGCAGCTTCCTGCACATAAATCTTACCGATATGATACTCAAATAAATTACCGACATCTCGCCGTTCATCATGTTCAATCCAGAAACCCTCTTTACACCAAGGAATAGGAGTAAGCTTCCATCCTTTTGTTTCAATGCTTTTTTTTACTTCTTTCACTGAACCCAACAGCGTATTCACTCGAATGCTTCTGCGCAGAAAAGACAAAGAATACTTCTTGAACTCTTCCCAATCTGTTAATTCAGAATATCGCTCTATAAAGGCTGGTTTGAAGACGAAATGTTCAGTGTTGGGGATAGTTTCTGGTTCTGATTCTGGTTCTGGCATGGATCTTAATATCAAGAAGCACTTTAAATATTTTGGGTTGAGTTTGTTATATTCTAGGCTTCAACAATTCTTATTAACAGTTCATTATCCTGAAAGTTATTATGCTAAGAGTAATTGATGCTAATATTTATGATGATATTTTCCATTAAATTCTCTTTATTTCTCTAAATGATGTTCCTGCCTTGGCTCATCAAGTTCCCCTATTCTAATCTCAATATTCAAAACTCCGCCCAAACAGCGTATCTCCCGTAAATCACCAACCGTAACTCTTTCTATAGCTTGCTTATCAAAATAATAATCCCCGCTGCACGAATGCACATCCTTCCCTACTACGTAACGCAATTTCTCAAGAGCTGTTTCAATCCAAGGATTAACGAGTGCTCCGGAAGGATAAATCTTAGGCACATAATCCCCAAAAGCTCCATCCGCATTTCGCAGACAGACCGTATTTTCATTTGAATTCACCAATAAATCTATAATATGATACTTGCCAAATATGCCGGAAGCAACGATCGCTGACAATTTTTCTTCATCCGCAGTCAAAGCCAGCCGGTGCCTAAAAAAGGTATTCTCAACCTTCATTTTATATCCCGTTTCCAATTCCTGATCTCCTGTCCCCTTAGAAAAAATGAATTCTTGGTACATACATCGTTAAAAATGCCTTTTATTAAAAAAATATGCTATATGAAACATAGTGTTCGATATGGAAATAATGTTCAGATTTTTGAACAGATCAGATTTTCGGAAATCTATATAAACCAGCAAATCTTTCCAAATCAAACTAAAAAGGTGCTAACATGTCTATCAACGTCGCAATAAACGGTTTCGGCCGCATTGGGAGGATGGTCTTCCGCGCTGCCTGGAACGATAAGAAAATAAATATTGTCGCAGTCAACGACCTTACCGACAACAAGACTCTTGCTCATCTTCTCAAATACGACTCTGTGCATGGGATGTTTTCCGAAGAAGTAAGTTACAGCGATGGATATCTTAAAGTTGGAAAAAAAAAGATCCAGGTTCTGGCAGAAAAAGATCCAGCCCAGCTTCCCTGGAAGAAACTTAAGATTGACGTTGTTGTGGAAAGCACTGGAAGATTCACCGATCCCTACAAAGCAGCAGCCCATCTTGATGCTGGAGCCAGAAAAGTTCTTATCTCCGCACCCTGCAAATGCGAAGCAGAGAAAGTCTGTCCGGTAAACACCGCAACCTTAGTCATGGGCGTCAATGATCAAACCTATGATAAAAAGAAACACCACGTCATCTCTAACGCTTCCTGTACCACTAATTGTGTCGCTCCGGTATTAAAAGTTATTCAAGACAATATCGGTATCAAACGCTGCTTCTTCACCACTGTGCATGCCTATACTTCATCGCAAAAGATGGTAGACGGCCCTGATAAGAATTTACGCCGAGCCAGAGCAGGAGCCATTAATATTATTCCTACTTCAACTGGCGCAGATGTTGCTGCGGTAGAAGCCATCCCAGAATTACAAGGAAAAGTGCGAGGTTTGGCCTTTCGTGTTCCTGTTCCGGATGGAAGCGTCACTGATTTCACAATCGAAACCATGCGCGAGGTTTTACCTGATGAAGTTAATACTTTATTCAGAAAAGCGGCAGCCGGAAAATTTAAAGGCATCCTGCAATATTCTGAAGACGAATTAGTTTCTACTGACATCGTCCATAACCCGCATTCAGCTATTGTTGATGCAAAATTAACCGATGTGGTCAATGGGAAATTCCTTAAAATTGTAGCCTGGTATGACAACGAATGGGGTTATAGCTCCAGAGTAGTGGATATGATTAAGAAGATAGCGTAAATATTCTAAATCACCAAAATATTTTTATATAAGTTATACTTTTGTATAACTTATGGCTACAGAAACAATAGTCCGAAAATGGGGGAATTCGGTAGGAGTTATTCTTCCAAAAGAACTTGTAGAAAAAGAACATTTAAAAGAAAATGATAAAATATTAGTGTTTGTAGTAAAAGAAGCTGATTTATCCAAAACCTACGGGTCTTTACCTCGCACTGTATCAGGACAGAAATTCAAAGATATGGTGAGGAAAGGATGGGAGAAGTAACGGCATATTTCTTTGACAGTTACGCATTTTTTGAGATTATTGAAGGGAACGAAAACTATCACCCTTTTTCAAAAAATGTTGGCATAATAACTACAAAACTAAATTTACTAGAATTACATTACGGGTTGCTTAAAATATGCGGAAAGGAGATTGCCGATAGATATTATGACCAATATGTTTCCTTTGCTATTGATATAGATGACGATATTTTTAAGAAAGCAAGCTCTTTGAAAGCGATCTTAAGAAAAAAGAAACTTTCATACATCGATTGTATTGGATACATTGCTGCTCTTTCGAGAGGAGTTAAATTTCTTACAGGGGACAAGGAATTCAAAGATTTAGAAAACGTTGAATTTGTGAAATAATAATCCTCTTAAGAACGTTATGTTTATATTCTAAAAAATTATCCTGGTTATTAATGAAAAAGTATTTGTCCTTATTGTGGCCATTGTATCTTAGCTGGTTTTTCTGGGGAGTAAGTTTTTTCTTCATTCCTATCTGGATTTTGTTCTTTCAATCAAGAGGATTAGACCTGGCTGAAATTGGTTTTGTGATGTCTGGAACATACTTAGCTTCTGTCTTGCTAGAATATCCTACCGGAATATTTGCTGATAAATATGGACGAAAACTAAGCCTACTTCTCGCCAGCGTAATTTACATTATTAGCTTATTGGTTGATGTAACTGCTTATTCAACAGTTCAATTTTTTATTGGAGCATTTTTAATGGGCGCTTCTTGGGCTTTTACTTCCGGCGCAAAAGAAGCCATTATTTATGACACGCTTAAGGAAAAAAAATTAGAAAAATTCAACAGTAAAGTCTTGGGAAGCTTAGATACTATCGGCGCTGTAGGAGGAATAGTAGCTGCATTAATCGGTTCTTTAGTATTCAGAATTAATGAAACTCTTCCGTATTGGCTAAGCATCGGCACATCTGTTTTAGCTTTCATGTTTTTGTTTTGGATTAAAGAACCAAAGTATAAAGAAGACGGCCAAATCATTGAAGTCTACAAACAATTCAAAGAAGGACTAAAACTAGCATTGAGAAATCCAGTATTACTATCGCTATTTCTGTTGTGTATACCGCTGTTCTTTTTTGAAGAAGCATGGTATAATGCACATCAGCCAATACTGGTTGGATTAGGTCTTCCGGTAATTATGCTGGGAACATATCAAGCAGTTAAAACAATTTTAATGGCTATTGGTGGTATTGCTCTGCCTAAATTGTTGGATAAGCTCAACCACAAAGTATTATTGATAACTATTGTTTTTCTCGAAGCGGGAACCTGGATAATGTTGGGCACCGATAAGTTGTATATTGTGATTATTTTCTCTTACGTCTTACTCTTAATTCATTTGTTATGGAATTATGTTGACGCTGACATTATACATGACCATATTAGTTCGCACGTTCGAGCAACTACTCTCTCAGCACGGCAAATGCTGATAAGTATAATCTGGATATTTAATCCTTGGTTTATGGGATATTTAATGAATAATTTTAGTAGAACATTTTTATTTCCGATTTTTGGATTAATAGTGCTGCTCCTGGCAATGACTTTGTTTTTATCTAGAAAAAAGTATTTTTAACGCACTAAATCTACTCAAAATACATCTTCTTCAATCCCCGAATTTTCTGGATCCTTCTAACTAACTCTTTCAAATGTTCTAGATCTCGGGGAACGACTAAAAAAGAACATTCTGCCAAAGTCTGGCTTAATAATTTTGCTTTCGCTTCCTTGACTTCGAAACCGGTATTGGCAACCGTGTTCAACAAATCCGCTAACAACCCACTTCGTTCATCAGCAACAACTTGAAATCTAATTTTCTGATTAAATCCATTCTTCCATTGCACTTCAATCCAGCGTTCTTCTTCTTTCAAGGCAGCTCGGCAATCAGTTCTATGCACAGAAATAATTCTCCTCTTGGTAGCTAATCCAGTTATTTCTTCACCCGGAAGAGCATAGCAGCATTTCGCCAATACGCAGACGGCACTAGGATAAGTAGGAGCTTCTGCTAAAATACCCTGCTCTTCGGTCGTAACCGGCTTGAGCTGCTTGAAATGCATCGCCGGCAACTTCTCGTGTTCACGCAGGGATCTCCTAATCTTTTGCCGAGCGCTTCCAGATTTCACGATTTTAAGCCAATCTCTTCTCGGACGCTGGCTTTTGTTGGTGACAACTTCAACTACATCTCCAGAAAATAATTCATGCTTCAAAGATACAAACTTTCCATTCACTCGGCCGCCTACCGCATGATTTCCAACTTCTTCATGCACGAGATAGGCAAAATCCAAGATAGTTGCTCCTTTGGGCAATTCCTTTGCATCACCCTTAGGAGTATAACAATAGATATTATCTCCAAAAACATCCACTTTAGCCATCTCTAAAAATTCCTGATTTCCTTCTTTCTGTAAATCAAGTACGCCTTTCAGCCAGGCAATTTTTTTCTCAAAGAATTGATCTGATTTCAAACCTTTATACCGCCAGTGGGCGGCCAATCCTTCCTCCGCCAGCTCGTCCATTTCTGGAGTTCTGATTTGGATTTCCACAAATTTGCCATCAGCTAATTTCAAGGAGGTGTGCAAAGAACGGTAAAAGTTAGGCTTAGGATTAGCGATATAATCTTTGAGCCTTCCTTCGACCTGTTCAAATTTCTCGTGCAACAATCCTAGAAGGGTATAACAATCCTTTACCTCCGGAACAATAACGCGTATAGCCGACAAATCGTATTGTTCTTGCAGCGGTACTTTCCGTTGAGTCATCTTTTTGTAGATGCTGTAAATATGTTTAGAACGCCCTTTTATCTTGATTATCTCGACGTTTCCATCAGCTAGATTTTTCACAATCTGAATAACTTCAGCAACTAATTCTTCCCGCTGTTCACGTGATTGCTCTAAGAATTTAGTGATTTCCAGGTATTTTTCAAAATTAAGGACTCGTAAGGCTAAATCTTCTAAAGGATTCTTAATCTTCTCTAATCCTAATCTGTTCGCAAGTGGCGCATAGACTTCTAACACTTCTTCGGCAATTCTTTTTTGGTCTTCTACTGGTAAAGCTTGGATGGTACGCAAATTATCTAACTTAGTTGCCAGTTTGACAAAAATAACCCGTACGTCCCTGAACGTGGTTAACAAAATTCTTCGTAATGCTTCTGCTTCTAACTGCGGATTTTTAGACTTGACTAATTTAATTTCTTCCGCGCCTTTCAATAAAGTTAGAATTTCCTTCCCAAACTTTTCTTCTATTTCCTTTTCAGGGCAATACTTAGTAACCTGATGCAGCAAGCCGGCAATTACTACTTCCGGAGAAACTTTACTGTCGGCCAGAATTTCTGCTACTCTAACATTATGGTCAAAGAAAGAATCTCCTGACAATCGCTTTACCTCTCCTAGATATTTCTGAGCAAAAGAAAGTGCAGATTGGAAAATAGGTTCATGTGAAGTGCCGTACTGCTCTCTGCAGAGCTGCAAAAATGAATCTTGAGCCATGTTATGAATAAAATGAGAGGGATTTAAAAAAGTATTTGGATTAATGAGAATTTTTCCTTAGCACTTCTTCAATCCTCAGCAACCGATTATACTTGGCAATCCGCTCTCCTCGAGACGGAGCACCGGCTTTGATCATCCCGCAGCCGATGGCTACCGCCAAATCAGCAATGAATGAATCTTCTGTCTCCCCGCTGCGATGGCTGACCATCACCTTCCAACCGTTACCATAAGCTAATTTCACTGCATCTAATGCTTCGGTTAATGTACCTATCTGATTAACTTTTAGCAACAAACAATTACAGCTTTTATTTTGGACAGCTTTCTTGATTCTGTTTACATTGGTTACCGTCAGATCATCTCCCACAATCTGAATCTTGCTTTTCCGCTTCAATTCCGCAAAACTGGCAAAATCTTCCTGCTCAAATGGATCTTCTATAGAAATAATAGGATACTCCTTGATCAGACGTAAATAATATTCCAATAATTTTTCTTTACTCATTTTTGTATGAAGATAGTATTTTCCATTTTTATAAAACTCAGATGCAGCGCAGTCCATGGTTATTTCCACTTTTCCGTTGTATCCTGCCTTTTGTATTGCATCCGTCAACAAAGATAATGCTTCCTCTGCACGTTCTAATGGCGGAGCAAAACCACCTTCATCTCCTACATTCGTAGCTTCCTTGCCATATTTCTTCTCGATCACCTCTTTCAAAATATGATAAACCTCACTTCCCATTCTCAGCGCTTCTGCAAATGTTTTCGCTTTCGGCGCGATCATAAACTCTTGAAAGGCTAATTTATTGCCAGCATGCTTTCCCCCATTGATAACATTGAAGAAAGGCCGCGGCATACTTGGTTTTTTATTCAAACCAGCTAAACCAGGAAGATATTGAAAAAGATGTTTCTTATTTTCTGCACTTGCCGCTCTGGCTGCTGCTAACGAAACTCCAAGAATTGCATTCGCGCCAAGCTTGCTTTTATTTTTCGTGCCATCTTTTTTGATCATTAACTCATCTATTTTCCGCTGATCATGACAATCCATTCCTCGTAACAATGGAGCAATTTTCTTTTCTACATTTTGAACTGCTTTTTGTACTCCTTTACCAAGATATCGCTTTCCGCCATCCCGCAATTCTACTGCTTCATGCTTTCCGGTCGAAGCGCCGCTGGGAACTGCTGCTGACTGACAGGTTTGTTTGGTGAAGAGATCAACTTCTAAAGTAGGATTGCCTCTGCTGTCAAGAATTTCCCTGGCTTTGATGGAAGTTATGGAGGACATTATCTTTTTTGTTCCTCCTTCAATAACAATTCTATTTCTTTAATCAACTTTAAACACTTCTCTATCGCCATCTTGGCAGTCTCAAAATCCATCTTTCTTCCGTAATAAACTAAAGAATTCCGCTTATAACGACAGTCATCAAATATCCTGAACAAACTATCATTTTTCAAGATATCACGAATATAAAAACCTAAACAAAGATGGTTGCTAACTTTATATCCTTTCAGTAGAATTAAAGCATGAAGCATCTCTAATGCTGAGGAATAATATCCTTCAAAGACGTAATTAACATTATCTTCTTTTAAAGAATTTGATTTTAAGAAGTCTATCCTTCCTTTAGAAGTATCAATAAGAGATTTTGCTTTTCCTAGATCAGGGCTTACTCTGAGTGAAGAAGTGCTTTCCAGGCATTCCTGCCAAGTGCTTTCTTTATTATTCATTTAAATACCTCAATAAAACCATTAAGAGTAATGCCATTGATAATATTATTAGCGAGTTCTTTATTTTCAATCTGGGAAATGCTCTTGTACTTAAATAATTGTATCCTTCGCTGCAATTTTTTCTCAAATTTAGCTAAGGAAGAAACATCTTTTTTTACAGATTCAAGATATAAATCAACATCACTGGTTTCTACATCCTCGCCGCGTGCATAAGAGCCGAAAAGGACGATAGTGGGATTGCTTAACTCTTGGACTAAAAATTCTACTAAACCTGATGAAGATAAACAACGAAGATTGTACAATCTCTTTTCAAGAAGGAAAGCAGGAGAAGTTCTGTCTGCAGAATAAAGCGTAATTCCTGGTGCTTCTGTGCTTTTTAGTATTTTTTCTTGTTCCAATTCCTTTGTATAACGAATAATTGAAGGAAGAGGAATTTTCAAATCTCGTTCTATCTGCCTTACCCATAACTTCATGGTGGGATTAAGAAGAAAATATTCCTTTATTTTTACTTTGATATCTTTTTTTATCATTTGATAACTTAAATTATCACTTGATATTTAAAAGTTTCGATAAATTCTAGCTCAAGGTAGCGCAGCATCTAAATCCTAAGGAGTAATCTGAATAAGAGGGAGCATGTGCTGGAGTTCTATACGTGCAACCTCCAGTACCACCTGGCCTCTCGGATCGATCATAAAACCCTCCCAAAAATATTCCACAAGTTCCTGCTTCGCATGAGGTTGTTCCATCTACCCATTCATCAAGATTTCCTACTAGATCATAGACTTGTTCGGGAGTCCTGCATGCTTGATTGCTTCCAGCTGGTTCCAAAGAATTTTCTTGTTGGTTATTCTTGGGGTGGAGCATCCAGGGAGCTGTATTCCAGGTTACCTTTATTCCATTAACTACCGGCTGTTTTTCATAAAACGGTTCATGCCCAGGGGTACAAAATTCTGCTACTGTTCTTTCTGGTGTTTGTCTATCAAGACTTTTAGTTTCGTCATTACAGAGACCATTTTGTAATGGTCCTTCATAAGGATAACGCCTTCCTTCTGTACCTTGACATACTAATATCCATTGTTGCTCAGTGCAAAGTCTTTTCCCTGCGTTTGCACACGCTTGTTTTGCTTCTAATTGGCTTACCGTACTTTGCGGAACTACCTCAGCGATAGAAACCGCCCGTAATCGACTAATCTCTTTACCAGGATTACAATATGGAGACCATACTTCTCCCGTAGTTTTATCCACAAGCATTGCTTCATATTGATCTACACAAATATTTCCTACTTGCACCATCCCTTGACGACAGCTTCCAATACCAGGAGCTTCCTGCTTATCTACATTTTGAGGAGGAATGACGCACAATAAACTTTCCGCGGTGCAGGCCTGTTGAAGGATGCTGTTTTTGAATGAAATGGGTGTTCCTACGAGAGAAGGAATTTCTCCAACCAATTGCTGTTCTCGTTGCCGATATTCCTGAACAGACTTTTTAACATTATTAATGTAAGCCTGAG
Organism: uncultured Methanosarcinales archaeon; assembly: GCA_964362365.1. Lineage (GTDB taxonomy): Archaea > Nanobdellota > Nanobdellia > Woesearchaeales > GW2011-AR9 > JACPIL01. Next base: position 15,754 of record CAYIEF010000011.1, on the reverse strand, counting down.
GGTCATTTCCATCTGCGGCCGGCGAATAGACAGGAAGAATCTCTTCAAGAGTGTATTTCCCCTGCTGAAAATAATGTTTGCTATTGGTCATAAGATGATACCACCCATTTATAGAATTTTCATAGGCATTATAAGCGCTCCACGGTCCTGGATTTTTTCCTGGAGCCGTGTAAGAATAATCCGGCAAAGCAACTTCTGAGTAAATTACATTCCCTATACTTTTAGTTACTGTAGCAATACCGACCTTTCCATAATTAGATTCTTGACGGAAAAATGCCAGAGCAAAGGCCGGGTCGATCCCATACTGTTCTCCATATTCTACAAAATGTACTCCTGATCCTGACGCCGGAGAGCCTGCTTCCGATAATATTTTATCTATGGTTGCTGCAGAAATAGTTGGTTTCCCTCTAATATCGGTTTTTCCTGCCGCTGAAACGGAAGGAACAGCTTGGATTTCACAAGAAATAAAACCAAACCACTCCTTTCCCGGCTCATCGACGTTCACATCAACTATTCTTTTTTCAACATTATCATTTACATTTCCGCCGACTACTTCTACCTTTCCATCTCCGATCACATTTACAACAATATCACAATGACTATTTCCATAAGCATTATTATAATCACCGCTACATTTTTCGTCTCCAACTCGACAACGACAGACAATATCGCCCACCACTATCCTCTCTCGCTCACTCATAGGATACGTTCTGCACGTTCCAGGATTGTCATGAACGGCTTTGAAATATTGCGTATGTGCGCATCGGCCTGGAAAATCAGAAACACCTGCCTTTTTCATCACATAAGAAATAAATGATGCTGACCAGGGATCAGCAATTGGATCTAAGCTTGCACAAAGAGAACCACCTGCTTCAAAGTAACTTGTGACAATTGGTTTCATTTCTGGCTCAAATTCCCGTCTTGCCCCATTATCCCAGCGTGCATATTCTGCTTCCGCTGCACTTTTTATGGCTGGCTTAATTTCCCGCTTAGAAGCTACTTCTGGAGTTAAGATTATTTCCGGACGACCCTTTTGTCTCCAATCGCCTGCCGCAGTATTCCAAATGAGATCTTTGCGCAATTTGTTTATCCATACAACAATTCTCAACCAGACCTCATCAATCTCATTACAGCGTTGTTTGTCTAGACACTTTTCTGTTTCAGAAGTGGGCGATGCTGTACTACCGCCAGGAACAAGCACAGGAGCAGCTCTAACCAGAACAAAACTAATTGCTACAAGTAATAATAGTACTAAAACAAAGGCGAAAAGGTTCATATTTCTTCCACTAGGTTTGTTTTTCATCTTCAATCTGCCAAAAACGGCCTCTCCACAATCATAAACTTCTTCGTCAAGGTAACTTTCTTCCCTAGCAAAGGATTCTCCACAATCACATCCAAAGTATATTCTCCTGTAACTGCATCCTGCCCCATCACAAAGTAATCAGTAAATGTGACTTGCTCAGCATTCTTATCACTGCTTAATTCAAAATTATAGGTATTCTTATTATCCGCTTCAAAGATAACTGCGCCGCGAGGATCACGTATCCGATAATTTCTTGCCGCAAGAATCTGATGATTATACGTCGTGCTATCCACCACAAACCACACATACACATTCTCAGTCTTCCCAAACTCATCCTGCTTAGATAAACAATTCAAATCCGCATCAACATAACTGCAAAAAGCAAAATCTTTCACTGCCAAAAATCCTTCCCGCCCAGAAGGCAAAAATTCCGTATTCAATACTGGCTCTGCAACTACATCCTCTCTAACCTCAAGAGCTCCATATTTAACCAGCAATAATATTACTGCACTAGTAACTACTATCGTGATCAAGACCATAAACACTTCAACCTCTATCCTTCCTTTTTTATGCATTTGGTTTTCCACACTGCGCTGAGGCCTTTATCTCATCAAAGTACTGGTCTACTTTCTTATACTCAGCACTATTTTTTACGTCAGATGAATAATCGGCTAATTTCTCATTCTCATTCACTTTCCTGGTCTTAAACAGATCAATCAAATAACAAATATCATCCTTAAAGGCAATTTTCCAATCAACATTGTTCTTTTGCGCTTGTGCAATCTTTCCTGCGACTAAGTAATAGAAACCGACCACTTCTTCAATATCGGCGACTCTCCTATTGACGATTCCTTCTGCTGTACCAATAACGTTGGCATAATTCTCACGCAAAAAGTCCTGATAAATTTGGCTAGCTACTTTAGACACTAACGATTCCAAGCGCAAAGTGATCTGCTGCGTCCAAGGATTCTTGCCAGCAGTAGATTTCACTCTTTGCCGTTGATCATAATTATAACAGTTTCCCACTGCATCAGGCAAGTAAAGCTCAGCGGTAACAGAAATACTTTTTTCATTCTGCTTATATGATGTTCCTGCCTTTTGGACTATCTGATAGACGCATTGTCCCTGTGTTTCTTGAGGTTTTCCTACCACATTATAAAATTGGAATCCATTATAGCTAAACTTTGCTTGCTGTATCTCAGTTGACGTTAATTCCTGCACTCCATTCTTGCGCAAAACATTTCCAGCAAGGTCGTAAGGATCTTGTACCTGAACTCCTGGAGGAACAGTAACGATAAACGTATTTGGACTAGAAGCTTGGAATTGGAAAGGCAACAATTGACTTTCTACATTTGTACTAGCGCTTCCTCCCAGCAAGGGCTGTGAACATCCCTGCGCGCTATCCTTCCCAGACAACAATACGTTGGTAGCCGCTCCCTTAAACAATCCTTCATTGACTGTTCCTAAAAACATATCTACCGGGAATGTACCGGGAATTCCTTCCGGCAATTGCCGTATCTGTACATTCTCCTGCGGCAATCCGGCAGAGCTCATCTTCACGCAATATTTTTTCCCATCGCTCACTGCATTAGCGCGGACTTTGATCTCTTCACCTTTTGTAAAGATGTTCGGAGTAGTACAAGGCGCCCAGGATTGCGTTTTTGCGTTAAAGCAGCTGACATACGGATCTTGCAAGTATGCTCCTCCCCCACCGCCAAACATTTTCACAAGATCAGGACATTGATATTTTCCGGTGAAAGTATCGATCTGGCATACCCCTAATCCTGGCGGTGAGACGTCAGTTATCCTGAAATAGAATTTGCCATCCTTATATCCGTCATCAAAACACTGCTCTGGACTAAATCCCTGTGCAAGTTTTAAATCCACCACCACGTGATCAAACCTAAATGGCTTATTCACTCGCTGCGGAGAAGGTATGGGTATGCTTTGGAAAGAATTCTGCGCTAAATTCAATCCTCTTCCACCTTCAAGATTATGGATCCGTTCTGCCGCCGGAGTTGCCTGGGTAGTGTAGAGACAATCGCATGGATTATCTACAGTACATTCAACTCCAGGCCTGTTTGGATCATCTTCTGGGCCGATGCATTTCAGATAGACATCATAACTTTGTATCCTACAGCCCGGCAGCACCAATGCGCCAACTTCATAATTATACACTGCATTTCCAGTAGTCGGATCAAAGGTAGATAATTCTCTATGCGCTGGAAGCACATGCGCAGTAGTTTTTCCTGGAACGGCATAGGCTGCATCTAAAATTAAATCTGCACCCAGCGGCCAATCATACCCGAACGCCGCCATGCACATCGATTGTGTCAATCCCTGCGCGCCTCCCGCGAAATATTGATTGAGCACCGCATTATCATAATCTTGCTGCACGTCCTTGATGGAAGAATCCATCGCTTCTCCAATAGAGCTTAATGAAGCATCAAATACCTCTCCAACTCCGCCCAAAACGCCTTTACTATCATCGTTAAGATCGTTAGGACTGCACTGATTGACGAAATAGGCGATCGCCTTGTACACCAATCCGCATACCTGCTGGGTGAAAATAGTTTTACACACACCTGCGTCCTGCAATCCTGTATATTTCGCTTCCTGGATGCAATTTCGCAATCCTTCTAAGATACTTCTTAGTGTTTTTAAGTGCGCATGAATCCTAGACAAACACATTGTTTGATACACGCCTAAAAACTGAGTATTCGGACTAACTTTTGGTTCCTGCTTGACATCATTCAAATAATCCAGCAAATAATCCGCGCCGAAGGCTGAAGAGAAATCTCTGCCGCCATAGTATCTCCATTCCGGATAATATGTACCAAATTTCTTGTTGGATTCCTCAAACACTCTATATTGATGATATGACCATTCTTCAGCGATGCCGTTCTGTTCTTTCCCTGCCGTTCTAACACCTGGATAAGTAAGGGGCTTTTGATCTGTTTTAGTACAAACGCACTGCAATAAGCCAGTGGTTTTTCCGTCTGCGCTTGCTCCCTTTGGAGCAACACTGCTTTTTGGAGGTGCAGAACATTTTCCGGAAAGGCATAATGCTCCGCCTTTACACTTATCATGGATGCTACAAACAGTACCTATATTTGCACCAGATAAATCAAATGAAGCAGGTTGGTAATCAACAAAACAATCATTAGTATATCCTGCTCTTAAGTGTTTTTTATCATCAAGGGTTTGGCCACCAGTTCCTAAAACTATAACTTCTCCTTCTGCATTAATTTGTTCTCGGAAACACCCATAGGCAGGTTTACCTTCGTCGTCAACTGCTTCCACCCCCTTTTCCACCCATGGCCTGTATCCTGGTTTGGAGCATGCTTGCTGGCAAGTTATATCCTGCCCAATAAAATAATCATCAGAACCTGGATATTTATATGCAATCAAATCGCCAGCACCAGCGTATAAATTTGCTTGCTCCAAGGTTAACCCAAAATCATGAACGCGCTGCAAACGTACGATGCTCCCGCCATTCGGCAAAATTGTAGCTGAATTCTGGTTAGCATAATATACAATATTTTTATTATCAATATAGCAGGTAAAATCTCCCTTTTTCTTTAATTCAAAAGCGATGGTATTAGGATTAGCAACATTGGTATTCTTTTCTATTAATTCACCGCAATTTTCTCTCTTCCGCAGAGGTATTCCCCTACCTGAAACAGCACATTGGTTTTGCGCAGCGATGACTGCATTTACCTGAGATTCTTCTTTGTCAGCAGTCCATCTGGCAGGAACGGTTCTACATAATACTCTGTCGCCGGTCCATCTATAAGCTTGATCCAATACTGCTTCAGCTTTCCATAAGCCAGTCGTAGCCGGACACAAGGTATCTAAAGAGAGATCTTTTTCGCTGTTGTCCCAGCCAGAGCGCAATCTATTCCCTTCTTTCAAAATTCCTTTCGCGTTTAATTGCTTCCAATGATCGATCTCGCTCTTGAAATAATATTTGTCCTGATCTGATGGGCATTGCTCATCCTTTGGTTTAGTTTTAGTAAAGTACACTTCCAACTTCGAGCTGACGATCCGCGTATATCTGGTTGCTAATCGTCCAACAAATGAAGCGATCCAGGCTACTCCAGTAACCAAAATCGCCTTCTCTAAATATGGCAGCACAATATCGATTTTGTCGATGGTAAATTCAATCGCATCCAATCCTTCCTCAGCGATAAAGTCGGGAAGCATATCTTTGCTATCGACAGGGATGTCAATGAAGTACGATAAGTCTTGGCAGGAAACTTGCGTTTTCAGATCGCTCATCTTTCCCCCGCCTAAATTCTCGCGGTAGCTCACCGAAATCTTCAAGGGGAAGACAATCTGCCTTTTTGCAAATTCATCCCAGAATTCGCTTTTCTTCTCGCTGAATTTCTCTGTAGTAAATAATCCCGCAGTCAAATACCACGCTGTTTTTTGCGCATTCGGTGTAAGCTGCGGCGTAGCCGGAAAGATATTGCAACCTATTTTTGTATTTTCATCCTCTAACATTCCCTGCGTGCATGCTTTTTCAAATCTAACATTTGTAACTTCAAATGCATCCTGTCCTTGGGTAGAAACTCCAGAACCGCGGTAACTGAAATTAAACACTGCCGTCACCGATTCACGGCCGTCATCCAATAAGGTAGGATTCAATCGCAATGGTGCCTGAAAGCGGGCCATGGCTTGCACATCAAAAGCAAAGTCAGAGGAATAACAGGTATTAATAGTCGCTTGTTTCTTAGCATATCCAGCTTTGCCGCTTCTGTCTTCGGCAATCAGGTAGACATGATAGGTAAACTTCTGCGCAGCTTGTACTTGCTCGATGCGGAAAATAGATTCCTGCTGCAATCCTGGTGGTACTTCTTTTGGGGCAAGATCTTTCAAGCTAATTGGAGGGTGTTCAAAATTTACTTCGCTAAATGTAAACGCCCCATTCTCATCCGCAGTAGCCACTTCCCAGGCTTTATCAAAGGTAGGAGTGAAATCGTGAGTTAAAGGCCTAAATATGTACAAGAACACCTGCGCGCCTGGCTCTGTCGTTCCGGAAATGTCTGTTTCTGCATTTCCTTGGTAATATTCCTTTCCTTTAGCAAAATCAAATTCAATGGTCGGTGCTTTGGTATCAGAAAGAATTGTTACTTCCTCTTCCGTCACCCAGCCAGCCGTATCTTTAATCACAATCAGTATTGTATTTTCGCCTTCTTCTAAGGAAACATCTGCCTTCAGCGCTGTACCCTCGCCTTTGGCTACAGATTGGTTTCCCATGAGCACTTCGTACGAACTGGCTTCAGAAATTGTTCCGGTTAGCGTTATCTTTTTCTCTCCGGTAATTTCGGGAAGAGCAGTCAGCTGTAGCGTTGGCTTGCTGGTATCAGCAAAGATGTTTCCTTCTACTGATGCATTATTTCCAGCCGCATCCACTGCTTCAATCTTCACTGAACTTTCCAGATTGCTTTCCAAGGGAATAGCGGTCAGGGTAAAACTTCCACCTACTGCTGTCGTGCTTTGCAGCTGCGCTCCATTAACATAAGCCCGAACTTTTGTGTCATTTTCTGCAGTTCCTGAAAGATCAAGCTTATTCCCAGCCACTGCTTTTGGAATTTCCACTTTCAATTCTGGCGGCGTGGTATCCGGAGCTGGCGTGCTGAAGGAATACAAACTACCGGCGTTATCATCTACCACGCTGCCGCTTTGCACTTTGTAATAGTACGTAGTCGCTGGAGTTAGTCCTGAAACTTCCACACTATGCTGAGTAACTGCACTTGCATCTCCAACTTGATTAAGGCTTTGCTGGGAAGATCCATAATTTACCAAACTATTTGCAGGCTCATCAGTTTCCCATAACACTTCTGCTTCGCTAGAAGAAATGACATTGACACGAAGATTAGAAATTTCTAAGGCGCTGACAATGGGAAGGTTGACAAAGAGTGCTATAACTAACAAAACCAACATCTTCTTCTGTAAGCCCTCTTTTTTAATGTTCATTTATTCTTTTTTGCTTATTTCTTTGCTCGTAAATCCATTACAAGATTTACACCCATAGTTAATGTTAACAACAACACCATCCAGAATGAAATGTTGCGATCAAACGTTAAGTCGCTTATTCTGGAGTTGTGAACTTGGATGCTTCTGGTGATCATCTTTTCAGTATCAGAGTATTCAGGATTAGCATCTAAGTTTGCTAGTTCTGGATAATCATTACAATACAGACCCTCAACTTGGCGCCACTGTTCTGAATAACAACCGTAACCAATAATCACTCGGTCTCCTTTTATGAACGCTTCGTACGTTGACGGTGGTTCTCCTCCTTCTGGTAAAGTCCATAAAAAATACCATGCCAAAAGCAATACTAAAAAGGCAAGAGAACCTATCTTAACAATTTTATAACTTTTATTTTTCATCTTTAATTACCTCTTTTCTTTTAATCATCTCATTTCACTTTTATCTCAGGCGCAGGAACATACTTGCTGTACTCACCTACATTGAGCATCAAATCAAACATCTGCTCTTCATTGTTGGTATCTCTGCTCACTACATGCAACACTACCTCTTCTGCAACCATCAAAGCGCTCCAAGGGACATACCAGCTGCCTTTATAACCGCCCACATACTTTTCTCCACCCAATACTGTCACTTCCAAATCATAGCTGAAATCTGCTTTCGCTAAAAATTCTAATGCATCCAATGTTTCTACCGCTTCCTGATCTTTTGTCTGCGCTTTGGTGATGCTTGATTCATGGAACGGCGTTCTTGGCAGAACGTCTTTTTTCCTGAAGGTTACCTTAACTAAGCCTAATTCCTCTTTTTTCAGCGGCACTGCTGGTCCTATGTTCTCCGGATCAGCAAAATTATGTTTGACTATCTTTATCTTATTCGCGGGAAGCTCATATACTGGAACCAAATCTAATTCTGCTTCTTTGCCAGTTTCAGTGACAACTCGTTCCCAGGTTTCTTTATATCCTTCTTTCTTGCCTCTCAAAATCCCGCCGGCGCAATATGGAAAGTTAGTGGTATATCCAGCCACATTTCCCCTTCCGGCAAAATCATATTCTGTCTCCGGCATCTCGCATTTATATCGCAGACAAGTAAAGCTGGTTTGTACCTCTTCCAACGGTTCTCGATTATAAACACCTGTGTCTTGATTCTCAACCGTCTCATAGCTAAACACAGTCATGGGAATATTTTTCGCTCCACAGTAATCCTCATCAGAAACTGTATCGATGAAATAAGAAGGTCTTGGAACTGCCTCTCCTCGTTCCGGATTATTTCGAACCAGATGTACAGTAAAGGCGATCTGGAAGGTGTACCCAGTAGTCTCATCTTTCACTTTCACCAGAACTGGATAAACTAAATCATAGGTAAACTTCCAGGTTTGGATGCATAAAAATGATAACAAATCACTGCCACCAAGCTGGGAGCTTTGCATCTTATTTCCTACTAATGGAGTAACCCCAAAAGTATACGGATAAGTCTGATCAAAATTAAACAACACGCTCACTTCTGGATATTTGAATTCAGAACCTATATTCCAGATATAATGATTTTGGTAATAAGTTAAATCCTCAGGGAAGGCCACATAATCGGTTCCTTTTACTTTTAATTCATGAACATTGATGCGCACTAATTCCAGCAAAGTGTTTTTAACATTTTCCACTTCCCATTTCTTCTTGCTGCAGCTTAATTCCATGCCTGCTACTGGGACATCTGGATGCTCTAAGGCGATCAGATCTTGAGTGATATCTTCCAGCTTGAGCGTTTCCATTTCTTTTTCTACCATTGCTTTGGCCACCGTATAGACATTCCGTAATTTAATCGGTGATTCAGCCACATGATCAATGACTTCCGTAATTATTTCGCCGCCTTTGCTGCGGATTTCCACATCCCAATGTAAATTAAATATCACTTTACTTTGCACAATCTCAGTATTGGCGGTCAGTTCGCTTTTCTCGATCAGATCATACGACTCCTGAAACGCTTCCATGGAAAATAAACACTCCCGCACATGCTCTTCCAGATAATCATCAATCTGTTCCTTGATCTGCTGCAAAGAAGGGATAAATGTTTCCGAGCCCTGCGCCCAGTATGGTACTGCTAAATTGGGAGAGATATCTAAGCGCCTGGTGTTGTCATTCACCACATCAAAAGGCAATTCTATATAGCCGCCTTGCAGGCCAACTCTCACTAAGGCATCATTGCCCACTTGATCGATGCAGGCAGTGATGAAATTTTCCACTTTTCCTTTTTCAGTAGGGATGATTTCTTCCGGTTTGAAAGTGATGATTTCCTTCCGCACAAAGATCACCAAAGTGACTGCTAAAACCAAGAGAATTCCCACAATGATGAAGATGGTTACCTGCCCTTTAGAACTAGGAATAAAGCTACTTCTATCTACCTTACACCTCTTTTGATACATCGCATAAAGTATAGCTTGATGATATATAAAGGTTATGCTGGGTTAAAGGGGAGAAAAATGAGTGTTCTATCGCAATAAAAATTATAAGCAAATCACTAACTCAAGACAAAAATGACCCTGCACGGACTTATCTTCAAAGAGCTTGATTTATTTTGGAACAATCTACGAACATTTGCCTTTGAAAACAAGACTTTTTTTGAAGTTTTCTTCATCTTTTTATATTCATTTGAGCAAGTTTTGTTGATTTTCTTTAGTTACAAAGCCAAAGATGTTCCAGAATTAGGGTTTGTTATTTCAGTATTTGCAGTCTTTGTTTTAGCCACCTTTTCCCTCCATAAATTATTGATGGAATCTAGAATAAAATGTTTAGAGAATAGAGTTGTGGAAGCTGATAGCCATAAAAAGATGTTGGAAGAGAAAAATAGGAACTTAATGTATTCATATCAATATTTGCTTCAAAAATTTGAAACACACGTTTCGAAAGATTTAAATCCAAAAGTGAATTATAAGAGCCAAGAGAGGAAATTATGAAAAAAAAAGAGCTAGAGGAGTTAAGAGTATTTTTAGAGCAAAATAAAAAGCAGGCTTACGAAGCCATAAAAGGTTTTGAGGAGCATAGTAAAAAGTTTGATCAGAAAATTAGAGAAATTTTTGCTATGCTTTAAAATTCAAAAACCAAACATTTATATACAAAAAAAAAATCTTTCCTGACATGGACAAAAGAGGCCAGTTAGGGATTATTGAGTTCAAGTTTTTCTTGTACGGATTATTCTTAGGGATACTTTTAGCTTTGATATTGGTCTTTTTGGGAACCGCAAAATTTCTGCCATTCCAGATCCCTTTAGTGTGTAGTTAAGTCCATCAACTTATCTTATTCTTTTCAGAATAGAAAATGTTATTAAGCACTTTCTTTTCTTCTCGCATACTTTAACTAAAAGAGGGGATGTAACATGGATGTAGAACGGATTCAGAAAATAAACAAACTTGCGCTTGACTTGATGCGTCAAGGCTTAGCTTCAGACCGCGATGATGCAGTTGTACAGGCAGAAAAGATTTTTCGAGCCAAAGACGGTGAGTATAGTTCTATAAGGGATCGAATGCAAGGTGGACCAGAACCACTACAGGCTTCTGCTGCTTCATTGGCCTTAACTCCTAATACAGCACAAGTAGCTGCTTCTGCAGACCTTCATCCTGAAAAAGTCAAAGATATTCTTCAACAAAACAGCCAGTTCCTAGTAAAGAAAATCACAGAATTCCAGGAACAGATGCAGGCCATGCGCAAGGAATTGGATCTGCTTAAGCAACAAAGGATGGTCCAGGCGCCCCAACAGGCTGTCAGTAATGCTCCGCCAAAATTAGGAGAAATTCCAGCTCACAACCCAGATATTCAACGAGGACCAGGGGCGCAAGCTTCCTCTGACAACCATCCTCGCTCTGGAAACTTTAAAGCAGAAGAGATTTCTATTGAGAAATTCTTCTACATGGGGAATAAGAGGTAATTTGTACCATTTTTTTTTATCCTTTCTTTACTAGGTTTTGTTACGAAACCTTTAAATACTACTACTCTAAAATAGTGGTCGTTGTCCTATGAATAAAGCTAAATTAAGTACTACTCTAATAGTATTACTAGGATTATTGATATTTTTACCGCTATTTGCAGCTGCTGCGCCAATTATTACAAAAACTCCCGTAAAATTAACTGCAGATTACAGCAAATTCGCAGATGAAGATGAGGAGTTTATGGTAGTTACAACTGAATCTTTTACTGTTGATAACAAAGATGGGAGTTCGCAAGTAACAGTTAAAGTAACTGGATTGCCTTCTAAATATACTAGCCAATCAAATCCTACGGTAGAGGCTGGCGAGACTAAAACTGTAACTCTTACCATTAAAGTACCCCATAGTAAAGCACCAGGTACTGAAAAGATTGGAACTATCGAATTAACCGATTCTAATGGGTTACTATTCAGCGCATATCTCATTCAAGAAACCGTTTCCATGCTTGATCTTACCGAACTGGAAGTTAAATATGTCGATGCTGACGGTAAAACACAAAAAGATGAATTTGCCACAGATGATAATACTTACAAATTAGAAAACGAAGTAAAACCGTATACGGAAATGGCTTTTACCTTTGATCTATCAAATCTCTTTGACCGCGATTACAAAAAACAAGGCCAGCTAGAAGAGATAGAATTAACCATCGATGCTGATGATAATGAATTATTGCAAGAAGGGTTCGATGAAACCCATCAGCTTGAAAATATTGAAGCCGGCAAAGAAGGCACATTTACCATAACCCTGCCTATAAGCGACAGCATAGAGCCTGATACTTATACTGTAGAATTTACCATCACTGCTGAAGACGGCGAAGGGATAGAATATGAAATCAAAAAAGAAGTTGAGCTGGAAATCGAGCTTGATGATGATGACATCAGGATCGTCAAAACAAAATTAACTCCCGAAACTTCAACTATATGTGATAAAGAAGTTTCCTTGGATGTGGGAGTGCATAATTTCGGCTCAGATGACCAAAGTAAAGTAAGAGTAACATTGTCAAACACTGAACTTGGCCTCAACGAGAAAGTTGAAAATATTGTCATTGACGCCTATACCGAAGATGACGATACATGGCAGAAGACATTCCTTATCCGTCTAGAAAACACCAAAGCGAAGATCTATTTCCTGGATCTTAAGACCTACATCGATAGCGCCTTGACTGATGCAGAAGTGATCCAATTAGAACTTAAGCCATGTGCAACTGAACAACCAATAGTTGAAGAAGAGGAAGAGGATCTTACTCCTCTCGCCGAGCCAGAAAATGAATCTGCTGAAAAACCCACTACCGGTAAAGAAAGTATAACTGGGAATGTGATTAAGAGTATTGAAAAAGTATCCTATACCTCCAATGATTACCTAGCCGCCTTGATGCTCATGGCCATCGCTGTTGCCGCAGCTATGATTGTGTTAATGCTGGTTATCCTATTCAAAGATAATAATACTCAAACGCGAGGTCACAAAAAATGAAATCAACAAAAAAAATCATAATTGGAGTGATAGCTGTTATAGCTTTATTGATTACTATTGCTGGGGCATTGGCGATGCCAACTGTTAATTATGACCCAACAGGGAACTCAGCTACAGTAAATAAAACACAACCTGTTCCTTTTACTGCTACCGTACAGAATCAAACACCAGACACTACATTAGGTTATCAATGGAAAGTTGGTAATACCGTTGTTGGAAACGCTAATCTTTTTACATTTGATGGTAATAACTATAGTGTAGGACAATATCAAGTCAGCGTAATTGTTACTGAAAATAATACGCTCATCGGCGATAATGTGTGGACCGTAACTGTTCAAGACCCACAACCGACGAGCGTACTTTCCGTCACCAGCGTAAAAGTAAATGGAAAATCTAACGGAAGGCTTACTTTGTCCGATCTGAATGAAGTTGAAGTTGAAATTGCAAATGATCACACTCTAGATATAGAAGATGTTGAAGTAACTGTGAAAATCCTTGATGTTGACGGAAATGATCTTAAAGAAGAAGCAGAAATTGACGAAATCAGGAATGGCGACGAAGAAAAAGTTAGCGTTGAATTCGATCTCTCCAACGAAGAAGTAGATGAAGAAGAGTATGACATCGAAGTCGAAGTTGAAGGGGAAGATGAAGATGGTGACCTGCACACTTACATTAAAAAGTTCACCGTTGAAGTTGACCGCGAAAAAGATGACCTAACAATTACCAAGGCAGAATTGGAAGACAGCCAGGTATTCTGCTCGGCTAATCCTCAGACTTCACTTAAAGTTAAGGTCAAGAACATCGGAGAAAATGACCAGGACGGTGCTAAGATCACTGTTAAAAACAGCGAGTTAGACGTAGATCTGCAGATGGCGAATATCGACTTAGACGATTATGCCGGCTCTGACAATGATTACGAGAAGACTTTCCCTCTCAATCTTGAAGACGCCAAGCAAGGAACTTACACCCTAAAAGTAACTGTATATAGCGAAGACGATGAATTGATGGATTCAGAAGAAGTTGAGCTCCAAGTAACTTGTCCAGAAGGAACATCTTCCCAAGAAGAGCAAAAAGAAGAACAGTATGCTGATAAAGAATTAGCCGCTGAACTGCAAAAGAAGATCGACGAATACAGAGCGGTGCAGGAAAGCCAAGCTGCTGCCAAAGGCAATTTCAGGGAAACCAGTTCCTACGTGCTGCTTCTTGGCGTCTTAGTAGCCATGATGTTCTTTGCCGCAGTCTTGTCAGCAACATACTTGCTGGTGAAGAAGAAATAATTTCTTCTTTTTTATTTTTAATTTCTTTTTAATAATATAAATTCACACACATTTCCTAAACTTCTCCATATCTTTCCGCATCTTTTCCAACTTAGAATTGATCAAATTCTTCAACCATTCTAGATCGCCAGAAAACAATAATTTTCCTTCTCTATACAATGGCATCTCTATGAATTCACTGCCTCTAACTTCCACAATGATTTTGGAGCTGGTGCTGAGGATGCAGCTCTTCTTATAGAGCTTTCTCGCTTTCTCCAGCAGAGCATGAGCTGATGCTAAATCCTTGCAAGCAATATGCAGGATCACTGCCTCCAGGCGCAGCCAGACTAAATCCTTTTCTTCATCGCAGTCAAAGAAATTCTCATCAATCAGATCATGGCTTACCTTCAGCCACTGGGTTTCAGACTTCTTACCGGTACCTTTCCATAAATATACCCGGCCGGAACAGGAAGAAGTAGTATAGTAGCCTGGTAAGGCATTGATTGTTTCAAGTAAAGGGATTACTTTTTCATCGATGCCGCCCTTCTTGCTCTTGTCGGATTTGGCCAGGAATGTCTTTTTGTCATTTAAAAAATTCATTGCATATACATAATAGGTTAAAGATTTATATTTTTTTAGTTCTAAGAGATCATATGCCTTTGACCTTACGCGATTTTAACCGTGATTGGATTGATTATCTTGCCCGGGACGGTGTCCATATGATCTACGATTATTCTATGAAAAAGAACGACCCGTGGGGGGAATGGATTCCCGGCCTAAAGCTTATCGGCATCAATCCTTACACCAGAAAAGAAGGAAAATATGCCGAAGACCGCACCATCATACATGAAGGGCTTCATGCATTTGTAGATTTAGTCCTAGAATTACCACATCAGGAGGAAGAGATTGAAAAAAAGGTTGAAGAAGCGGAAGCATACCATTACCGCAGAAATGGCTATTTAGCCGACTACCTGCGAAGATCCTGGGCCATACCGCAGCTTATACCGAGGAAATTCTTTTTCCTCAACAAGGCTGTCGCTGTACAGAAGTTTTAAAAATATTCTCAGTTTAGTGGATAATGCAGATGGATAGAAAAAAAATCCTCATTGAACAAAATTCCGGTAAAAAATTCTTAGTCAAAGACCTGACTGAGGACTACCACACTTCTTTCGGCATCATCATCAGCAAGGATCTGAAAGGGAAGAAAACCAAGATCAAATCAAGCACCGGTAAAGAATTTGTATTGCTGGATGCAACTTTCCCTGATCTCTGGGAGCAGTTCCAACGCGGCCCTCAGATAATGTTACAAAAAGATATCGGTTTGATCATAGCCAAAACTGGAATCAATAAAGACTTTGAAGTGGTTGATGCCGGAGGAGGTTCTGGGTCATTGTGTTTATCTCTCGCAAATATCTGCAAGAGAGTAACTGCCTATGAAAATAACTCCGAACATCATAAAGTAGTGCAGAAAAATATTGCTTTGTCTGGTTTAACTAACGTTAATCTAAAACAAGATGATATCTACAAAAGCATCAAAGAAAAAGAATTGGATCTGATCACCTTAGATTTGCCAGAACCTTGGCAGGTTGTCAAATCAGCAGAGAAATCGTTGAAAGAAGGAGGATATCTAGTTGTATATCTGCCTAATCTTCTGCAGATGCAGAAATTTGTTTTATCTTTGAAAGGAACATCTTTCAAACTTCTTGAGACACTGGAATTACTGGAACGCAAATGGTTCATCAACGAACAGATCATGCG
>CAYIEF010000010.1:0-28841 GCA_964362365.1 uncultured Methanosarcinales archaeon | reverse complement strand
TTTATTTTTGTTATTTCTCTTTGCAAAAATATTAAATAGAAACAACAGTATTTACGAGAACTAACATGGCCACCAGTAGTCCTTTATGCCGACTCAACGGCGTGTGCAGGAATCTGATTCAGGAGAATGGATGTTATCTTTGTCCCTTGCATCAGGCAAGGCATGGAAAAGATTTGCGGATAGGACACTGCGATACAGATTATCTGTGCAACACAGCAAAATTATTTGAGAAATGGAGTGAAGAGAAAAAGAAACAATTCATCGCTTTTGTAGAAAGCAAGAATTTAGATAATACTGAATATTCTATCCTGATGGATAATCATTCTTTATTGAAAGAATTCACAGATCTGGAGAAGAGCCAAATTTTGTAAGTACATAAATACTAAAGCTAAGCTCGAAAATGGAGGATGCGGCTTGAATTCCGATAAGTGCATAACTCAGCCAAGCAGGCACTATTCCACGAATAGTTAAATACAATCCTAGAGAAAGAAACAGGATGTAACTTATAACATGATAAAGAGGGAGCACATACACTATTCTTTCAAAATGATGACGCCTGAATACAGCTATGGCAAAAATGTTGAAGAAAAAGAATAAGAACAGCACCAGAGGGATGAGGCGGACATACAGAGGAAAGTTTACTTTCAGAAAAGTCAAAACGGCATCAGCTAGCCCAATAAGAGCAATAATCATGACTATATAAAGATACTTGCGCAGGAAACCATGTCCAGATTTCATAGTTGATCCTAAAGAGTTACGATTTATATTTGTTTCTGAGAAGAAAATATTAGTGTTAGTTCTCTTTTTCTAAAACTCTTTGGATTAAATAATCTAAAGGATGAATATTCTCTTGCCAAGAACCTTTAACCGCAAAATTTTCGTAACCCAAAACGCGAAAATTTCCATCTACCCATTCATACTCCCCTACTGGCTCGTTAACAACTCCGTTTTTCTCCATCCAAACACAGCCAGACCAACCACTTTTATCCCTCACAATTCTTCCTAATTCTTTACTCTCTTTATATAAAAATAAAACATCATCTTTTTTTCTTATTTCATATCGTGAACCTTCATTAGTATTAAGTAAGTATTTATCTGTTAAAGGGTCAACTTCTGAAAATATTCCATTTATGGTAATCATAGTAAAAAAGATAAATGAATAATGGTATATAAGATTTGTGGAGATCTGGTGCTCTTTCTGACCATAATGTTTTTAAAACCGCAGGCTGAAGGCCGAGGATTTGGAATAGTAATTCCATAACCGCAGGCTGAAGGCCGAGGATTAAAAACCCGAAGGTTTTTAAAAGAGCATAAATATTTATATTCTAAGGGCCTGTGGTGTAACGGATAGCACAATCGGCTTCGGACCGGTTAATCGGGGTTCGAATCCCTGCAGGCTCATTTATTACAAAAAAGGTGAAATATATGACGGACAAAGAAGTTCTCATCAACCAATCAGTTGCCATTCTCTGCGATGGAAATAATATCGAGAGAAGCATCCACGAACAAAGCAAATCAACCAATACCATGGTCAATTTTGACACCCTTATTCCTAAGCTTTTGAATGGAAGAGGATTAAATCGATTGATTTATTTCCGCGAAGGGCAAAATATCTCTTCCAAATTGGCAGAAAGATTGCATGAACGCTATTACGGTTCGGTCGTTCCCTGCCATAAGTCTGCGGATATTCCTTTGTCGATCAAAGCGACACAATTATCTTCAAAAGTTGATACGATCATCATTATGTCTGGCGACTCAGATTATCTGGATTTAGTGACCCACTTAAAATCAGAAGGTGTACGGATAGAGATTGCCGCGGTTCAGGAAACCACGGCTAGAGCTTTAATTGAAGAAGCAGACCATTTTCATCCGATTACCAAAGAGGATTGGTTTAGTTATACTGCGCCAAAAGGGATGAGAAAGGGAAGGCATTTTGAGTGAATTTGAGATCTGAATTTGAAAAGTTTTTTAAACAAGAACTTACTATCTAAAGATATGGGATTAAAAGATAATTAGAGTATTGGTGGAATCAAGAAAAAATAGACGCTGCCCTCCTTAGCGATTATGTAGACGTTCTCAACCAATACGGTTTAGATTCTAAGGAAGAACAAGATAAATATAGATCAATAGCAAAAAAATATCCTAAAGCAACCGATCTATTAGATGAAACTCGTCTTATGTTATGTAATTATCTTGTTCAGAAAGCAATAAGGGACGACTTCTTAAGAAGATTTAAATAAAATCTTCTTTTTAGAGATATATGGTTCTCGAGAAACTAGGAGATTCCTTAAAGAACACTTTAAGCAAAATCAGCAAGTCGCTTTTTGTAGATGAAAAACTGATCAATGAGCTGGTCAAAGACATTCAAAGAGCGCTTCTCCAATCCGATACTAATGTCCAATTAGTGTTTGATTTAAGCAAAAAAATCAAGCAACGCGCTGCGGAAACTACTCCTGCCGGAATTACCAAGCGAGAACATCTCATTAAAGTTGTATACGACGAATTAACCAACTTCTTAGGCAAAGAAGCGCATGAAATCAAGATAACAAAAAAACCGACCCAGATTATGTTAGTAGGCTTGTTTGGAAGCGGGAAAACTACAAGTGCAGGAAAATTAGCAAAATTTTACAAGAAGCGCGGATACAAAGTTGCCGTCATGCAGACTGATACCTGGAGACCGGCAGCCTATGACCAGCTGGAGCAATTAGCAAAGAATGTGGGAGTGGATTTCTTAGGAATTAAAAAGGAAAAAGATCCAGTCAATATTTATTTAGCTTTTGAAAAGAAATTGAAAGAATATGATGTAGTTATTGTTGATACTGCAGGAAGAGATGCGTTATCTGGGGAATTAATTGAAGAATTGAACCATCTGCATCAAACCATCCAAGCAGATGAAAAATTGCTGGTCATTTCTGCCGATTTGGGACAAGCCGCGCAGAAACAAGCGCAAGCCTTCCATGATGCTTGCGGTGTAACTGGGGTCATTGTTACCAAACTCGAAGGTACCGCAAAAGGCGGAGGAGCATTATCGGCCTGCGCAGTCACGGGAGCGCCAATCGTCTTTATCGGAGTTGGCGAAAAAATTGACGATTTGGAATTATTCCACCCGCAGCGTTTTGTGGGCAGATTAATTGGCATGGGCGACCTTGAATCCCTTTTAGAAAAAGCAAAGGAAGTAATGACCGAAGAACAAGCTCAGGATCTGCAGGAAAAATTCCTGAAAGGAGAATTTAATTTAGTGGATTTGTATCAGCAAATGAGCTCACTCAAGAAGATGGGTTCCTTTGGAAAAATAATGGAAATGATTCCGGGCATGGGTTCATTAAAGCTGCCGAAAGAAATGCTGGAAGTCCAAGAAGGAAAATTAGAAAAATGGAAATTCGCTATGGATTCTATGAGTAAAGCAGAGCTGGAAGATCCGGAAATTATTAGTGCTGAGAGAATTGACAGGATCGCTGCTGGTTCGGGATTGAAAGTAGGCGAAGTTCGCGAATTGCTGAAACAATACCGCCAGAGCAAGAAATTGATGAAAATGTTCAAGGGTGAAGGAGATATTAATAAAATGATGAAGAAGATGGGGGGAAAATTGCCGAAGGGGATGGGATTCTAAGTTCACTAATTTTATAAATATATGTTTAGCTTGACTTTTTATTGGAGGGAAATATGAAACATATCAATGAATTGGGATTAGCAGGACTATTAGTAATATCAGGATGTCAAGAGGAACCAGAAGTTCAATTGAAAACAGAAAAATTAGGTAAATATTGGCAAGTAACTGTGATTCAAGAGGTTCAAAAAACCTAAGAACACGATGGCCGTTATAGAATTGAAGTAACTGATGGTAACCAGCGCATTACTGCAGGAAACCTTACCCAATCTGATTGTCGTAAAGAACCGGTGAAAGTAGTGTACGAGACAGATAAGGAGAAAAATCTTTGCGATTATCTTCCACAATAATCATTCATCCAACGGCATTTCCTTCCTAAACCCGCACTTCTTGCAATACTGCACCGTAAACAATCCATCAGCATACTTATGCTGGCCTTCGTGCAAGGGCTTATGACATTCGGGACAATTGGTGATCATAAACAGGACTAGGCATCATTTCTTTAAATATTTTTAGTGAGGATAAAAACGGGGAAGAAGATCTGAAACATCCTTAAGAGTTACACCAATAATGAGCTGTTCACGAATAACAGCAAATAGTCCATTCCCACTATCAAGATAACCGGATAGACCTCGGTAGAGAGCTTTGCATAGATTGTCTTCTGCTGCTCCCTGTAACAAAGCAAGATAATCCTTTAAACGGCCATTAATAACGGTAGCCGTGAGGATTCCTTCGTTACCGCCCGGCGTAGACAAAACAGCAATTCCACTCTCAACTAAGCCTGGAAGAGGAGGAAATTTCTTTTTGACAACGAGTCTTTCTCTCTTCCTTCTAAGACTATAACCTATCATAAATGGATCACTGTATCCCATAATTCCCGATTTATAACTGCCTAAATCAATGTCCCATTGCTGGGCAAATTGCCTTGCCATCTCTTCCAGTTTCATTTTCACAACTCAATAATTTTACCAGTTTTTCCCACATTAATAACCCTGGTTGAACCAATCATTTCTTCGATGCCATGAGTTTCATGAATGTGGCCGCAAAGGTGAAGGTCTGGTTTGAACTCTTCAATTGCTTTTCTAACTCCTAAACTTCCAGGAAAGATGCCCAATCCAATAATACTTTCGCTGGGCTGTATGTGAGTGACCATTACTTTCTTCTTGACATCTTTGAGAGAATCGTGTGCTTTCTTAAGCGTTTCAAAAAATTGCCTTTCTGATAATTGATGAATGCCTATATCAGCATAGCCGCAGCCGAAAATGCCTACATCTCCCTTCTTAATCACGTAACCATGAAGATTTTTAATTCCATATTTTTCTACCAGGAAACCAACTTCTGCCAATCCTTCATGATTTCCGGGAAGAATTGCTACTTCTAATCCTTTCTCTTTGAAAGGGCCAATTAATCCGTCAACATTTCCCCCGTCATCAACTAAGTCCCCAGCAAGGATAACCAAATCTACCTTTTCTTTGGCTCCCTTTTCGGCCATTTCCTGAATAAAGAAGCGGTCCCCATGTACGTCGCTTAAAGCTAGGATTTTCATAGAAGATTAGGCGAATAGAGAGTTTATAAACTTTTGGGGTTGTTATCCTTAGGTGGTAAAAATTACTTGGGTTGAAAGTAAAGATTAGGAGATTCAATCCAGCAACTATTCTTTGAAGACAACAAAAATTTATATACTAATCTGACTTTTTCAAAACTCTGTTCGTGGATAGTTCGGTTGTCCTGAAAAGGATGCAACCATAGCAGCCTCTGTCCGGTACTCGCCATTAACTACGGTGTCTGGACTATAACTCACCGTATGCTACCTGTACTGGTTACGCTTGTGTATGGGGCGAAGAAGATCACCTGTAAAACAAGTCAATAGGTTAGGTTCGCAGTTGACCGTTGTTTCAGGCCACTTTTTCACCGAGTCCAGAATTATTTATGGCAAAGAAAAATAGTGTGAGTGTAGTAAAGGGACGAAGTTCTAAATCCAGTAAGAAGAGTAGTTATACTGGTCGTGGTCCTAGTGGCAAAGCTAAGCATTCTAAAGTTGCAAAGATGATTAAGTTGGCTAAGATGCGAGTTAGAAAGAGTAAAGGCACAAAAACTTCTAAAAGTAAGAAAAAGAGAAGATAATACGCATTCTTATTTTTGAGTTAGGCAATAAATTGATTTCAGATTTTCTTTTCAAAAACAAAAGCACTTCTTGAAAGTAGTAAAAATTAGTGAAAGCTTTATAAGTAGGATAAACTCCCACTGAGTAGGATAAAAATGAAGCAAAAACTAAGCATTTCCATGGACCAAAAACTTGTAGAACAGGTAGAAAAAATACTACACGAAGGTAGATTTAGAAATAAATCCCATATTATTGAATATTCTTTGAAGAAATTTTTGGAGAAACAATAAAATGGATGAATCTTACATAGAACAATTTAGAAATGCGAACATAAAAACAGCTATTTTACAGCCAGGGAATATTCAAGCATTAGAAGAAATACTCAATAAGAAAATTACTACATATTCAAAATTTAAAGGAGAATTTAAGAGGGGAAGGATTCCAAAAAGAAAAGAACTTCTCTTACTGTTGAAAGAAATAAAACCAGGAGTAGATATATATTTAGGCGTATCGGAGGTAAGCATTCCAGGAGTAAATTATACAAAAATAGATTACACCAAATACTATGAAGGATTAGCAAAAAGAACAGTATTACCCATGCTGACAATACCATTTTTAACTCTTACTCTTAATAGTAATGGTATTGGTCTGTACCCTAGTTTAATCTTCGGCCTTCCACCTTTATTACTATCTTTATTAGATACTAAAAATATAATTAACGATATAACCGAAGAGAGATGCGGGTCATCGGAATATAACTTTGTTCATAAAAATATAACACTTGAAAGAAATTCTGAATATGGCCTTATTTCTACACTTGCTCATGAATACGCTCACCACGTTCAGAACGAAAAGAAAATTCCAAAGAACGGATATTTTAGTTTTTTTAATGAGGGACAAGCGCGTAGTGTACAACGACAGGTAAGTGTCAACAAATGGGCACAAAATGATGATTTTTGCTTTATGCTGGGTTCCTTAGATTATGACTTATCAGAATTAAGAGCTACATACGTGTGGCTAACAAAATATCTCAGAAAAAAAGCTAACACTTTTCTAACCACAGAAGCTATGACACAAAGAGGTCCATTTGATTTAAACTATGTTCAGACACACATGATTCCTACCCCTCACGCCCTCGGCAATGCTTTCTTCTCCATCTTAGAAGCCCGCGAAGGCACAGGCATCCACAAAGAAATCATGGCTGGAAGATATCAGTTGCCTTCTTTTTAACCTCAAATTTGTAATTCTTTACCAAAACACCTAGAAAGATTTTTAGCATTCCCTCATAACAAACATGGAAAAGCAAATCATCACTAAATTAACCAAGAATTTTGAAGACTATGCTCATCAGGAGAGAGACGTAGAATTCTGGTTTGCCAGGGACTTACAGAAACTCTTAGGATATGATAAGTGGGAAAACTTTCTTAATGCTATAGAAAAAGCACAAAAATCCTGTAAAAACTCCGGCCATGACGTTTTGGATCATTTTCCTGAGGTCAGGAAAACGATAGCTATGCCTAAAGGCGCAACAAAAGAAATCATGAAATGAAAATAGTCCTAGCATTAAATCCAACTATTGATACTTAACGAACTCCTCTTCATCTACTTTTGCTAATTTTAAAGCACTTCTTAATGTCGGCAGCTTCAATTCAGGATGATTAGGAACAACTGTTCCAATTTTTCCACTAGGAGTTTCTTTCTTTAGAATAATATGGCTGCCTTTCTGGCGGACTACCTGAAAACCAAATTTGTTGCAGAGGATTTTTACACAATCTCGTCCAGAAATTTTCTTAAGCCTTGACAACATTCTCTACCTCAAACGTTGCCATAATAGGGTGAGGTTTCTCTTTCAAGGGGAATTCTTCTAAGTATAATTCTGTAGCTTCCTGAAGATTAGACAAGGCTTCTTCGATAGTAGCTCCCTGGCTGGCTGTACCAACTTCCGGACAAAACGCTACATACATATTCTCTTCTTTCTGAATCAAAGCAGTAAAGGTTTTCATATATTTCTAAAAATGGCTAAATTATTTAAATGTAATGGTGAAGATTTAACGTCCTTTCAATTTCAAATCCAGCACTAAATCCTCTAATTTACGCAAGTCGTATTTAATAGAATCAAATTTCCTTCGCACTTCATTATCGCGGAAATCGAACTTCAACAACTCACCATAAATAGTATCCACTTCATCTTTGATCTTGATGACTTTCTCTACCTCGCCTTTCCCGGCTAAGAAGACTGCTTTCCTTACCAACTCTCCTGGAAGATCAGCCAATCCGAGAATAAAATGTTCAGTATCGACAGCAAGATCAATTAATTTTCCATCTTTGACAAAATGATAATACAGCAATGCTTCAGCATATTCTTGGATGGCAACTTTGTAGCTTCCTTCGCTGCCCATCTTGCGGCTGTGTTTGGCGATAGTATCTAGTTTCTTTTTCTCTGCTTCGATCTGTTTAATTAATTTGGCTGCTTCGGCTAATTCATCTCTATGAACAGCGTAAATAATCTGTTTGCTTAGTTTGAGAACATCTCTGCTTTGCTTGATGAGATGTTCACGTTCGGTATCATAATCCTGGATATCTTTGCGGAGTTTGGTGAAGTTGATCATGGTACTTAAAAATAGAGATTAGTTTATAATGTTTTCTTTTATTTTATCTGTAGGAGATACTCTTCACTTCTTGATATTCTGCCTGACAAGGGCTTCCTACACAATCATAAATCTGGACCATGCTTTCTTTTTGGACTATTACCATAGAACTTAAGGTCTCGCTATAATCCCCATGCTTGCAGACAGAATGGACACCTCGCTTCGGGTAATGAGTGCGAAGAAGTTCCTGCAACGGTTTCTGTTTAAGTTGGTCGGGAATATACCTTTCCAGTAATTGCTTCTTTTGCTCGGTAACGCCGTATCTGGAAGAAGTAAGGATCAGCGGAAACCAGGAGCCTTTTGTCTCTAAGTTAGAGCCATTCCACTCTGAAATGTAGATTTCTTCTCCATGAAATCTAACTAAGGTAAAGGGAGAATAGACGGAAAGATCTTGAGGCAGGCTTCCGTGTCGCAAGACATGCGGAATTATTTCTCCGCGCGATCGAGTACCGCGATGAGGGTCATGCCGATTCAGGAGAGCAGCGATCTCTCCCGTTTTCTTGTTTATGCCTAACCAGGTTCCTTTATACTTTGGATCTACCGGATAAAAGATATCTTCATCAAAATAAGTAGTATGTCTTCTACCGAAAGATTCATCTCGATTCATTCCCAAGATTAGTCCATTTTTCCAGTCAGCGATGAGAGTGCACATGTTATTTATCCTCCTCCGAAAGAATAAAAAAGCTCTTCTAGTTTCTCGTGTTTCTCATTATTCCACGGGAACAAATAAATTTCAGGATATGATCTAAAATCAATCTCGGTTCTGACACCATATGAAGCGTAATATCCTTTTGACGAGATGACTAAATTAAAATCTAAATTAAAAAAATTAAATGTCTCTACTTTGTCAACTCCACGACTCTTTCCTATTCCTAGTGTTTTTACAGAAAAATCAAAATCGCCCTCGGAAATTAACAAATCAACTCTGGTGTTACAAACACAGTTGTTACAATTATTTCTTGTAGAAAGTAAACTGAAATTAAAGGCATCATAAGCAGGAGGATCAAAACTTAAGTTGTTATTATGCATTAAAAAGCCTGCGCGATCCCTAAATTTAAAATAGTTCATTTTTATCATACCATGATTATAGCTCGATTCCACAAACCCATTTATGCTCCCGAATACTAACAAATCTTTAGTTTTCTTACTCATAATATACTCCATTGCATCGGTTAGAATTCTACTATTCCCACTTATTTCTTTTCCTTCTTCTAAAACATAAGGTAATCTAAGAATACAATCCCCTATTGTCTGCTGTAGATCCGTTATCATTTTCGTTTCCCTCCTAAATTTTTTTTACTAAGCTATACTGATCATTTCAACTTCGCCCTCGGAATAATATATTTCCTCTGATAGCCGTTATCCACAAAAATATTCTGAGCAGTCAGATGAGGATTCTTACAGAGCATAACTACGGTATCTCCGATCGCTTCTGAAGGAGCCATGCCGGGGATTATAAAATGATCTCGCACTAACGAAGGATCATTGTTGTAGATCTCAGCCACGTGATGATTAAGTTCGGTATCGGTCGGCCCGGGTGTAATGATATTAGAAGTTATCCCATACATGCCGTTTTCTACCGCTACTGAGTTGGATAACGAATTCAGAGCTGCCTTGGAAGTGGCATAACCCATCAATTTTATGGCCGGTCTTTCCACCAATTCGATAGAGAGATAGACCAGACGACCAAACTTGTTTTGTTTCATAATCATCAATTTTCCACACAAACATTTATATTTAACTTATATTATTCATATTCTTGAATATGAAAAGAAGATTAATTAAACAAGGCGCAGAGGCGCTTACTCTGACTCTTCCTAAAGAATGGACTAAACTTTACCATCTCAAATCAGGGGATGAAGTAGATGTCAATCCAGAAGGAGCCATGCTTATCATCCATGCTCAGCCAAGCGCCCACAAACAGAAAACGAAAGTGCATCTTTCTGAAGAGAACAGAAATCATCATCGCCTGCTTTTAGCTCAAGCTTATCGCAGCGGTTTCGAGGAGATAGAGATAAGATATGACCAAGACTCGCAACTTCCCCACATTTATGTATTAGTCGAAGAACTTCTGGGTATGGAAATTACTGTACAAAAAGAGGAATTATTACTGCTGCAAAGCGTGGCTGTTCCTGATTACCGACAATATGATACTCTATTCCGTAGAATATTTCACATTATTGATACTGGTTTTTCCTATCTGCTTGCCGATGCTCAGTCGGGAGAATTAGATTCTACCAAAATGGAAGTACTGCAAAAGAATCTGCTGAGAAATTCTAACTTTTGCACCAGAGTATTGTATAATTACCCTTTTGAAAATAAAAATAAAGTATTTGCCGAACAGGTTATGCTTAAAATTGCTGATTATGTCATGAGCGAATTGCGGCAGATTTATTCTCTGCTTCCAAAAAAAATAAGCCCTAAGAGCATGAACTATCTAAGTGACAGCAAAGTCTTTTTTTCTTTAATTACTGATGCCATCTTCAAGGAAGATGAACAATTACTCAATCAGGTACTCATCCAGAAGCATGCTTTTTTGGAACGGAAAAATAAAACCATTTTGGAAGTTAACAAACAAGAATATCTTTTGGTGCAGGAAATTGGTATTTTGTTAAGGTTATTAACCCTGTTTGCCGGACCGATTACTTCTAGCAGTTTAAAGCGGGAAAAATGATTGAGTAAGCTAAAAATCACCAAAATTTTTAGAAACCTTTATATAGCATCTTCTTTCCTAATAATCAAACACGTGGGGTGTTACAAATACTATGGAAGAATCAAGACCCTTAGATACGCTGAATGCAGCAAGAAATAAAACAGTTATGGTAGTGCTGAAGAACGGCCACCATTTCACCGGAAGATTACGAGCGTTTGATATTCATATAAATACTGTGTTAGAGGATGCTAGTGAGTTTGAAAACGGAGAACTAAAACGAAAAGTAGGAACCATCTTTATCCGCGGGGATACCATAACCTTTATTTCTCCAGCATAAAATTATAGGAGTTAAGAGTTATGTCAAAAGGAACAGCCAGCATGGGTAAGAAGAGTGGGAAGAGAAACCACCTTCGCTGCCGACGATGCGGAAAAGCTTCTTATCATAAGATTAAGAAAAAATGCGCTTCTTGCGGATACGGGCAGAGAGCGACTATGCGACGTTATACCTGGAATAAGAAAGCATCCGGTAACTAATTTTATAATAAATAAAGAAATTTACTTTTTCAAATGATTTTCTATTTTTGAAACCTGAACATCAATAGTTTTGCTAACTTTTTCTTTCGCAGAAGTGGAGACGTGATCAATTCCATTTATTCCGCCCCTATATTCTGCCATTCCTTTTACTTCATTCCTTAGGTATCCTTCTAAAGATTTTTGCGCTTCATCATATTTTCCTTCTTTAAGAAGTTGATGAATGTTAATATAATTATCAGTTACTTCTACTGTTCTTTGGGTAGGGAATTCAGCAAATCTATCAACTCCTTCCTGTGAAATTCCATAATCACCACATCCATATAGGCTCATAGTTCCCGCAAAAACGATCGACGCTAAGTTCTTTTGTCTTGATACCATTTTTTATTTCCCTCCTAATTTCCCGCAGCTGCCTTGTCATTAAAATAACCTTTACAATAGTTCTTAATGTCTTTCACAGGAATCTTGCTGCATAACTCTTTGTTGTCAGTCAGCTTAGCTATTTTCAGATAACAGGAAGCAGTATTCAGCTTATCTTCAGCAAATTGAGCGCATAGATCAGCATTCAGCGTTTGCGTCGCTATCTTGAATAGGCATTCTGCTTTGTTCTGCTTGCTTAAACGATCACATAGTTCAGCATCATTGGTTGCAATCGCCACTTTCTTGACACAATCAAGGTTTTTATCAACATCGGCAACGTAAGCGCATTTGTCAGCATCATTTCGCTGGAGGGCAATCTGATAGTAACAAGTTTCCTGCCAGGATTCGTCCACTACTTCTTTGCATAAATCAAAATTATCCTGCTGGACGGCTATTTGAAACTGGCAAAATCCCATAGTCCTGCCAGTAACAATAAGATCACATACTTTTACGTCATCCTTCTGTTTGGCTAATTCAGCGACACAGGAATCGCGAGCCTGCGTGTTCTTGATCTTACTGCATTGTTTAGACTCAGAATAACAATTATCTCTAGCCGCGCCTTCTAAGGATAAGCAGGTATCATTAGGATCAAACACGCTTCCGCCAGTGATAAGAGAACATGACGTTAGCGCTACCAGTGCTGCTAAAAGCAAAGCTGCTATTGCTAATTTTCTAGCCATAAACCAGCTTTGGCGAAAAGCTCCTTTTAAGTTTTGTGAAAGTGTAGTATCATAAACACAAAAACAATATAAATCCCGCTTTAATTTAACAAAACATGTCATTATTCAAAGATATGCTCAGAAGCGGAGAAACACTATTTCGAGACACCATTGTCCTGGATTACGATTTCCAACCCAAAACGCTAAAGTATCGTGAAAACGAACAGATGCGTTTTGCGACAGCGATCAGGCCATTATTGCAAGGACACAATGGAAGGAATTTATTTGTCTATGGAGCTCCGGGTATAGGAAAGACTACTGCCTGCCGGCATGTGCTTCGCGAACTAGAAGAAGAAACCGGAGAAGTAATTTCTATCTACGTAAATTGCTGGAAAGAAAACACTACTTTCAAGGTATATACTAAAATCTGTGAAGATTTAGGATACAAATTCATCCAAAGCAAGAAAACCAGCGAGCTGCTGGAATTGATGAAGCAGAAGCTGAACAAAAGCAGCGTAGTGTTTATCTTTGATGAAATTGATAAATTAGAAGAGATGGATTTTTTGTATTCCATTTTGGAAGACATTTATCGAAAATCAATCATTCTCATCACTAATTATCGGGATACGTATGGAGAATTAGATGAGAGGATTAGAAGCAGATTAGGGCCGGAATTTGTATTTTTTCGACCGTATAATGAAGCAGAAATCGCTGGCATATTACAGCAGCGTTGCGATTATGCTTTTGTCGGTAGCTGCTGGGATGAGGGAGCCTTTAAGGAATTAGTAGAAAAATGCGCGGAAACGAACGATGTGAGAGTAGGTTTATATTTGATGCGGGAGGCAGGAAATTTAGCAGAAGAAAGAAGTTCCAGAAAAATTACTTCAGTGCATGTGGCAGAAGCGTTGAAGAAAGTCGATGATTTCCATATCAAGCCTAAAGAAGGATTGGATGAAGAGATGAAAACAATTCTGGAATTGATCCGGGAACAGACCGGCAGGAAGATCGGAGAGATTTTCGCTTTGTACGCAGAACGCGGCGGAGAGATAAGCTACAAAAGTTTTCAGCGGAGAATTATCAAGTTGAAAGAAGGAAAATTCGTGAATACCGAAAAAAGTGTTTCAGGCGAAGGAAATTCCACTATTGTCCATTATGATGCGGATAGGAAGCTGACGGAGTATTGAATGGAAATTATTTATTAAAAAGAGTGGAAAAATCTACTCCTTCCCTAATTTTATCCAATAAACCACCATACAGATTCCGACCTTTTTTCGTAATTTCTATCAAACCATTGCTTCTTATTTTGATATACTTTTGATCTTTTAATAAATCAACTAATTCTGGTACCGCGCCATAATCACTCTTAGCATAACGAAGATGATGCACTGAAACATCTGCAAGAAGATAAACTACAAATTCGCTTAATCCTCTAAGGCGTTCTTCGTCATCCATAATTTTAAAGAAGAAATTTATTATTTAAAAATAAATCTGTTTTAGCCAATATAATGCACATCTTTCTTCTTGGCCTGTGCGCCAGCCTGCGGCACAAATTCGTCAGACATCCAATCTGCCGCTTTCTGCAATAACTGATCTTCTACTTCCAGGATATCTTTACTGATCTTTTTCACGCTGACACCCAAGTTGAATTTCTTTTCTAACACTTGAACTATTTCCTTCGCTCCCTTTATCCCTAAGTAAAAGGGATTGCCAAAGGTCTCTGCCAGTAAAGCTACGCCTTTGATTCCTTTCTTCTTTCCTAAAGCTAACAAGATGCCGGAAACTCCGATGATCGGCCCTACTACGCCAAAGATTTCCTTCTCTACGGACATCCCTTTTTTAGTATATTCCTGTAATTCTGATTGATCATTGGCAGTACAATATACTTTCGGCTGGTCAGGAACATGCTGCAACCCTATGCCTCCAGTAGTCACTACATTTTTACAATTGTGCTGCTTGGCGATTTTCAGTACTTCATCGCAGAAAGCATAACAGCTTTCCTCATCAATGGGCTGGATATCGCCGACGAGGAAGAGCAGGTCGCGTTTTTTGCCGCCCTTCCCGAACTGCTTGTAATACATCTCTAATTTCGGCATTTCTATTAAATGCTTTTCGTTAACGAAGACAGAATGAGGAAACTTGTAGGAAAAAAAGGAGTATAATATTTTTGCTTTCAATTCTTCCACTAAGAAATCAACTGCAATCTTTCCAACATTGCCTATGCCGGGAAGTCCTTCGATTAAAAGAGGGTTGTTCAGTTTAGGAATTTTTTTCTCTTCTTGCGTGATTTCCCAGATTTTATTCATGTATTAAAGAAGGATCGATGGTTTATATAGTTTTGGATGAAGAGCTGAAAATTATTTGCATAAGGTTTATTTACTTCTTTAGTTTGTTATATAATATTATGGGATTAGAAGAACAACTTTATGTGAGGAGATTTTATGTAATCGAAAATTGTGCACAAATTATTCCTGAGAATAATGATTTTGGGGATATTAGTACAAGGCCAGTTTCAAAACAAGAATATGGCCCATACACCTCTGAGCTGGAAGCACAAGTTACGATTGAAACTTTAAGAACTAATAAGCTAAAAAAAGGATGGGAAGAATGGAACAAGAGCTCGCAGGATCTTAAAAAAGAAGGAAAACAGGAGTTGTGGATTAGATATTCTGTTCAAGAAAAATTTATTCCTTATTCTAAAAATAAAAGAGTGCGAGGGACGTGACTTTCGTTGCAGCGACACCATAAGGCCCCGCTCGTGGGATTCCGAAAGGATATCCCCCTTGACGACGTTCGCCTAGTGTAGCAGGCAATTCGAACACGCGTACCCACTAAGGGACTAGCCCCTCAAGTTCGCCAGGTTTTACCTTCTAGCGGATTTGGCCAGCTCTCCCACCCTCGCATAGACGGAAAATAAGTACTCTGGTTTAAAAGATTAACTACAGAAAAATAACATACGGGTAGCTCAAGCAGGAACAAGATTTTCAAATTGAAATTCTTTCAAAAGGTTGGGATTTCTTTCCCTGACAAACAAAATTTCCACACCAATAACTTCATTTTCTTTATTGTAATCGATTATTGTATTTTCATCTAATTCAGCAGTATGATCTACTTTGTCCTCTCTAAACTTTATGTACATGGCATCTGCCTCTGGATCATAGCGTATTTTCATTTTATAAAATAAGAGGTAACGAGCTTTATAAACTTTTCTTTGACAAAAACCACCTTAATTCTTTTTCCATTTAACTTTTTAATCACATAAAATTTATTCCCGACTCTTTTTGTCTGATCAGGATAGTTTATCGCTTCTTCAATCCAAACTAATTCAATCTTACGTTCCTTTATCTGCCCCTCCGCATGAAGCGTATAAATTATTCTCATATTTTATTTTGAAAAGGCACTCTTCTTATACTTTTCTATTTCTGCTTACATACTCATTTCCTTCGATAAAGAATCTCCACTGTAATTCCAGAGCGTCTTTGATTCCTATTCTGGAACTGTTGGCAATTCTTTCAACCTTATAGCCATCATCAAATAATTTGATTTCCTTGCCTAATTTCAATCCATTATATCTTTTATCGATCCCTAATGCTGAACACAATTTTCCCGGTCCAGAACATAAATTAGTAATTTTCTCAATCTTCCTATTTCTTTTCATCTGCTCTATTCCACTAAGCGGTTCGACTGACCGCATCAACACCGCCCCTGCCTCATTTTTGTCCGAAGTAAAGTTTAAGCACCAATACATGCCATAGATCAAATATACATAAACATGGCCATGTGTATCATGCATCAAAGCACTCCTTTCTGTTCTCGTATACGCATGAGATGCTGGATCTTTGCCGTAGGCTTCTGTTTCGACAATTCGTGCTTTCATGCCGTTGACAGAGATGATTTTACCTAAAAGTTCTTGAGCAACTGTGACTGTATCTCTGGCAAAAAAAGTAGGGGAAAGTTCTTTCATAAAATCCTGGGAAGAAGGAAAGGTTAAAAAGGTTTTTATTGGTAATGGGTTCCTGGATGGTATGATCCCGTTTCAATAACAATTACTCCAGAATCTTCTTGTGGGCTCCAAATATCAATTTTCGTCCGGCCTGGCGATTGCTCTTCCCTCCGTTCAACTTCCGAGGGCAATTCTAATTCTTTATACAAGGGAATCGGCTGCCAGCCGGAATCCCGCCTTTCTTTTTTTTCTTTTCCTATCTCCCTTTCTATTATTTGATCAATAATAACGTCATCTAACATATTAGACCAATAATACCATTAAATTATTTAATATTCCGCATATAGTGACTAAATACTATATATTAAATCAGAACATAAACTATCCTAAATGACCGACTGCCCATCCTACAAAGTAACCTATCAGTCCAGCGCCTAAGCCAATCAAAACTACTTCAAGTCCAGACTTAATTTTATTAAGACTAGTATAATGTGTCTTCGCCAATCCCACGCCAAAGAGCGCAGCGATAGTTAATAATGAAGCAATCACTCCGGCTTGAAACAGAGAAAGGCCATTGTATTTGGAGATCAAGAAAGGAAATAGTGGAAAAGCTGATCCTAGTAAAAACGAAAAGAACATGGCAAAGGCATTCTTAAACGGAACATCTAATTTTTCTTTGGAAATACCCACTTTTTTCTGCACCATGTAATTGCAGACAAACCGCGGATGTTTGTATTTTGACGATCTTTTGAACAAGAAATCAATTTCTTTCCTTCCTAAACCTTCTTTCAGCAACGCTGATTGCATATCCAAGTAGCACTTTTTAGGATTTTTCAGTAGATCAGCTTTTGTTTCTTCTATCTCCCGCTCATAGACTTCCCGCTGGGATTTAGAAGAAAGATAGCTTCCTGCAGACATGGAAAAGGCGCCGGCAAACATGCTGGCTGCTCCAGCGAGGATAATAGTTGCCGCATCACCGCCGCCAGCAGCGACTCCTAGCACTAAACCTAAATTAGATACTAACCCGTCTTCCATTCCGAAGACGAAATCTCTGATCACATCCTTGGCGTTGGTAGGGATCATGGCGTAGGTACGATGGTACAGCGCTTAGATAGGCATTTGATCTCTCCTGCTCCGCAATCCAAAGACCCCTCGCATACTGCCGTACATAAAACCCCGCTGCAATCAGGAGCATCTGCTTTATTCACTGCACCAGTGGGATGACAGCATTGCGCAGGCACACAATCAGCATCCACAGAACATTGTTCCACTGCAGGAGTACAGGAGATAACTAAAACTGAGACTGTCAATAATAATATCATCACTATTTTTTTCATCATCTTCACCTCGTTTTTAACGCTTTTGCACTTAAAAACAGGTAAGAAGGGCGTTAGTCCCTTCTGCACCTCACTTCATGAAATCTTCTTCAAACTGTAACCGTTCATTTAATTCGCCGCGCAGATTTTGGCCAACTAATCTCTTTGTTTCTTCTTTGGAATAATTTCCCAATAACCAGGATAACTTCACTAACGCAGTATTTCCAAGCATATCTTTTCCGGAAATAACTCCTAATTCCTGCAGATCGCGGCCTTTGTCATACACATTCATATTCACGCCGCCGAATAAACATTGAGTGGTCATGACAATTACGCATCCGGAATCGACTAATTTTTTGAGAGCAGGATATATTTTCTTGTGGATGACGCTTTCTTTATTTGGAACTTGCCCTGGAGTATGGCCTAACCCCGTTCCTTCGATAATCAATCCTTTATATCCCTTGAAAAAAGAAAACTGCTCTGGAAACATATTAACGTGGATCTTCAACAAGCCGACTTTATCTTCCATTTTTGGTTTAAGTGATAGTTTTTCTGCACGTTTGGGATACCTTTCTTGAAGATATGTTATTTCGCGGGTTTTGTAATCTATTGTTGCTAAGGGGCTATCGTTAATTGCTTTGAAGGCATCTCTGCGCGATGAATGTAACTTGTAGGTTTTAGCTGCCGGCAAAATGACACAACTTTTGTCGCTTGCCGATTCATGCATGCAGATAGCAACTCCTCCGAAATCTGTTTTGGCCACAAATTCTGCCGCGCAGATAAGATTCATCCCGGCATCGCTGCTGCCTCGATCTGAGGAACGCTGCGCTCCCACAAAGACTACGGGAACTGGCGATTGTTCTACGATGAATGACAATGCTGCTGAAGCGACTGCTAAATTGTCTGTACCTATGCCGATGATGATTCCTTTGACACCTTTTTTTACGTGACGTTCAATTGCTTTTGCGATAAGCGAAAAATGGGCAAAGCGCAGATCATCGCTCCACATCTGGGAGATTAATTCTGATTCGAGGTTAGCGATATCCTTCAATTCCGGGAATAAGGAAAGCAATTCTTCCGGGCTGAATTCACTAGCAACTGCCCCGGTGCGGTAATCAACTTTAGAAGCGATGGTTCCGCCGGTGTGCAGGATGGCGATGGTAGGCAGTTTAGGATTTTTAGTGATTTTGGTGGTTGTTTTCTTTTTTGCCGCTACTTTTTTTAAAATAGTTATTTTAGAAACTTCTTTTTTGTCAAATCCGACATTATAACCGCTATCTAACTTAAGGAGGATCGCATCTTCATCTGAACTGGGCATTAAAAGGCCTTCTTCAGAACCTGTTTTTGTGTTGATTTTTACCCTATCTCCTGCTTGAGCCATAAAAGGAAAATAATTTCTTAAGATTTATATAGGTTGTGTTTAGAAAGAGAAGAGATGGACTTAAGAGAGGATGGTTTAAAGAGATATTTAGAATCAATATTTGATGGTACGATAACAGATATACAAATCCAAAAATTAGGGGAAGGATGTGTAGGTACTGGTTTCGCTCTCAATTTTAAAGTTAATGGAAAAACACAAAAGAAAATCCTCAAGACATTGTTTACTTCAAATTTAGGGATGGATCATTTTTCTGATCGTGCCGGCTCACTGTTATTAGCACATTCGCATTACTCAAAAATACCTAATCATATTGCTTCCTCGGATGTTTGTGGAGTTACAAAAGAGGGAGAGGTCATTTCAGTTGGGGAAGCTCATGAGTTTTTTATCCTCATGGAAGAAGCGCAAGGAAAAGACCTGTTTACTGATTTTCAACGAATAGCAAAGACAAATGTTCTTACCAATGAAGATAGAAAAAGAATACTGCAGCTTTCTGATTTTTTAGTCCAGTTGCATCAAGACAAACCTACTGAAAATCAAGAGAGCCTCTATAAGCGATGTTTACGAAACGTAATTGGGGGAAATACTTCGATTATGTCCATTATTGACATGTACCCAAAAGATGTAAAATGGATTTCAAAAGAAGAAATTAATCAATTACTTCAAGCTTCCATTCACTTTTGGAGCACACATAGGTTTACTGAAAAAAGGCTCTGTCATACTCATGGAGATTTCCATCCAGGAAATATTTGGTTTAGAGATGAGAAAAATTTTACATTACTTGACCGATCAGGACAAACCTATGGAGAAGCTGCTGATGACCTTACTGCTTTTTCTATTAATTTTATCTTTTATTCTTTAAAAGAGCGCGGAGAATTTTCTGGGGCGGCTAAAGAAGGGTTTGATTTATTCTGGAACAACTATCTCTCTAAGACTAATGATACTGAATTAGTTAATCTGGCTCCTCCTTTTTTTGCATTACGCGCGATGGTGGTGGCAAATCCCATTTTTTATAGTGATGATTTTTTTGGTTCGACTGAAAACGCACATAAAATAAGAAGGTCTTTGTTCAATTTTGCATTACAGATGGTGCAGGATGGAAAATGTAAATTAGATCAAATTGAAACTTACTTCTGACTATACTTTTCCATCTGAGAAAGAAGCGTCTCTTTGACCTGAGAATAATTTTCTGGAGTAATATCGTAGTCTAAAGAAAAACCGCCGCCGTTGCCTCTTCCTCCGCCGCCTAAACTTAGCACAAAAGAAGCTACTGGGAATGGAGATTTATCCGTTTTAAGAACTAAATGGTTTCTTGCCGGAGATTTAAATAAACAGACAAACGCATCAGCTTTATCTTCATGTTTCGTCCGTAGATGAAAAGCCCCTGGCTTAGAAAGCAACGCCGGACAGTATCCAAAAAGAACCTTATAATTGCCGGCAGTAATCACTTCAACACTGTTTTCAAGCTCTTGGTAGGCTGATGGTGCTCGTGAATCAAAATCATCCGCATACTGCTGCCATTGAGGAAGCAATTTAAAATTTTTATCAAAAACATTTTCGGTTTGTAAATCTCGCGACAAATCTAGTAAAAGGCCATAATTTAATTTTTCGTTGGCAAGAGCGATAATTTTCTCTAATTCATTTCCAATGGTGATATTTTCATGATCACTAGAAGTGTTTTTATAGTCATGCGCCTGCGCAATTTTAGCTAATTTTACAGAGTAAGGATCTTTCAGAGAAAAATGTCTTTGCAGAAGCAGGGCTGCGCATTGATGTTTGTCATAATAGAGTTGAATCCCTATTTGGGTAAGCTTTTCTTTATTTTTTAATGTTCCACTATGGTGATCAAACCAGGAAACGTTTCTTCCCAGACTTATTTTTTCCAACAAAGAAAGATTTTCTCCTGCTGCTTTTTGCAGTTGGGGATTTAAGTCGATATCGGCGATGTAAATAGTATCGTAATGTTCAGCAAAAGAAGCAGCTTTTTGAAAAGCTTCAACTATCCGATCATAGCGAACCGGAATACGGTCTGCTGATTTGATGCCTTGGTTAGAAAGATGACGCATAGCCAAAGCCTCAGCTATCCTCCCGTCGGGATCTTCCGCATGAGCAATGAGCAATGGTTTCATAATATGATTTTCATGGCTTTATTCATAAAGCTTCCGTAAATTGATGGCAAGATAACGGCTGACATCATCGACCATGAAAGGAGGAACATAACATCTATCATCCTTATAATAAAAATAAAATTAAATACAACAGTTGAATTACTTCTTCTTAGTCTTTTCTACATCTTTACTTAACTTCAATTTCTTGATAAGTTCTTTGTAGCGATTTCTGATTGTAACTTCGGTCACTCCGGCAACATCAGCTACTTCTCTTTGTGTTCTTTTCTCGCCGTGAATAAGCGATGCCACATACAACGCTGCGGCGGCAATGCCGGTCGGTCCTCTTCCGGAAGTCAATTCAATGTCACGAGCTTGTTCAAGAATCTCTACCGCTTTTGACTGCGTTTCCGGACTTAATTTTAGAGCTGAAGCGAAACGAGGGATGTAATCAGCAGGATTACTTGGCCGGATGCTGATTTCCAATTCTCTGGTTACAAAACGATAAGTTCTTCCTATCTCTTTTTTCTCGATACCAGAAGCTTCTCCCATTTCATCTAAGGTTCGCGGAATTTCGTGGCGCCGGCAGGCTGCGTATAATGCTCCTGCTACGACAGATTCCATGGATCTTCCTCGCACTAAACCCTTTTGGACAGCTGATCTATAAATCCTAGCTGCTTCTTCTTCCACGGATTTAGGCAATCTTAGATAAGAACTTACTCTCTTTAATTCTGCTAAAGCAACTTTTAAGTTTCGTTCAATAGCGGTACTGATACGGATGTTCCATTTCCTCAATCTGAAGAATCTGTCTCGCTCCCGATCCGATCCTAATTTGTAGAAATCGGCAGTGGTACCTACTTCGGTACCTAAACCTTGGTCAAATTGAGTGGCGCTGGAAGGCGCTCCAGTTCTTCGCTTGCTGTCCTGACCGCCGTCATCTTCAAAACTGCGCCATTCCTGTGAGAAATCAACCATACGATCTTCAATGACCAGACCACAATCCCGGCAGATAGTCTCCCCTTTTTCAACATTCCTGAAAATATTTCTGCTTGCACATTCAGGGCATTCTTTAAGGGCTTTTCGGATCATGGTGTCACGCTCTATGGGTGTTTCTGGGTTATATTTGCCTCCTTTAGTTATAAATCTTTCGTTAAGTTTATTAAAGAGAGGCTAAAAAAGGAAAAAAACCAGTAAAGAAGAAGCTAAACCTAGACCGGCTCCAACTGCCACCTGCAGAGGGGTATGCCCCATAGAATAATGGAATTTTGACTTCAGTTTATGCAACTTCAGTAACTTTTCAATCTGTTTGCCTTCCATTCCTACCGTTCTGCGCACCCCAAAAGCATCCCTCAAAACAATAAAGGCCAACACTAAACTGATCACAAAAGCCGTAGATAATCCTTCTTCGAGATATATTATGCTCGCCAAAGAGACTACGAAGGCAGAGTGGGATGAAGGCATGCCTCCAGTTACCACCAAATCATGCCAGGATAACGATTTATGCCGGAAAAAAAAGATGAGCAATTTCAATAATTGCGCACCAAAGCCGCCGACCAATACAGCAAGGGCAATTTTGTTCATGGATGAAGGATAATTTTGGAATTTATATGTGTTGCTGAGAACAAGAGAAGTATCAATAAATTACTTCTTTCCTTTCCTAAAATCAAAATCAATCATCAGCGGCAAATGGTCGGAAAAGTGGAAC
Organism: uncultured Methanosarcinales archaeon; assembly: GCA_964362365.1. GTDB lineage: Archaea > Nanobdellota > Nanobdellia > Woesearchaeales > GW2011-AR9 > JACPIL01. The sequence goes on along the minus strand of CAYIEF010000010.1, from coordinate 5,775 downwards.
TTCAAGACTGAATATTTCTTTACTTTTACCTGAGGAGAAGTAAGAATATAATCTAATCTCCGCGTAGGATGCCAGGCTGGTTCGGTAAGCGGAATAGATTTTTTATCCAAACTTATCAAATCCTTCAGATGAGTTTTTTTCAGTAAGTCTTTAATTTCCTGCTCCCCGTTAAAGGTATTAAAGTCGCCCATAAGAATGACCGGATTTTTTATCCTATTAACAATATTAATCAATTCCTTGATCTGCCTTGCCCTGGCTTTTTTTCCTAAAGCAAGGTGCGCAGCTAAGAGGGTGACCGGATTTGGACATTTTACGGTCGCTTCTATGACCATCCTTTTTGTTCCTTCATGAAAGACATGATAACGCACTTTGGTAAAAGGAAATCGAGAGACTAAGGCGTTAGCTTGTTTGTTAAGGATAGGAAGGTGATGAAACAGCTTTAGCCATCCTTTCAGCGGATATTTCACTTTTTCAACAAAATTAGTAAGCCCTAGCTTTTCTTCTAAAAAACGGACTTCGTCCTCCCCTCGGCTGCGTAAAGAACCAATGTCAACTTCTATCAGAGCTAAGATGTCTGGATTAAGCTTATGAAGAGCTGCCACCATCCTTCTCTCAAGATTTTTCGGCGGGAAGAATATTTTCCAAAGCTGAAGATATTGATACCAGATACCCTCCATTCCTTCGCAATATTCGATGTTGTAGGTTATGAGTTTGACCATTTTTATTGGAATGAAAGCTTTTTATTAAAATAATCCTAACTACTTCCAAGTTAATACTTGGCAACATTTTATAAAGAAAAGGAAGAAATAAAGAAAAATATGTTAGAACAAAAAATAAAGAACACCGAAGAAAAAAAATCTAAAGAACCTTGGGAATTACGAGCAAAAGATTTTATCCCTATTGTAGGTTTACTTAAACACGATGAAAGAATGAGAGTATATCGCAGAGAATACGCAGAAAAAATTAGCCAAAAAAGAGGAGTATCATTGAAAGAAATAATTGCTAAATATTCTTTTCGCGGCTTACCTCAAAATACAGTTCTTCTTTTTTACAATGGGCTGGTAATTGAAACAGCAACATTTGCAGGGTATTTGATCTATCAACAATTTTAGATTAAAAGATATCATAAAATTTTACTTCAATATCCCATAACCAATCAATCTAAACCTATCCCCTACTCTTCGAGAAATAGTAATCCTGTCCCCTGGATTGGCGCAGATAGGTTTTTTCAGAGCGCAGAGTGTATTCTTTTTGGAAGGATCAACTACCACGCCGACAGTAGCGGCAGAGTTGCAGTTCAGCATCAAGATTTCTCCTTTAGCGAGAGGTTTTACTTCAGTCTCTTCTTTGGTTCCGACTACTCTTTCGAGAAGGAATGTTTCCAGATTAACCTGATAATGAACTGCGGGAATTTTTCCAGGCAAACCGACTACCGAGCCGGTCAAGGAATCAGATTTCACCACTGAAGGATCTAAGGTGGTCCGAAGAGCCATGCTCCCGCCGGGCAGGATTTCTTGCACCGGCTGTCCGCCGGAAAAGATCTGGATGATAGTTGATTTGAGCGGTTTGGCAACTTTTTTATTTTTCTCTTCCACCATGTAACCAGGAGATATTTCAATAGCATCCCCTACTTTGAATTTTCCTTGCTTGACCGTTCCTCCCAGCACTCCGCCAACTAATTTTTCCGGCCTTGCGCCTGGTTTGTTGATATCGAAAGATCTTGCTACCAGCATGATTGGATCTTTTTCCACATCTCGTTTGGGAGTAGGAATATGATCCTGAATTGCTTTCAACAAAATATCGATGTTGACGTTAGCTCTGGCAGAGATGGGGATGATGGGAGCATCTTTGTATTCGGTAGAAGATAAAAATTCTTTTATTTCCTGATAGTTGGCAAGAGCTTCTTCATAAGAAACTAAATCGATCTTGTTCTGCACCACGATGATATTTTTTATCCCGCTGATGTGGAGAGCCATCAAATGCTCCTTGGTCTGCGGCTGAGGACATTTTTCATTCGCCGCAACTAAGAGCAAAGCGCCGTCAACAATAGCGGCGCCAGATAACATGGTAGCCATCAGAGATTCGTGCCCGGGAGCATCTACTAAGGAAATTTTCCTCTGGAAGGAAACTTCATTATTGCATTTAGGGCATTTCTTTTTGGTGGTATAATAATTACAATGTTCACAAAGGTAAATAGAAAAATCTGCATAGCCTAAGCGGATGGTGATTCCCCGCTTCAACTCTTCAGAGTGAGTATCAGTCCATTTACTGCTCAGCCGTTCAGTTAAAGTAGTCTTTCCATGATCGACATGGCCTACCAAAGCGATGTTCAATTCTGGTTGGATAGTTTCTGAGCGTGATTCTGCGGGAGGAAAAGGTTGAGATTCTTTTTTCTCTTCTTTTTTTTCTTTTTTAGGCTTAGGATTTTTAGGGGCTTTCTTAGTCTCCTCACTAGGGGCTGCGCTTGCATCTGCAGTAGTCTTTTTTCGAGGAGCCATAACAGCTTAGAACAGCAGTTTATTTATAAAAGTTTAGGGAAAGCAGGGGGAATGAAGTTCACTTTTAGAAAATATAAAAACATTTTGTGGCGACAAAACAGTAATCGGGGGGGAGGAATTTACATAGCATAAAAGATTATTCTTTGTTTGCTAAAGTTTTAGGTAATTTTATATAGTTAAAGCCGGTAGCTAAAACATGAAATTTATTACTCTTTCAAAGAAAGATATTCTTAATTTAGTTAAATCCTTATTTAAGTTTGGAAAAAAAGAATTGATATTTAACAGCTTAGTAATTTTAATACCTTTTTTAATAGGGTATTATTTACTGGAGATAGTAGAGATTAGTAGATATAATCTTGTTAATTATTCATCAATCTTTAGCTCATTGATTATATTAGCAGCTTTTTTAATATACAAAGTCGTAACAAAATGTTCAGAATTTGATTTTTTTAAAGCATTTTTTCAAGTTAGTCTGGTTGCAGCCGTGATTGGTTATTTTGTTAAGCTTTATTATTTAATGTCTTTTTCAGATTATCCTTTTATTTTTGCTTCCGCAGAATTTATAGACTTTTTTAGTTTCATAATTTACAGTATTTTTGAAGGCATAGGAATTTCTTACATTTTTTATCATAGACTAAAAATTAAAGAATTAATTATTGTAGCTGTTACAGCAATAATTATAAAATTATTGTCATCAGTTAATAATCTTTATTACAATGGTTTTCATTTATCTGATTATCTTAAAATTCAATTTATAATATCTGCATTAACAGGAATATTTCTATATTATTCGTACAAACACGTTAAAAAATATATTAAAGTGGAAAATCAACACCTATTTTATTTCCTAATATTTGGGTTAATTATTTTTATCATAGAATACGCAAATGGATTACTTTTAACTCCATCTTCCGTGCCAAGAGCAGAATATGTGGACCAGTTTGGTTTATTTTTAATAAATTTTGGATATTTCCTTAAGATAGGACTATGGGGAGTCTTTATACATATTTATGATAATTTTAAAAAAAATTAATCAGTATAATCTATTTTTGGGAGAGAACTTTACATACCACAAGCCTCTCTTTCTCTCCACCGATTCCTGTCCGCAGGCGTTTCCTTTTCTACTTCTTTCTCTTCTGCAAATCCTGAAGATTCTTTTTCAGAGTGTCTTTTACTCTTCTTGCCCGCTTCTTCAAAAATTTCCTGGCCGCTTTCAATTCTCCTTTGCTGGCCACGCCTGATTTCATCAAGGCCGATTCAAAATAGCGGTTGGCGGTGCCAAGAATCTCTTTACTGGCCTGCTTTGAATTGGCCATCAATTCGCGAGCAAGAGACATGCTTTCTTCATCGCTGAGATGAAGTTCCTTTTTTACTTTGGATGCGACTTTTTTTGCTTCCACTAAACTAAGCAAACCTAGACCGTATCCGATCTCTACAATTTTTTTTATTCTTTCAACCATGGTATCAATCCTCCTTATGAATGAACATGAAATTAATTACGAGCAGAACCGCTAGCGCCAGCATGTACGCGCTGATGGGAATGCCTAAAAAGGCGGTTCTTCCTTCCAAATAAAAAAGAATCGCGGAAGAAAGTATCAGCGAAGCAATGATGATGCCTAAGACTCTTCTTTTGCCGACGTGTTCCATCTCCCGTTCCAGCTCCTTGATCTGAGAAAGATCTATCTGGGTCGGAGGCTCAGGCTCTTCTAATTTTTTGATTATTTTAAAGATGTGTTCAGGCAAGTCTTCCAGCAATTCCTTCTGGCTCCATAAGGTCCGGGCAGCGGCGGCCACCACATTTTTTGGAGCGTAAGATTCCTGCAAATATTTCTTAGTGAATTCATCTAATCCTTCGGCGATCTTGAATTCTGGATAAAGACGCATGGCCAACCCTTCCGCTTGGAACAGAGATTTAGCCATCAGGACGTGATTGGGATCAAAAATAACACCATACTGGGCTCCTTTTCCGATTATCTCGTACAGCGCCTTACCTATGCTTTTTTCTTCGATAGAGCTCTTGTAAACTTGGTCTAATATGGTTCTCGTCTCAGATTTAAATGCAGGAAGATCAGCCTTGCTGATATCTTGAGCTAAAGAGACGATGATGTCTAAGCTTTTGGCAGGATCTTTTTCATTGATGGAAGTGATAAATCTAATGATTTTTTTCCGGTCGCCGGGATTCAATTCGCCCACGATGCCATAATCGATGTAAGCCAATTTGCCGTTTTTCTGGGCAAAGATATTAGCAGGATGCGGATCGGCATGGAATAACCCATGCAGCAGCGCTTGTTCGAGAATTGAAGTAACATAATTCAACACCAGTTTTTTCCGATCGATCTGATATTTGTCAAGTGCTGAAAGATCGCTTAGCTTAACCCCGCTCACAAAATCCATGGTAAGAACTTTCTTGGAAGATAAAGCAGGATAGACTTTAGGAATAATCACTTGCTTATTGTCCTTTAATTTTTCCCGCAACAGCGCGGCATTATGCGCTTCTATCTCAAAATTTAATTCTTTCCTAGTCCAAAAAGCAAATTCCTTCACGATATCGGTGGGATGATAATTTTTCATGGTAAGGAAGTGCTTTTCCAAGACCTGCGCGAGATGAAAAAGAATATCCAGATCAGTATCGATTATCTCCCGGATATTCGGCCGCTGCACTTTCACCACTACTTTTTTGCCTGACTTAAGCACGGCACGATGGACTTGAGCGATTGATGCAGAAGCCAAAGGCTTTTTGTCAAAAGATAAGAAGAGCTTACTCAATGGTTTTTGCAGCTCTGTTTCGATGGTGCTTTTTATCTTCTGATACGAGAAGGGAGGAACATGATCCTGCAGCTTTTCAAATTCTTCTGAATATTCTTTCGGCACTAGATCCGGACGAAGCGAAAGTAATTGTCCGAATTTCACAAAGGTCGGCCCCAGCCGTTCAAAAGCTCTCCGCAACATAACTGCCTGGCGCTGTCGTTTAGATACGGGAAAAGTTGGCTTGATCCGCTTATGCCAGGTAAGATGAAGGCGTAGATTGGTCTTTGTCACATAGTAGCCAAGACCTTCTTCAAAGAGAACTGTGACTATTTCTTGCAGGCGTTTAATATCTTTAACTGGAAGCAATTTTGTAACCTCTTTTATAAGAAATCACTTAAATAATCGTTAGATTATCAAAGCTTAAGCGATTTCCTAATAAGGAAATAACTTTAGAGTTGCTTTTCGGTTGTACCGAAAATTAAAGAAAATCCTGAAAAGCAGCTATCCCCGCCCTAAAGGGCAGGGATTT
>CAYIEF010000009.1:0-29620 GCA_964362365.1 uncultured Methanosarcinales archaeon | reverse complement strand
GAGATGGAAGCGCGTGAAGAATGGCGGGAGTGGAAGAAGGCTAGTCCGGAAGAAAGGGAGAAAATAAAAGATAAATCTATGTGGGTGCGTTTTTTACGTGATGATATTATTGATCCAGAGGGGGAAATTAAAATTCGCCCCGAGGAAGCATATGTGGTTGCCGCGCTGGAAACGCAGATTGGTAATGCTCGCGGTTATGCTTTTAACTACAGCCGTGATTTTGATGAGCATGTCGAGAATGTCAAGAAATTGCGCAAGGCTCTGGAGTACTATAAAAAATTAGAGGAAGAAACTGATGAAGAGGAGCGCTGGAAATTGAAACGACAAGCAGAAGGCCTGGCCGGAGGTCTAGTTCCTAGTGATGCAAAATTTCCTTCTGAAATCATCAAGAGGCAATTGTCTACTTTTGAGAGCCATATCAAACAAGCTCAGGAAACTGCAGCCAGCCAGTTTGCCCAGGCTGCGGAACAGATGGAAACAATCAAGCATATCCAAAGCGCGGAAACATTTGCCTTGGATCAAGCGTATGATTCGTATGCGCAGGCAGGGATCAGCGCGATGCGGCAATCGGAGAAGATGCAGCGCGCCGGACAATTGAAGAAACCGATCGCTATTGCCATGGAAAACCTGTTTCCAGAAAGCTATGGCGCGCATCCAGATGAATTGATGAAATTAGTGCTGGAGAGCAGAAAACGGATGGAACAGATATTACAAGAGAAGTACAAAATGTCAGCAAAAGAAGCGGAAGAAAGAGCACGGCAGCACATCACTTCGACCATCGATACTGGTCATGTCAACATGTGGCGGAAATATTGGGTCGGCGATCCGAAAAAGACCATCGAGCAGAACGATAAGGATTTTGATGATTGGGTGGTGGGGAAGATGGGGGAGATGGCCAAGAAAAAAGTGGTTGGACACGTGCATCTTGACGATAACTTCGGCTACCATGATGACCATCTTGCTCCGGGAGAAGGGAACGCTCCGATCATAAAGATGGTCAAGGCCTTGAAAGATAATGGCTACAAGGGAGAATTGATCGTTGAGCCAGGCGCAGATTGGACCACTGACGTTTCTGGATTTTCCAGCGTGATGAAGACCTGGAAATTATTTGGCAGCCCAGTTTATGGTGCAGGCGCAGGAATGCGCGGCAGAGGCTGGGGAACTTTAGGTGAGGGGTATCTTGGCGTAGGACACCCTCCGTATTTTGTCTTTGGCGGTTATTCTCCTTCCGAGGAATGGACCTTGTGGAGCGGTGTGCCGCTGGAGTAGAGAAAATTATATAAAGTAGTTTCTTTATTTTTTGTTTTATGTCTGATGAAAAAAGAAGATTGCCGATCTATACTGAACCTACTGGCGTTGAGGTTCCGCTATCGGAAGAGCTCTTGCCTTATCATCAAGGTAATTTTATCACCGGAAATTGTTTTAGATTTTATGCGTTTGATGAAAGAAGAGATGAAACCGGAAGTAAAGTAGAAGAAGAAAATAGGGCAGCTGCATTATATTTTGTAGCAGGAATCAAGGCGCTTCACCAAGGATACTTTGAAGGAAGTAAATTTTATACTACTTTGCATTATGATTATGTGCGCAAGGCGTTTGCCTATTTTCGTCAAGCGCTGGCGGCAAAACCAGATTATTTCTGCGCTCGTGAAGCATTTCGGCATACCGCGGAACTTCTTGGGCAGTTTGATATTGCTGAGAATGAAGAATATGCTTTGGAGATGAGCAATAACCCTCATCCGGAAATGCCATGCCACCTCATGCATCCAGGTTTTTACAGCGCTTCTGATCTACGAAAATTGGAAGAAAGTTTGAAAGAAGAAAGGAAATAGTTTATGTAAATTCACTTTTTTATCGCATCATACTTTGCCGCCAGAATAAAATCGTTGTCAGACAATCCATTGACAACATGCGTATAAATTTCTACCCGCACTTTTCCCCAAGTTAGATATATCTCTGGGTGATGGTTTTGTTCTTCTGCGATGGCGGCAAGCTGATTGACAAACTGCACTGCCTCAGGATACTTCTTGAATCTGTATTCTTTGCTTAAATGATGATTATCAACAACTTTCCAGCCCTCAACTTCTTTCAATAACTCCTCGATTCCTTCAGCAGTGAGTTTCTGGACATTTCCTGTGTCACAGGCGCATTTTTTGTCTCGGAATGTGGCCATGTTGATTGTAAAACAAATAGTAATTAATAAATTTATGTTTTCCCCCCAAGAAGTGATTATTCATCTCCACTCGATGACAACTAATTTCTTGTTTTTCCGTCGTAAATCCATAAGCTTTTTAAATAAACCCCATACTAGTGGTAACTAGAGGGGTAGAAATGGAGGAGTTGAGAATACATGTTTAGATTGTTTTTTACACCAGGATGGTTTAATGGATATGATTTATTGTTCAACAGCGTCGGTTTGTTAGTAGCTTTGCTCATCGCTGCCTACAGCTGGCGCATCTATAGATTCAATAGGGAAAATAAATTCATGTATTTTTCTTTGGCATTTCTTTTGGTTTCAGTAAGTTTTGCATTTAAGATTTTTACCAGCGGAGTAGTATATTATTATCCAGTGCGGGAAACGGTCTATCAAGTGATAGGTTCTGCTGTAGGCCCCAGGCTACGATATTCAGCTCTTTTTTACCGAGCAGGATTCTTTTTCCAGATGGCTTCTATGCTGGTAGCGTGGTTAGTGATATTCCTGGTCTCGCAGAAATCCAGAGCCAGGCTTACTAAATTTTATGAAGTAAGCCAGATAGGATTGTTTGTGTACTTGCTGCTTTTAGTTTCGGTCATCAGTAACTTTGATTATAAGGTCTTTTATTTGACCAGTTCAGTATTATTGAGCTTGATCGTGCTGAATTATTATAAGAATTATATCACTACCAAGAAGAGCAGCGCCTTGAAAGTCATGGCTGCATTCTTGTTCATCTTGGCGGGAAATATCATCTCTGTTTTCGTGTTCCTGCAAAACGGTTCTTATGTGGTAGGTGAAGTTCTCACTTTGGTAGGATTCTTAATATTACTACAAACCTATCGGCAGGTTATGAGAAGGTAGAAAGAAATGGCAGTACGACGATCCCGATTAGAACTGGTCTTTGATATCCTTTTAGCTATCCAGAACAAGGGCGGGAAGATCAAGCCGACTCATCTGATGTATAAATCGAATTTATCTCACAAGTTATTGAATGGGTATCTGGAGGAGCTGCTGCAGAAGGAATTGATCATCCTCGAAGAAGAACCGGTGAAGAAGAAAAAAAGGCCGATGAAAGTGGTACGAATTACGGATAAGGGGTTGTCTTTCTTGGCTGAGTTTAGGCGGATGAGAGAATTTACAGATGCATTTGGGTTGTGATGATAAGTGAATAAAAATTTGAAAAAAAAGGGGTTGTGAATACAATGGCAGGACTAACTGATATGAAAGGAGACGAATTTGTCGCTAAATTGCTAGCTGGCGAACGGGATTTTAGACGAATTAAATTAGAAAAAGGATATGATCTATCTGCTCATGAAAGATATGGCGAGCTTCAAAAATTTTTTTGTAATTCCCAAGAGGATCTGAAAGAAAATCCCCTCAACATAATACAAGCAGACTGTTCTTACGTAACTGCGCCAAAATTATGCCTGCCCTACACTAAAGCATCTGGAGCAAAATTACTATATGCCGATTTTCATGATTCTACGTTTGATGAAGCTAATTTTAGCGCGGCAAATTTGAGATATAGTAATTTGCAAGGAACTTATTTTAGGAATGCAAATCTTAATGGCGCGAATTTATTTGCTGCTAATTTAACTGGTTCAGTACTTACCTTTGCAAATTTATCGGATGCTAACTTGAGTTGTGCAAACTTACACGAAGCATCGCTGGGAAGATCTAATTGTTATGGGACAGATTTTGAACGAGCCGATTTATCCAGTGCTGACTTAGAAATGATTAAGAATTTAAGTAATGCCAGATGCTTACTCAGCGCGCATTTCTTGTATACAAAAATAAGCAAAGACGACGTAAGTGTCTGCAAACAGGCATTGAAAGAAAGGATGCCTTTGGTCTACAAATCGTTTTGGAAAAGATTATCCAAGTGATAAAATGCCAACTACCTTCCTTCTTGATCCACGCGTACTTGATGATTGTGTAGGAGATGGAGTAAAGGATGGAGAAATAGAAGCGGAGGGTATTGCTCGTTTTAAAAACGATGTATTCTATAATTCAGATTTTATTTTTTACGTAAATTTCCCAAATGGAATAAAAATTCAACGGTCATTATACGATCTTTCTTTGAGTAGCATAACTTCTGATAGAGAGCGTATTTTGACCTATCAACACAGAAGGATTGTTTTTGAACCAGTTGATCACCCTTTTGATAGGCCTAAAGAATGTTCACTTTGGATTGAAGGACTTGTCAGAAGGAGTAGTGTCCTTTATGTCCACGGAAAATTTCTCAAAGGAGATGCAGAAATCTTAAAGGATTGCGGCATAACCATCAAATCTCAATAATTTTTCACTCATATTTTTATTATAACTATTCTTTGAATACTCTAGCATGGGAACTAATGCAAAAATCATCGTAGGGCTTGATGAAGCAGGAAGAGGCCCAGTTCTCGGCCCATTGGTTATGGCAGCGCTAGCTGTAAAGGAAGAAAACATCAAGAAGCTGGAATGGATGGGTGTGAAGGATAGCAAGCAGCTCAGCCCAGAAGTGCGCGAAGATTTATTTGAACGCATCCGCGAAGTGGTGGAAGATTTTCGCATTGAGATGATCGAGCCGGATGCGATTGATCTATCAGTCAGTGGAGATAAAAATTCAAATCTCAACTGGCTGGAGGCAGACACTTCTGCCAGAATGATTTCAGGATTAGATCCCGACGTAATTATTGTGGATTGCCCTAGTCCAAATATACCTGCTTACAAGAAGTATTTTGCTTCTAGGTTGAGCAAGGCAGTGCGGGAAAAGGCACAGCTGATCGTCGAACATAAAGCGGATGTAAATTATATTGTTGCATCGGCTGCTTCGGTGGTGGCAAAAGTTATCCGCGATCGGTATATTGAGCATCTCAAATCTGAGATAGGTATTGACTTTGGCTCAGGCTATATGACTGATTCGAAGACGCAGGAATTTTTGAAGAAAAATTACAAAACGCATTCGCATCTATTCCGGAGAAGCTGGCAGTCGTATAAAGATGTGGAAATAAATGCTCAACAGAAGAAATTGGGGGAATTTTAGGGAGGAATATTTTTTCAGGTATCCATTCTAAGCAATCTTTATTAATTATAAGCGCTTCTTTTGCTTTATGGTGGTTTTTGAAGGAGTTAAAAAAGAACAACTGCTGAAGTTGAAAGGTTTCTCCAAAGAGGAGACCAAAACGGTCCATGAAGAGCTGCGGCTCAGGAAAAGAGAGGTTATTTTCGTTTTATATTCTTCTGGAAAATTGCTGCTTCAGGGAAAAAAAGAAGCAGTTGAAGAAGCAGCAGCAGAATTAGGGAAGAAAGGTATCGGAGAACGTGTTACTGCGGATACTTTCCGGAGAGAGCAAGGTTTGATTATTGGCACAGATGAATCTTTGAAAGGTGATACCTTTGGTGGCTTGGTGGTTGCCGGAGTAAAGGCCAATGAGAAATCGCGCCGGAAATTAGTTGAGTTAGGCGTAGCTGACAGCAAAGTGTTGGCCGATAAAGAAGTATTGCAGATGGCAGAAAAAATTAAGCATCTGGTCCCCTGTGAGGTCAAAAGCATTCTGCCAGAAGAGTACAACCAGCAGGGAGATGTTACCAAACTGTTGAACCAGCTGCACCAAGAATGCGCTGATTACTTGTTTCCTGGAAAGCATGTGGTAGATAAGTTTCCTGGCTGCGCTGTGGGCGAGATTCAGGTTGAGAAAGCAGAATCAAAGTATGTGGAAGTGGCAGCTGCATCAGTATTGGCTCGCGCAGGTGCATTGCAGCAGCTGGATTACTTAAGTTCTCAGGCAGGCTTTAGATTGCCGAAAGGAAGTACGCATGTGAAGCTGGCCTTGTTTGAATTGAAAGAGCGAGGGTTGGATTTCAGGAAGTTTGTGAAGGTAGATTTTAGTAATGTGAAGGAATTTCTAAGATAGAAATTCCGAACATCCCGAAAAGTCGTTGCTTTTCAGAATGTGAAGGAATTTTTGGAATAAAAATTATTTATTGCTGATCCGGATGTTCAGCTGGTTCTACTAAGGGATCGACGATCTGTTTGAGGAGATTTTCTCGCACTATATCTGCATTGATTTTAATATCAGCGATCACTGCTACTAGAACTTTGCATTATTTTTATAGGTTGTGAATGAGTGTTTTTATAAGGCTCTGTCCTTAATCTCACTATCGTTCGGGTTAGCGCGGACTCGCTCTTTGTATTCTGTGGTAATAATGCGCCATTCCCGTAGGGAGCATCCCCTTGGCGCAATGAAATGTAACCCCCAAAAACACCGCTCGGTTCTACGCGCTAACCACATTCAGGACAGAGCCTTTTCATAGGATATCTTTATAAATTTCCAAGCTCTCTTTATTCCATGCCAGAGCCAACCGAAGAGCAGCGCAAGCAATGGGAAGAAAAGATCAAAAATATGTCTCCAGAAGAGCTGCAAGAATTGCAACGGCAGCAATGTATTTTTTGTCAGATAATTACTGGAAAGATCCCTTCTAAGAAAGTATATGAGGACACTACTTGCCTGGCCATTCTGGACATCAACCCGGCCGCCAAAGGGCATATCCTCCTTCTGCCGAAGGAACATTATGCGATCATGCCGCAGGTGCCGGAAAAGGTGCTGGGGCATTTATCTATCGTTACTAAAAATCTGTCACAGGTCATCCTTAAAATTTTGCGCGCAGATGGCGCGACTGTTTTTATCGCCAACGGCGCAGCGGCAGGACAAAGAGCGCAGCATTTCATGATCCACCTCATCCCTCGCAAATCTGGCGATGGGATATTACAGGTAGAAGAACGTCTGGTTGGCGTGGAAATGACTCTTAAGGTCAAGGCCGCGATCGAGAAAAAGTTATTGGCATTGCTGGGCGGGAAAAAAGAAGTGCAGAAGAAAGTAGAGAAAGAACTGCCCAGAGCTGAGCCGGCAAAAGAGGAAACAAAAACATCTGTACCTCAAGAAGCAGAAATATTTGTCACCAGCGCGGCGGCAAAACGGTATCATAAGGAAAAATGCGCATTCGCGCAAAATATTCCTCCAGAAAATAAAATTAGCTTGTCAAGGGGGGAAGCGGAAAGATCTGGCAGAAAAGCTTGTACTTGCGTGAGTGGAAAGAAGATATCGTTGGTAAAACCTGCTTCAGGTAAACCAAAAGGTGAACAGAAAAAAAGCAAGGGATCAACAAAAGAACCTGCAAAAAAAGCTTCAGAGCCTAAACAAAATACAATTTCAAAAACAAGAGGGGGAGAAGCAAGTCTTGACGATATTGCCAAGCTCTTCAAGTAACACTATGGAATGCGAATATTGCGATATTTTGGCAGGGAAAAGCAAGGCGCAATTATTGTATGAAGATGATTTAGTGGTGGTTGCCGTGAAGGATCTAGTTTACACTCCCGGCCAGATAACGGTTTTCCCCCGCCAACACTTTACTATTATGGAGCAAGTTCCTGATGAGATCATCACCAAGTGCATGGCGGTGGCGGATAAAACTAGCCGCGCGGTCTTTGAAGTATTCCAAGCGGAAGGAACCAACATACTTATACAAAATGGCTTGGGTGCCGGACAAAAGGTTCCTCATTTTGCGATGGAAGTAGTTCCTCGCCGGGAAGGCGACGGCCTTAACCTGCAATGGCAGCCGAAGGAAGTTAGCCAGGATGATTTAGACATCGCTGCGCACCAGCTTTCGGAAGAAGTAGCTAAGCTGGGGGACTTTACTGCTCCTAAGAAGAAAGAAGAAGTTAAGGAAAAAAAGGAAGGAAAAGAATTAAAAATTGGTGCGCAGGAAAAAGACAAGGAGAATTATTTAGTGAAATCACAGAGAAGGATACCGTGATGAAAGGATGAGAATATCGGGAAACGTAAAAAAAATTGCTGCTTCTGCATCATTAATTGCTTCTGCTGCAACAGTCGTAGCCGGCTTCTATGGTACTGCGAAGTTGAATGAAACAACGGAGGTAGTAAAACCAGATAACCATCTCTCGCAGAAGGGAATTCCAACCATCAGCATTACGCTTGAACTGTTATGTATCTCAGTTCCTGGCGATACTCTTTTTAATAATTTATCAGAACTTAAAACTGTTGGTGGAGAAGATTTTTTCACCTGCGAAGAGAGTATTGCGTTTAGAAATGATGGGGGCACTCTTGAGTATGCAACGGAGTTAGCTTCCATGAAAGATCTTAATGGAAAACCTTTCTTTACTGGGTATGATATTGTTGCGTTTAAACATGCTGGCGGAACTGTTGAATATGCAAAAAAATTTCTTTCTACTCTAAATTCTGACGGTCGGCCATTCTCTGGCAATCAGCTTCCTCAGTTTTACAGATTAGGTCTGGAAGTTAAGGATATTGTAACATTCACAGATACTGCTAAGCCAAATGCCTTATTAGCTTATACAACGCATGATGGGGAATTAAAGTATTTGCAGTCCAGAGAAGAGAGAAATTATGGGGCGTTTAGGACCGACCAGGCAATAGAGTTATACCATGAGCTAAGAAAAACGTATGATATTAAAACTGTTGTTGCTTCTGTCGAAGATGAAATTTACGATGCCTTAGACGCAAGTAAAGGATCTGAATTCTTTATGGTATCCGGTCATGGGACTGAAACAACGCTTTCTCTTGGCGAAAAGGATTTACGTATAACAAAGGCAGAAAAGGATGAAACTTATACTCTTGATACTTCTGATTGGGAACTAGGCTGGCATCTGCAACATCTTAATCCTGCTGCTGTGATTTTTTTGTATTCCTGTAGTACTGGCAGTGGAAAAGAAAAAGAGGAAAATTTAGCTAATGCAGTTGCTGAATGGGCAGATGGAAGAAAAGTCGTTGCCCCCACTAAAGTTCTTCGTACTGGGGACGTCCAGATAGATAATTTCTATCCTTTCAAGGCGGCCCTTTTTTATAGCGAAGAAAAAGACTTGTCGAAATCAGTACAAGAAAGAAAAAGGGAAAATATAACCTATATTACCGGAAGCAAGTTCTGATAGTATAACTTATTTCCTATAATTTTATATAAAAACAGTATTCTGAAATAAGAGATATGGAACTGCATTTTTACCCCTATGATTTTGAATACAAAATAGAAGATGGAAAGACTTTCTTCTATTTCTATGGCCGTACTAAGGAAGGACAGAAGGTTGTAGTTAAGCACCAGTACCAGCCTTTTTTTTATGCAGCTGCTTCCGGCCTTGATAAGAAGAAATTTGAGGAAAAAGTGCTGAAGCTTTCCTTGAAAGCGGGAATTGAACCGGCACAGGCGGTTAGAGTTGAGTTAGCGGAAAAAGATCTGCTTGGAAAGAAGCAAGAATTCTATAAAGTCTATGCTAATTATCCTAAAGCTGTTCCGCTGCTGGCGAAAGAAATTCAGACCTGGGGCACATCCTGCTATGAACGAGATATTTTGTACGTACATCGGTATCTGCGGGATCATAATATTACCCCTATGAAGGAAGTCGTGGCAATAGGAAATTTTATGCCAAGCCAATGGATGCGTGTTCCTGTTTTTGTGGCAGAAAATATTTTACAGCAAAAAGCTGAAGCATTGCCAGATGGCGATTGGAAAATATTAGCTATCGACATTGAAACGTATGCAGCGAAGCGGGAGATAGATTCCAAAAATAACCCTATCCTGATGGTTGCGTTATATGGTGTAGAAAAAGATGGGACAGAATTTCGTAAAGTCATCACCTGGAAGAATGCTGCTCTGCCGGAATATGTGGAAGTTGTTGCAGATGAAGCAGAATTATTAAAACTAATGAAAAAAATAATTTTAGAATTTAATCCTGATATTCTTACCGGTTATTTTACCGACGGTTTTGATTTTCCTTATTTGCAAGCCAGGGCCCAGAAGCATCAGGTTCGTTTCGATATCGGCATAGATTATTCCGAGATCATTGTCGCTCAGGGCGGTTTTGGTGATGTACAAAGCAAGATCAAAGGTTATCTTCACCTAGATATGCTGAAGTTTATCCGCAATATTTTTGGAAAAGATTTAGATGTGGAAACATATTCGCTGGATTCTGTTTCCCGGGAATTGTTGAATCATCAGAAACATAAGGTTGATTTAGATAAGCTTTCTTCAGTCTGGGATTCTGAAGATGGAAACGAGAGTTTAGCCGAATTCTGCGCCTATAATCTGCATGATAGTTTTTTAGCCTACAAGTTATGTGAAAAGTTGTTGCCGGACATGATAGAGTTTACTTCTATGGTCGGATTGCCTACCTTTGATGTGATAAGGATGCGTTTTAGCAAACTGGTTGAGAGTTACATCACGAAACGGGCGATGGAATTTGGAGTGGTTGCTCCGAACAAGCCGGAAAATATAGAAATCTCCCGAAGGATGGAAGAATCTATTCAGGGAGCGTTTGTCTATGAGCCAACACCGGGGTTGTATAAAGATATTGTTGTATTTGATTTCCGTTCCCTGTACCCTACCATCATCTCTGCACATAATATCGGCCCGGAAGGATTGAAATGTAGCTGCTGCGCTGATAAAGCTCAGGCCCATGTTCCGAGTAAGGAAGAGTATTGGTTCTGTCTGCGGGAAAAGAAATTCCTGCCTGCCATATTAGAGCAATTGATTATGCGTCGCGGGGAGATAAAAAAAGAAATAAAGAAAGCTAAACAAGAAGGAAAAGAAATTGCGCTTCTAGAAGCTCGCTCTTACGCACTTAAGGTTTTAGCAAATTCTTTTTATGGATATCTGGGATTTTATGCCGCCCGATGGTATAGTCTGGAATCTGCTGCTTCTACTACGGCATATGCACGGAATTATATCACTTCAACGATTGCCAAGGCAGGTGAACGAGGATTTAAAGTGGTGTATGCCGATACTGATTCCTGTTTCTTGCTGTTAGATGGAAAAACCATGGATGAAGCGCTGAAATTTATGGAAGAAGTTAATGAAACGCTTCCCGGGCAGATGGAATTGGAACTAGAAGGACATTATCCGCGCGGTATATTTGTTGGGTTGAAGAGTTCTGAGAAAGGCGCGAAGAAAAAGTATGCATTGCTGCGTAAAGATGGAATCTTGAAAATAACTGGCTTTGAGACCGTCAGGCGGAACTGGTCACCTCTAGCGAAGGAAGTGCAGAAGAAAGTCTTGGACTTAGTGTTGCAGGAAAAAGTTCAAGAAGCACTGCACTATGTCAAAGATACAGTTAAAGAATTGCGCAGCGGAAAAGTTGTACTGGAGCGATTGATTTTGAAAACGCAGATCACTCGAGAGTTGTCCAGTTACTCCTCTTTTGCGCCGCATGTGAAAATAGCGCAGGAGATGAAAGAACGCGGTGAAGCAGTAGATGCAGGAACGATTGTTTCATTTATTATTGTGAAGGGTAAAGGTTTGGTGCGGGACAGAGCGAAGATTCCAACTGATGTTTTGGCAGGGGAGTACGATGCAGGGTATTATGTTGATCATCAACTGATTCCAGCGGTGTCAAGTATCTTTGCGGTATTAGGATATAATGAAGAAGTGGTGTTTAAAGAGAGTTCGCAGACGGGATTGGGGAAGTTTTTTTAGAGATGAGTAATAAATGTTTGTATAATTGGTGTTATGCTCCCCGGACTTTACGTCTGGGTGCGAACGTAGTGAGCAAGTTGAAATAAAGACCCAAGAAGCAGCAAAGTGGCGGAATTTACTAACTTACTGCTTTAAGAAATCACTAATGATTTTCTCAGGATTTTCAGACGATTGGGCAGTATTATTGAAGAATGCAATTGTCTCTTGAAGATTGTCTCCTAGTTTTTCATATACTTTGTAATAATTATGAAGTTTTCCATAGTATCTATAAAAAGAAAGGATGTATGCATTGTTTATTTCTTCCTGATCAAAATTTTTGAAAGATTTGTTTAATTTTTCTTTTACTATCTTAAATTTTTCAAGATGCTTTTGGAAGATTTCTTCTCGTTTTTTGATTTTTTCTTCAGAGGAAATATTACTTGAATATAATTTATCTAATTCATTGTAAAACCCATCAATAAATTCAGAAAAAATTAGTTTATCGTTAATTCTATTAATCTGTTTTTGATATTCTTCTGAATTTTCTCCGAATTTACCTTTCAGAAATTCAAGCGTAGTAAGTTGTCCAAGCAAGACCGCAGAATTTTCGTTAAATATAACTTGTCCTTTTTTATAGAATAATTGGTGGGTTCTTTCATGATAGATCATATTAATTAAAACAGTAACATCACTTTCATTAATCATTGTTGTGGTAATTGGATCGGGAAGAATACCTAGTGTACTCATTGCACTAGATTCTCCAAGATGCGTGTCATAATTTTCTTTCTCTAATTTTAATTGTTCTTTCAATGCGTCATCTTTTTCAATAAAGCCTTTGTATGGGAGTTCGCCAATAAAAGGCCATCTCCAAGTGTAATCTTGAAATTTATCTTTATCAGATGCAGATAATGAGTGAAGGAAAACTTCTCGTTGTAATGGTATATATTTAGAGTATGCTTTTGTTTTTGGGAAACCTACTTCATTTCCAAACTGCATTATTTCTGGAACAAGTTTTAGTTGATTTTTGATATTTTCATTGACAACAACCTCATCAATATCTTCGGCTTTAGAGACTAAACTAATTTGATCCGAAATAATGCTTGAAACATAAGCTATAGAATTAAAATTAATTATGATTACTAAGAAAATTACAACGAGTATACCATAAACTATTTTTTTAATCATATAAAGAGACAATGCATTCAGTTTTATATATTTAATCTAAATTCCGCCACCTTAAATTGTGTGGCTTTTGACTTCCACAGGTCTTTATTTCAATTGGACTTAACAACCCAGGCTGTCCCACAATTACCAAAAATGTATACTGGCTGATGCGTCGGATGCTAAATTTTGAAAAATAGACCGTGCCAAAACACCGAATCATGCCTCCGACGAAGAGCAAAATAGGATTATGGGACAGCCTGAACCGTTATACGTAGTTTTCATTCGCTAAATCTCTTAAACCAGAACTAAAATAATTCCTAAGAGAACATTTAAATATATTCAATCTCTCTAATCTCTCATGGAAATCGGCGGACAAGCAGTCATTGAAGGCGTGATGATGCGCAACAAGGAAAAATATGCTGTAGCAGTGCGCCTGCCGAATGGAAAAATAAAGATCACCAAAGAAAAAAGCAGTTCTTTTCCGGCATGGTTTAATGTTTTTTTTGTGCGTGGCGTAGTCGGTTTAGGATATGCCTTATATGATGGGGTCCGCGCTCTGGTATGGAGCAGCAACCAACATCTGGGCAAGGAAGAGCGTCTCAGTACTAAAGAGATTGTAGGCACTTTAGGGTTGTCGTTTCTTTCCGCATTAGTGCTGTTTGTAGGACTGCCATTTTTTGCAGCCAGATGGATTCAGAGTGACGGCTTATGGTTCAATGTTTTTGACGGCCTTTTCCGAGTAGTGCTATTCTTAGGGTATCTTCTGCTTATTTCGCGCATGAAAGATGTAAAGACTTTATTCCAATATCATGGCGCTGAACATAAAACTATTTACTGTTACGAGAACAAGAAGGAGCTGGCTGTGGATAATGTGCGTGGTTTTTCCAGATTCCATCCCCGCTGCGGGACTTCATTCTTATTTTTGATTTTGATCCTTTCTATCGCTACTTTTAGCTTCTTATCTGGTCCTTTGTGGGTTAAGTTGGGCGGCAGATTGTTGTTATTGCCAGTTATTTCCGGAATCGGATATGAATTGATCAAGCTGAGCGGCAGATATGGAAATAATCCTTTTGTAAAAGTTGTAACTGCGCCAGGATTATGGCTGCAGCGGATTACTACTAAAGAACCTACTGATAGGCAGATTGAAGTGGGAATTGCTTCGTTGAAAGCAGTTTTAGGGTAAGATTTTTGCTAACTTTTATGTTGATGATAATGATAGATTCTATCCTTCACACTATTATAAAAGTGTATGCTGGACATCCTTTCAAAGCCTATGCGAAAAGGAGCATATTTTCCAGTATCAAGATATTTATGGTGGTGCAAGAGCATGGGAACCCGGGGATCGGCTGTAGATATGGTTTGGATCAAACGTTTATGTGAACAGCTTACTAAAGGATCTCCGTTTCCTTTAGCAGAATAGTAAATAAGTGTGGTAATCTCGTCATCGCTCACTAAGGAAGGAAGAGTATGCCTAATATCTGTGCCAAGCTTTTCGTCATAACCTCCTTCGACCGGCCTGGCGACGCATTTATCATACGTATCAACACCATCTACAACGAAGCCGCCGAGAAAAGCAGAAAGAGATCTCTTCCAAGAATCATTTTTATCATTCTTATACATCTCGCCCATCATAATAAAGGCAGCATCATCAGAAGTTCCTAAACCTTTTTTTCGCCGGATGTAGGCTACTTCAGCATGAGGATTATTCTCAGCGGTGATTACTCCTTTTTCACGTAGCTCATCGATAGTTTCTTGGCTTGTTTCTCCCTTAGTTAGATCTTCAAGCAAAAAGAATTTTTCTCTATCAATAACATGAGGATCAACTAAATAAGTCTCTCCACCACCGATGATAAGCGGCAGGCCTTTCAAGGTTTTGCCTTCATATTTCTGTACGGTAGCTTGTCTCCATCCGTAATTATCCATAGTTCCGGCTAGGACCATCCCTTTAAGCACGAATTCTGGGTCAATTTGGTAGCCGCGTAGAAATTCTACTCCTAGGAGAGGCCGTTCACCGATCACTAACCTGTTTGTTTTATCTTGTTTTGCTAATTCTACCCATTCAAAGACTTCATCAATCAGGCTTTGCCTTAGATTTTTTATTTTTGTGAGATCGAGGTCGGCAGCTTGGATGATATCAGAAATAGTGGCAAAAGAATATTGCATTCCTCCTTCGTAAAATACCTTATGGCCGTTCTGAGCATGTCCTAAAACAGTTTGCACCAGAAGCGCTTCATGAAAGCGGTCATCTAAGGCTAATTGGCTCCCTTGCCGTGTTTCCAGTAAATCTCTTTTGACCAGTGATTTAAAGATGGGGTCGGTAGGATCAGCAACTGCTACTACTTTATCAGTTTGGCTCAGCATATCAGTAGCTGGTGATTTTTGTATATAAGCATTTATACTATAGAATACAATTTTTATATTATAACGCTACTAACATGCCCTTCCTTTTCGATTCGAATTACATTATTGACAAAGCTTTCTATTTTTGATTCGTGAGAAACGATGATAGTTTGTCGTGATTGTAGTTTTTCCAGCACTTCCCGTACTTTATCCAGCTGCTCGATGCTGAAACCATCGGTAGGCTCGTCCAAGATAAGCAGGTCTTTGGTGTTGATAGTATGGATGAGAGTGTTGATAACTTTGTTGAGAGCTAAACGATAGGCCAACGCAGCTGAGGTTTTCTCACCGCCGCTGAGATCATTGAAAGCGATTTCATATCCACTCTGCATGATCACTGGAGCGAAAGAATCGTCCAAACGAGAAAATATATTTAAGTCTTCAATCAAGATGGAGAACCATTCCTGGAAGAGTTGGTCAAAATGGTGATGGATGTTGATCATCACTTGTTTTTCGATAGTATAAGTTAAAGGAAGGAAATGTTCTTCCAGCCAGAAGTATAGTTCTTGCAGCCTGACTAGTTTTTCTTTCTCCTTATTCAGCAGAATGATTCTTTCCTGTAGTTCCAGAAGATAGCGTTTCATGCTTTCTGCCTGCGTTTGCAGTTGGGCAATCTTGACCGCAGTCTCTTTTTCTTGGTCAATGAGTTCGGTGATGATTTTCTTTTGGGCATTTATTACTGCGGTAAGGTCTTTCTTTTGGCTTAAAGAGGCTTGCAGCTCTTCTTTCTTCTTCTGCAGCTGCATTTTCTTGTAATTGTTTTGCTGTTCCTGCTGCTGCAACTCTTGCAGATTTTTCTGCAGCAGGTCTAGATGCAGTAATCCTTGCAGCAGCTTTTGTTTTTGAGTAATACTATTGGTGCTCTCTTCTATTATCTGAGGATACGATTCTCTTTGTTGCTCCTGCATCAGAGCATTATTTTCCTGCACCAGCTGGCGGAGCTTTTCTTTTTTCTCCAGCGCCCATTCTTCTTTCTTCTTGAGCTGCTGAAGTTCTGCATTAATTTTAGCCAGCTGGTTCTCTTTGGCAAAAATTTCGAGAATATGCTTTTCCAGCGATTCTTTTTGGTCGATTATTTCTTTTTTCCGTTTTTCCAATTCGGTCAGGAGGGTATTGGCTTTGATATTCTTGGCTTGTTCCTGAGTTATAATCTTATGCTTATGTTCAGCAGGTACTTCCTGCAGGCAAGTGGGACAATTCTCCAGATCCTGCAGGTTTTGCTGCACCTCGGCAGATTGTTCCAAGAGAGTTTTGTTTTTGACGATCAATCCGGAGGTTTTTTCTAACAGCTGATCAATTTCATTTTTCTTTTCCAATAGTCCTTTCTTGGCTGATATTTGTTCTCCTAATTCCTGTCTCTTTTTTTCGTAATCGGGAATATAGGTTGTTTCTTTGCTAGTCCGAGTGATTTCTTCTTGGGTGATGACAATGATATTCTGGATATTTCTGATCCTCCCTTCCAGCTCGTTTTTTTCTTTCAAGAGCTGTTCCTTCTTTTTTTCTTCCTGGCGAAGTTCAGCATGGAGTTGTTCAGGATTAATGGCCAGTTCTTTGGGAATGGGAAGTTCTTCTATCTTTTGCACTAAACGCTCTTTCTGTTGCTGGAGTTGTTCTATATTGCTGCTTATTTCTTTTTCCAAGAGTGAGATTGTAGCCAGTTCCTGTTGTAACTGAAGGTATTCTTTTTGTCGCTGCTCTAATTTTTCAATCTCTTCCTGCTGTTCTTTGCGCTTTTTTTGCAGCATTTGTAATATTGGAGTGACTTCTTGGATAGAGAGTTCTACCTTCTTTCTTTCTTCTTCTTGCTGCGAGGCGAGCAGAGAATATTCGCTGAGAGGCTCGATTTTGGTGTTGAGAACTGCTACATCAGTGCGCATCTTCTTGAGATAGACCTGCATGTTTTCTCGGATGATTTTGTATTTATCAACATTGAAGATCTTCCGCAATACATCAAGCCTGGTTTCGTTACTCTCCTGCAGGATGAGCTTCATCTCTTCCTGGGGGGTGTAGATAGTGTAGCGGAAAATGTAGTTTTTGTTTTTGCTGAGCAATTCTTCTGGATAGCCTAGCAGGGTGAGGATCTCTGCTTTCAATTCTACTGGCATAAGTTCTTTTTTAGTGTTGTTGTAGATAATATGTCCGGGCAGCTGTTTGATAGTATCTTTTTCTTTCTTGAGATGGCGCTGGACAGTTATTTTTTGCTGGTTGATGATGAAGGTAAGTTCAACCATGCCCTTGGCTGCTCCTTTTCTAAGAAGAGATTCTGCAGGAAGCTCTGGTCGTGATGAGCCGAAGAGCGCGAATTCAATGGCTAGGAGAATAGTTGATTTTCCTGAACCAATATCGCCGGAGAGAAGAGTGGTCCCTTCTGGAAACTCAATTGTTTCATCTAAATAAGAGCGGATATTCTGTAAGCGCAGCTGCTGCAGAAGCATGGTAGTTTTAGAGATGGTTTTATTAAATAGATTGTTGTGCTGGAAAGAGTAGGTTGATATGTTTGATTACCAATAATCAATAGAACATTTAAAAGCAAGAAGTAAATTTTATGCTTATGGAAGAATTAATAGGTTTGTCTCAGCCAATCAATAATGTAAGTTTTATTACCGTACTTTTCTTTTTCATCCCTGGTTATTTTGCATTATTGCTATCTAGATTCCTACTCAGAATAAATAATGGGCCACAATATAATTTTAATAGGATTGATAAGTGGGATATCATAATATGGTGTGGACTGTATAGCGGTCTCGCTTACGTTATAGTAAATCTACTGAATCAATTAGTATTAACACTTAAATTCTCAAGTACCATAGAAAATCGATTTGTTCTTTTTATCTTCTACATTTTAGCAATAGCAACAGTTGGAACATTAGATTCCATTTTAAAGAAATATATACACAAATCAGAAAGTGGTTACTACAGCATTGCGGAAGAAATAAACAGACATTATTCTAAAGATAAGAACAAATCAGTTGTAAAAGTTAAACTGAAGAATGGGGAAATTTACAAAGGTCTATTTCGTGGAATAGATTATTCAAATGCGTCTAAAAGTTTTATAGAGATTGGTTCCTTTGGTGATGAACAAAAAAATGACGTTCCAATTAAGCGGATTGATAAGAAGATTATAACTATAAACAGTAAAAGCGTTTTTTTCAATTTGAGCGAGGTAGAATCTTTATTCTTTGATAAATAAACTACAACTTGTCGCCGCTAGTGTCTTGGACACCACTTCTACTCGGTTTTTTGTCTCTTGAAGGTTGCTCAGTAAGAAACTCTTTAATTTTCACGTTCTTTTTTTCTTCTGCCACATTAATAGCTAAGCAGTAATACTTTAAAAATTTTTCCTAAAACTAGATGACTTAATCAATTCTTATAAAATTGATAATGTCTTCTGCATCGGGGAGCATAACTTTCTGTTCCGCCGACTTGCACTACCGGTGAATCGTAAGGAGCAACTTCTCCGTTGATGTAACGTTGGACTCTGGTTGCATCGCTGCCGCAGATTTCATCATTCCCATTTTTGGCGTTGCAGATGGCGCTTAAAATGGTTGTGAGATCAGCAGCCCTAAGCAGGTCGCTCATGTTTTTCTTTCCGTCTTTGAACGGGAAATAATCGTCGCGGAAATCTTTCAACAAACCAGCAGCAATCACGACTTTTCCCTGATTGGCGTACCGTTCACAAGCATCTATGATCGATCCTTCAAAGAATTGCACTTCGTCGATGCCGATAACTTGGGTGAAAGGATAAACATGCTCTTCTAATTCCTGCACGGAGCCGACATAACTGGCTTCCTTTTGTAATTTATCATGAGAGGTGATGTTGTTCTTGCCGTACCGGATATCGATGCTTGGGCCGAAGACCTGCACCTTCATGCCTACGATCTCATGCCGGCGTATCCTCCTGATCAATTCAGAACTCTTGCCACCAAACATGGTTCCGGCGATCACTTCCAATCGGGCCTCTTTTTGCACCATGATCAATCGGTGAAAGAAATGGTTTAAATAATTTTATAATTCTTAGAAGGTAGTGATAAAGTCCCTGAAACTTTAGGGACCAAACACCTCTTTTCCCACACTCAGGGAATACTTTAAAGAAGAGGTTTTGGTTAATAAGTGTTGCGGAAAAGTGAATCTGGTAAAAAATATTTATAAATCAGTACTTTTTTCTCTCTTTATGTTAAATAAATTAAGGGAAAGGCTCGAGATTAAAGAAGA
This sequence comes from uncultured Methanosarcinales archaeon, assembly GCA_964362365.1. Lineage (GTDB taxonomy): Archaea > Nanobdellota > Nanobdellia > Woesearchaeales > GW2011-AR9 > JACPIL01. Next base: position 10,194 of record CAYIEF010000009.1, on the reverse strand, counting down.
AACTGAAATCTGTCCAAAATGCGGTAGAGTAATTCCCAGCGTTTTACCTCACAAATGTTTGTAATCATTTATGAAAACCACCATAATTATTTCCTTCATGTTGTTTTTTTTCGTTATCGAACTAGCAATTGTTTTTTGTAAACAGAAAGGTTATTTGCATCCTCCTGTAAAAGAAAAAGAGAAGCTATATTTTGACTTGACTAAATCTAAAGCAGATAGGGCTCTAACTTTAGGTTCTTTTACTATTACAATTCTAGCAATCTTTCTAACTAGTCTTTTAGGCGATAAAACTAAAGGCTATTACGTTGGAACACAGGCTTTTTTAATTTATGGATTAGTTATTTTACTAATCAGTTTTTTCTTACAACAAGAATTTTCAAAAATTTTAGTGGGAGTAAATTACATTCAAAGACGTATTTTTTATCATTGGTTTTATTCGATTGTGTTTGCTATACTTTCAATTTATATTTCTACTGAAAATCTTAGTTTTAACAATAATGTCATTTGCTATATTTTAATTATATCTTTTTCTGTTGTTTTATTTTTTCATCTTTTTTCTTTTTTAAGTGAAGTTGGTGCAATAAAGATTAGAAATAGCAAAATTACTTTTTTTAAATGAATTTTCATTCTTTCTTCCCATCAAAATACTTATAGATCGGCTGCTGGTCCTTGACATCTTTCTCATTATTCGCCTGCCTTGCCAGCATAAAAAAGAAATCGCTCAATCTGTTCACATAAATCATCAAATCCGGACTAATATCAATCACGCCTTTGGCTTTCACCAACTCCCGTTCAGATCGTCGTGTAATAGCTCTACATAAATGTAAGAAAGCACTGGTCTGCGTTCCTCCTGGCAATATAAATTTGGTGGGGACACCTAATCGCTCTTCAATTCTATCTATAGCCTGCTCCACTTCCTGGATATGCACTTGAGTTATTCTCGGCAATGCTTTTTTCTCCAAGGCGCTTCCAGCCAGATCTGCTCCTACCTGAAATAAATCGTGCTGTATTTTAGTCAATACTTCGATAAGTTCTTTATCGTTGACCATAGAAAGAGTTACACCAATGATAGAATTTAATTCATCTACTGCACCGAGAGCTTCGATTCTAGGATCATCTTTCTGGATCATCCCGCAGCCAAAGAAGGCCGTCGTACCTTTATCACCTATTTTTGTGTAAACCTTCATCTCTATTCACTATAGCTTCCTATGTTGATAACTTGATCTTCATAACTTCCATCGCGATAAATAGTGATGCCTTTGCATTTGGCTTTCCAGGCTAACAGGTATGCATTTTCTACATCTTTGATTGATGCCGTCCTGGGAAAATTAATAGTCTTAGAGATGGAATTGTCGACATGCTTCTGCAAGGTTGATTGCATTTTGATATGCCATTCTGGTTCGATATCTTGCGCGGTTACAAAAATGTCTCTGACATCTTTAGGGATTTCTTTACAGTTCTGAATGCCTCCTTCTCGGGCGATCTTAGAGATTAATTCCGGTGAATAAAATCCGCGTTCCTTGGCGATCTTTTCAAAGGTTTTGTTAAGGTATACTAAATTAGTATCTCCCATCACCGCTTTGTGGAAGGAGATGGCGAAGAAGGGTTCGCAACCAGAAGAAGCGTCAGCGAGGATGCTGATCGTTCCGGTAGGCGAGATGGAGAGGCAAGTCATGTTGCGCATTTTTCGTTCTGCTTTGTGATGGTCGGAATCCTTCCAGGCCGGACAGACACCGCGTGTTTCTGCTAATTCAGAGGACATTTGATATGCCGTAGTCTTGATGAAATGCATCAGTTTGTCAGCAAATTCTAAAGCAGGTTCAGAATCATATTTTATTTTCAGTTTACTTAATGCATCGGCAAAACCCATCACGCCTAAGCCGAATTTTCTGGTGCGTTTGGTATCTTCTTCAATTTTTTTAGTAGGATAGGAATTCATGTCAATAACATTGTCTAAGAAATGAACTGCAGTGCGGATGGCTTTTTCTAATTCCAGCCAGTCAATATCCTCCTTCTCGGCGTCAATAAAATTGTTTAAGTTCAGTGAACCGAGGACAATTCCTTCGTTTGGCAGCAAGGGAGCTTCACCGCATTGGTTAGTGGTTTCGATCTCTCCCAGATGTTTTCCTGGATGTTTGCGGTTTATTTCATCGATGAACAATAATCCCGGATCGCCGTTTTTCCAGGCGTTTTGGATGATCATGGCAAAAACATCCCGCGCTTTCATTCTGCCGACATATTTTTCGGTCTTAGGGTTGGTAAGATAATATTCTCGATCTTCTTCTACTGCTTTCATGAAGCGATCGGTAACGGCAACGGAAAGATTGAAATTTTTTAACCTGCCCGTGCCGCGCTTGGCCTCAATAAATCTGATGATGTCAGAATGATCTACTCTTAATACTGCCATGTTAGCTCCGGGGCGGATGCCGCCCTGTTTTATTGCTTCCAGAGCTTTGTCATATACTTTCATGAAGGCTACCGGGCCAGCGGCAACTCCGACATTAGAACGGACAAAATCGCCTTTGCTTCTCAATCTGGAGAAAGAAAACCCTGTGCCTGAACCGCGCTGGTGAATTAATGCTGCGTCTTTTAATGCTCCGAAGATGCCGCCGATGTTATCTTCTACTGGAAGCACGAAGCAGGAGCTTAATTGCTGGGTGATGGTCGCAGCATTCATCAAGGTCGGGGAGTTGGGCAGGAATTTTAACTCTGCTATGAGAGAATAGAATTCTTCTTCCGTCTTTTTGACATCTTCCTTGCTGGCGCCGTAATATTTATCAGCCAGGGCTATATTTTTGGCTACTCTCTGCAGCATCCCTTTTGGTGTTTCTATAACCTGTCCTTCTGGGTTTCTGATAAGATATCTGCGCTCTAATACTTTCAAGGCTTCGTTGGAGAAGCTGAGATTGGAATCTTCCGTTTCACTTCCGATAATTAACGCTCTTCTTTCTCGTTCTTGATCTTTTTGATGTCGGAATAAAATAAAAGCTTTAGCAGTTCTGGCGTGGCCTTCTTCGATCAGCGTTTTTTCTACTAAATCTTGGACATTATCTACAGTTGGTTTGTCTTTGAATTTCTTTTGTAAGGACTCGAGAACTTTTATTGATAGAGAATGCGCTAAGTTACGATCTTTTCCCCCTACAGATTCGGCAGCCTGGAAGATAGCATCTTCTATTTTCTTGAGATCAAAATCCTCAGTTCTGCCATCTCGCTTGATGATGCTTTTGATGCTGGTGAGCTGTTCTTGGGACATAGAATGTTAGATGGGAAGGAGATATAAAAGAGTTTGGGTGATAATTATGTTCTATAGAAGATATTTATTTTTAAAGGCATGCTTTAGTGCAATGGGGATATGCGTCATTTTACTATAGACCAATCAGGTAAGGCTGAAGACACGAGCGTAGATACTATTCTTGCTTTTTCTTCTAGTGAAATCCAATATTCTATCATGATACCAAAAAAGATAAAGCAGAATATTTTTATCCAATGTCAAAAGAAACATAAAACAAATTTAGCATTAAGGTTGTTTTCTTATGGTCTTTATTTGTTGCTGAAAGAAAAAACTAACAACGAATCGGTTGTAATTATCGATGACGAATATCCTGGACATAGCAAAGACATTAAACAATATTTAATGCAGCATAGTAATCTACAAAGAGAGCAAATAAGATTTGAGTTGATAGGCAAAAAAGATCAAGCTCATAAAATTGCATATATGACTTTTTGTGGAAAGCTTAAGCCAAATCGTATTGTAAATGAACGGGATTTAAATTTAAGCTTAATTGTTCAAGGTGGAAGAATAAAAGAGTTGCTGAAGTAAGGGGGAAGCTTGCGCATACAACCTGCCTATAGCGAGCCTAGCACAAAGCTTTCTCACGGTCAACAGGTCACCCCTTAATCAGTTGAATAAAGTATAGAAATTTTCTTTATTTATATAATTTACTGTTGGAAAAAGAGAAAGGGGTCTTTAAGTGCCAGTTATCGACAGATTGTCGATGGTGATCTTTGAGGTAGGTACAATTTGTACTTACTCTTTCAGTTGTACCCAAATTGGGGACAACTCAAGTTGGGTAAATTCTCTGTCTTTTACCTTTCCCCAATATTGCCTTGGAGTTGGACTATCTGTAAGTGCTTCTATAACATCTACGACCGAGAAATACCATTCTTCTTTATGTCAAATCTTCCTTATTTTCTTCCCTTCAAATACTGATAGTGTATTCATATTTAACCACCCCTTTAGCTAAGAGAGAAGGAGGTTTATATACTTTAGCCGGACTTGTCCAGTGCGTCCAATCGATAGCTGAGAATGGTTAAAATAGGGGAATTTTAGAATCTATTGAAGTTGTTTAGAGGTGTGGGGAGCGGCTTTGCTCTCTGCGCTAGAACTAAGGTTGAATCAAATCCGCCGGACCAAAGCACTACGTCACCCATTGTTAGCCGAAATACTTCAACTCCTCCTGTGTTTTCTTTACTGACGCTATTGCTTCGCGGAGATGCTTTCCGTATACTAGTCAACGATACCTTTTTATTGTTGTAAAGAGTTACCTAATGAATGGTAAAGACCAGAATAAGTGCCAGCGACGTATCCAATTATATTACCTTGCCTTTTATTATATATTGTTCCAGATTTGTTGATGAAAAATATAAGGATCCTATTGACCCTTTCAATACCCTTCTTCAAAAGGGAGGTAAAAAATTCGAAAAGGAAATTGTTCGGGAGAAGTTCAAAGATGCGTTCATTATTCCGGATGTTTCAGAACATCAGAGGTTTGAACTGCTTCTGGATGCCATGAAGAAAGGCGTTCCGGCAGTCTATCAGGGTCCGCTGCTTGACAGCGAAGAGAATCTGGCAGGATATACAGATGTCCTAGTCAGGAGAAACAGCCATAACAGTAATTTTGGCAATTACCATTATGTGGTTTATGAAATAAAAAATAGAAAAGCCCCTAGTAATGCCCATTTTATTCAAGCGGCATTTTACAACTATGTCTTAGGAAAAATACAGGGATATACACCTGACAAGTTCTATTTCATTACCAACGATAAAAAAGAAATAGGATATGATTTTAGCAAGTATTCTCATCAATTAAAAGAGGCTATCAATGGCGTTAGGAATATTATTGAAGGCAAGGAAGTTCCAGAACCAGTTTACGGCGTGGTGAAGTATGACTGGGCAAATTATACGGATGAGCTTGCAATAAAAAGAAATGATCTCAGTATTATTCAGGGTATAAGGAAGAAAACCTTGGTATTGCATAAGGCTGGATATAAGACCATAAAAGAACTGGCGAACGCTAAAAAGCAGGACTTGATAAAAATAAAAGGAATTGGCGAAAAAACTGTTGAAACAATCCTAAGAAATACTAAAGCGTTTTATACACAGAATCCAATTGTTTATGATCGGCTAAAGTTGAAAATACCTAAAGCCAAAGAAGAAATCTATATTGATTTTGAAACTGCAGGTGAGTCAGAGGATGGTGAAGTTCCAGCAATGGCCTATATGCTGGGCGTGTTGTATAAGGAAGGCAAGAAATGGGTTTACAAGCCGTTCATTGCTGAGAATGCTAAAGATGGAGAGAAAGAACTTCTTGATGGCTTCATAAAATTCCTTAAGTTGCATCCGAATTCTATTTTGTATCAATGGACCGGGTTTGAGCTTGAAGAGTTTAATAAGATGTTTGAAAAGTATAAGGTTAAAGCTAAAGAGGCTGATTTTGTTCGGAAGAGGCTTTTTGACCTTTGCATGCTGTTTCAAACCGGTATTGCAATGCCTACTTATTCTAACAGCATTAAGGATATCGCTCCCTGGCTGGGGTTTAAGTGGAGGCAGAAGGATGTTAATGGCACTAATTCAATGGTACTCTATTATGATTATCTTAAGACTAAGGATACCAGAATATTGCAGAAGATACTTGACTATAACGAGGATGATGTTCTTGCTATGAAAGTGGTTAGGGAATGGTTACGGAAGAAGTATAAGATTTGAATTTTAAGATTATTTTCTTTGCCATTTTGTTAATTGTATTTGCCTTCAAAGTAATTTTTCACCGTCGTTCCGGTTATTTTATCTTTTGGAAAAGCGGAAAGTTTCATTTTTTAATCATCCTCAATAAAGGCTCAAATTCTACGAAAGTTCTCTTGATTTCTTCTATAAGTTTAGTCTTATCTCTTAATAATGGGTTTCCCCGAGAAATTTCTCTACTTAGATGAATTCCTGGAGATGCAGAACCTTTTATTTCTAATAGTTTTCGGAGATAAGCAATATCATCGGGGGTATTTATCTGATCAATTCGTATAGCAAAAATCTTTTGCCATTTTTCATTTCCAGGCCTAATCCTTGTTCCATAGCGAGGCAACCTTTCATAGATTCTAAGAACTGATTTATGTTGCTCATTTCTTTTTCTTTCAGCAGTATTAAGATTGCGGAAGAAGGATAAGATAAGTGCAGGTTCTTTAATTTTATTATAAAAAACGCCTATTGGAGTATTCTTATTCTCTACTCTACCATTCCTTAAAACTGCATTTATGTAGAAGGCATCACTGCCGATTTGTAAAGTAAAATTACACTGTTGGAATAATTTTCTTTTTGGTAAATCTTTTTGTTGGATTGCAACCCACGCTGTCGTTTCTTTAGTTATATCCTTAGGGATATTACCTACTTTTACTAAACCATGCGGAACTTCTTTTTTTATTGCGTCAGCCAACGATTCTATTTGCTTCTTTAATATGGGCAGATAGTGCTTATCGTATTCAATAAAAAATTCAAAATCTTCTTCTCTAAATCCATTAAATTCTGTCAAAGTAACCACCTCAAGGTATTCTAAAAAATGTTGTAACAGGATAGAACTGTGCTTATGTTTTTTATCACTCTTAATCTGCCCATAAATCTGATTGGCTAAGCTATAAATTTCTCCCCACGCCATAAACCTAATCCGGCTATCCCCTAGAGATTTTAATTTGGTTTCATCATCTTTGTTATTTGTAATAACTAAAAGAATATCTGAAGGAGAGAGAATTCTTAAATGACGCGATACCTGATCTAAGTCAAGAACCGCCTGTACCTTTGATTCAATGAAAACTTTCCTGCCTGTTAAATTGATAAGAGCGTCTGGTCTGCTTCCATTACCATGAATTTGTAACCTAAAAGAAATAACTGAAGAGGCAGGAACACGAATATGCTTTAATAGCCCATCTAATAATCCTTGATAATCGACAGAGCGACAGTATTCAAGCATATTGATCAAACTCTTTGTGGTATTATCTTCTACTTGAATATCGTGTTTATTTTTTTCCGAACTTGGTCCACGATAATAGTAAAAGATATTTTGGTGCGGGTCTCTCATTTTAATGCCTCATCTCATATCCTATTACTATGTTATCTAATACTTTCGGGATATTTTCATTCCATCTATTTTTTAAATATTTACTTAGGTCGTATTTATGGCTTAATTCTACGAACGCTAAAAATAAATTTTTATACAGTTCAAATTGTTTTGGTGATTCTGTGGGGATATCATATTTTCCAAAAAAAGCTAATGTGTATGCCCTATCAACAGGCACAATTAAATTAGGCAGCAAAAAATGTAAACATTTAGAAAATGTAACCACCTTTGCTCTCTGGTAACATAAGTCTTTGAGATTGTAAAATAACTGTTCTAGAACTCCTAACACTTTTTCTGTTTCTGCTTCTGTTAATTTTTCAATTCTATATTTACCTAAAGAAAGAATTAGTTTTTTATTCTTTCTCAACAGCCTCTTAAAAGCATTGAACTCGGCAAGTTCTGCTGCTCTTGTGTTCATATTCCAAGAAGAAAGGGTAACATATATTAATTCTATATAATCATCACTAAAAATATCCAGTTTATCTCTTTTCTTATTTAATTCATGGTACAAATACCAGCCAGGATCGTAGGACCTGTATTCCCCACTAATTTTATCCAAACAAGAGGTAATTATTTCTTTACTTTTTATTTGCGCGATTCTCTCTTTAAATTTTAATAATTGTTTATTATTTCGAGTTTTTAATGTTACAAGTGATTCTTTCATTTTTACAACCTCGCAATCTTCCCAGCATCAGTTAAAGTAATTTCGCCATCAACTGTAATAAAATCCTTGTCTTTCAGGTCGTCAATAGCCCTGTACAGCATGGCTGTGCTTAACTTTACTTTCTTTGACAAGTCCTTAATGTTCCGATATTTTCCCTTCTCTAATGCTTCCAGTATCATTTTCTCTGATTTAGTCAGCTTGAAACTTAATCTCGGCAGGTACACCACTTCTTTCTCCTCCTGTTCTTCAGGATAGTAGGATATTTTGGCGACATAATCATGCCGGGCATAAGCAGCAAACAACAAGCCGATAGCTTTCGTCTTCCGGCCGGAAGTGATGTTAACGTGTATTTCTTCGTCTTTCGCTTTCAAATCAATCAACTCAACGCACTTGGAAGCTATTTCCACAATATCATAATTGGATGTTTTCAAAGTTTCTATCTTTACAGCTTTCCCCAAAGATGTTTTTATCTTCTCCAGGGATTCCTGTTGGATTTTGTCCGGCTTATGGTCTATCAACAGGACTACTCTCTCAACACCTAACCTAGCAATAGCCATCAGTACCGGCTCAGCGCCGTATAACGTAGCTATCAGCACTCTCCTAACCATCATATCACCTTGAGGGAAGGAGGAACTTGCCTTTTATAAGTTTTACGATAATATTCTACAAAAATATAGAAAATTTTATAAAAGAGTAGCAAAATTAAGCTTAAAGAGTTTTAATAGGTGTTTTAGCTAGATGTAAAAATGAAAGGATACAATTCGCTTAAAACAAACAATGGAAATATTTAATCAACTATTCGCAGGAACAGCATTGTTAGCATTATTCTCCTATTTAGGTTATCAATTACGAACGATTCCAACAATTATTTATGCTCAAATAAGGAAACTAATAATCTACTCAGTCCACATTGAATCCAGACACTATCTGGATTTATTTTCTTACTTTGAAATATGGTTGGCAAAATATCACGAAAGATGTTTTAAGAATGTAAAAGCATCATTAACTCATGACTCTAAAAAATTTGAGCTTAACCATTACACCGATATATTCATTTTGAAGTACAAGGGCAAGCGCTTGTTAATAACGAAAGGCAGGGAAAAATTTGAAAATGCAAGTGATATAAGAAATGCTTTTCACAATAATTTCACAATAGAGGGATGGTTTGCCAAAAAAAAGATAGCAGAACTTTTAAATGAAGTAATTGAATACAATGAATCTATCGAAGAAGTAAGACAGAAGATTTACGCAAATGATTGTTTAGGAGATTGGAAGCAATTCGGAGAGATTCATGGAAAATCTATTGAGAATTTAGTCATTAAAGAGAAACAAGAGATTGTAAATAATATTAAGGATTTCATTTCAAAAGAAGAATGGTATCTTAAACGTGGGCTTTCTCACAGGCGAGGATATTTATTCTATGGTCCACCAGGCAACGGCAAAACCTCGCTCTGTTTAGCGTTAGCAAATCATTTCAGTAGAGACATTTACTTCCTAAATATTAATGATCTTGAAAAAGATTCAAGCCTATTCACTTCTTTTGATAGTCTTCAGAATCATTCCATTCTCGTAATCGAAGATATTGATGTGATTTTTGGAACAAGATGGAATGGATCAAGAATATCATTTTCGGCGTTGCTAAATTGTACGGATGGAGCATTTTCAAAGCATGGGCTAATAATTATTATGACTACTAACCATCCTGAAAAGATTGATCGTGCTTTGATCAGAGAGGGGCGGATTGATATGAAAATAAAAATTGATAATCCAACTGTTGAGATGGTTGAAGAATACTTATCTCTTTTCTACGATAGAAAAGTAAAATTGAAGGACTACAAAAGTTCAATGTCTATGTCTAAAATACAAGAGATTTGTTTACTGAACAAAGATAATTTACAAGCAACAAAAGATAGGCTAAGCAGGAGATGACCAAAAATGACAACCAAAATTGAAGGAATCGTCGGGGATCAAAGAGGAACGCTCATAAAATATAATGAAGTATTTAAAAAATTAAAAGTTCCAAGCGAATATATTGTTGATGATATGCTTATTTGGGATGTTTTTGTTACGTTTTTTTTAACAAAAGTAGAAGAACTAAAATTGGGAAAAATTACCTCTAGAATTAGGAAATTTAGTGAAGAGTATTCC
>CAYIEF010000008.1:0-30613 GCA_964362365.1 uncultured Methanosarcinales archaeon | reverse complement strand
AAGATGAACTTCAGGAAATTGAACAACTGATTCCTGCAAAATAATTAGCTTGCAAGGAAAGATTCTTTGTAGCTTCACCAATAATTTCAATAGCCCTTACTACTGCGTGTTGTTTTTCTTTGTCCTTGAAAAAGCGATCCTTAGATATGCTATCCATGAATTGTTCAATATTCTTAATGGAATCTTCTATGTGTTCGATGAAAATCAATTCATTTTTCTTCATAAAATCTTGATTTCCTCACTCAAAATTTGTTTTTTAAGTAAAGGATGAATCTCTTGGTACTCCACAAGGTCTACTTTTCTATGAAGTTTCTGTTGTAAATCAAGCTGGATACCAACTACGTCTAGGAGACTCTTCCTTCCTTTTATTTTCACCAGAAAATCAACATCACTTCTCTTCTTCGCTTCTCCCCTGGCGTAAGATCCAAATATTCCTGCTTTCACTACTCCATTCTTCTTTAAGATAGGAATAGCTATTTTGGCGATTCTTTGCAGTTGTTTGTCTTTGATTTTCATAGGATAGGTTAAGTGATAATATTATTTAAAGCTATTCTTGAGATTTTGAAGTAATCCCTCTAAGAGTTATATCGGGAGAATTACTACGATAATTTTAAATATAGTGCTTTATCTGAATTAATCACAATGAGAGAATTAATCACAATGAGAGCCTCGGAATATTTAAGAAACCATTCTATTACTAATAAACATCTTGATATACAAGCTTTTGATGTAGATCCCCAGCAATTTTTTGCTGAACAACGATTAAAGAATGTTATTTCTATGGATCTTGAACGATTGGGCTTAGGAGATGTTGATGTAATTGCATTAGCATCAAGCTCTTATGTTCATAATTTACATTGGATTAGCCTAGCTGGCAATGCAGATATTAGAGCAGCAGGAGTACATTCCATAGCCAGAGCGGTTTATGAAGGACGATTGCCAAAACTAAAATGGCTGGATCTACGGGCTACAAATTTTGATGCTACCCCCTATATTGATGGTTATGATTCTGATGGTGGTGTTGTTTGGCGCATGCCTAGAAAAGCAAGAGAACTTATAGCCTTATACAAACCACAAGACTGGATGATGCTGGGTTCGCGCAGAATTGAAGATGAAAACGAAGAACGCATACCGGAATCAGGTTTTCCACCGAGTAGATTTGATTACTAATTCCCAAGCTCCAATTTTTCAGTAAAATATAAATACTTCCCTATAAAATAAGCTTAAAGGGGTGGATATGGTTAAAGCTATTATACTAGATTTCTGGGGTACGTTAGTGGAGAATGGAGTATGGAGCCCCATAAAACAAGTGCAGCAGATTCTGAGTATTGATCTTCCTTTTTCTGAGTACGTAAGCAGAATGGAACAGGCTATGATGACCAAGAAATTCAATTCCCTGCGGGAAGCCTTTGAAAGTCTCTGCGAAGAATTTAAAGTTGGATGCAGCGAAGAGAAGATGGAAGCGTTGATCGGCATGTGGAACAAGTCTTGGATGCTGGCCAAGCCTTATGAAGAAGTGATAGAAGAGTTAGGAAAGCTAAAACAAGAGTATAAGCTGATCCTTGTGTCAAATACTGATAATTTCTCTATAAATCAAGTATTAGATAAGTTTCAGCTTAGAGAGTTATTTGATTATATTTTCTTGTCCTGTGATCTAGGATTGATTAAAACTGATAAAAAGTTTCTGAAAAAAGTCTTGAAAGAAGCTAAGCTGGAAGCGGATGACTGTGTCTTTGTGGGAGACAGTATTCTGAGCGATATGGAAGCGGCCAAGGAAGCAGGCATTAAAGGGATTCTGATAGATCATAGGCAGCGCCAGCATTTCCAGCCAAAAATCAGAAACCTTAAAGAATTATCAAGTATTCTCAGCCAGTGATGGTTGAAATTACCTTTTTAGGAACTGGATGTATGCAGCCGACTAAAGCTAGAAACCATGCCGGTGTTTTGTTGAGCTACAAGAAAGAGAATATCTTATTTGACTGCGGGGAAGGAATCCAACGGCAGATGCGCATTGCTGGAGTGAAGCCGGCTAAAATTACCAGGCTTTGTATTACCCACTGGCATGGTGATCATGTTTTTGGTATTCCGGGATTATTGAGCACTATGGGAGCTGATAGGACCGGGCAGGAGGAAGAACAAGTTTTGCAAATTTATGGGCCGAAAGGATCAAAGGCATATCTTACTAATATGTTTAAGAGTTTTGCTGCCAAGGATATTATTCCGTACGAAGTACATGAGGTTTCCTCTAGAAAAGCGTACGAGGGAGAAGATTTTGTATTGGAAGTGCAAAAGTTAGAGCATTCTGTTCCTTGCGTTGGTTATAGATTCCGTGAGAAAGATAAATTGCGTATTGATGTAGCGAAAGCGAAAAAATTGGGCTTAGAAGGACCGATCTTAGGAAAATTGCAGCAGGGCAAGGACGTAACAGTGAAAGGAAAAAAGATTAAAGCCAAAGATGTAACCTACGCCACTCTGGGAAAGAAAATAAGTTATGTTACTGATACCGTTCCTTGCAAAGGAGCAGATTTACTGGCTAAAGATGCAGATTTATTGATTTGCGAAGGAACCCATTTAGATGAAATTAGGGAGAAGAGCGAAAAGTCAAGACACATGACAGTTAGGCAGGCAGCATTAATTGCATCTGAGAACAATGTGCAGAAGTTGATTATTACTCATATTAGCCAGCGGTATAAGGAACCTTCAGAAATCATCGAAGAGGCAAGGACTTATTTTGACAATTCTGTTGTGGCAGAAGATTTTATGAAGATTAAGGTGTGATTTCTTGACATATAATTTAAAAATAATTAGAATTCTGATTTGATTATGTCTTTATGCACTATTGTAGGAATGGGGCCAGGTATGGGACTTTCAATAGCAAAGCGTTTTGCTCGAGAAGATTATGACATTGCTATGATTTCCCGAAATCAGGATCACCTGCATAATTATTGTACAATTTTAGAAAAGAGTTATGATATCTTTGCCTCTAGCTTTGTAGCGGATGCTGGCAACTTTGATAAGTTAGAATTTGCTTTCAAAAAAATAAAGCAGAAAATAGGGTCAACAGAAGTATTAGTATATAATGCCGCAGTTTTAGAGAAAACTATCTCATCACTCAGCGCAGAAGAATTTATGGATCATCTTCGGGTGAATGTGGGTGGAGCAATACTATCAACACAGCAAGTTCTTCCGGAAATGGAGAAAAATGGAATAGGAACTATTCTTTTCACAGGTGGAGGTTTTGCTCATGAGCCCAATCTAAATTATGTTTCTTTAAGCGCAGGAAAAGCGGCCTTATGGAATTATGCAATGAATTTAGCGCAAGAATATGAGCCAAAAGGAATCCACGTTGCGGTAGTTAGTGTGTTTGGGAAAGTTGCCCCTAGAACTAAATATGATCCCGATTTGATCGCGCAGAAATATTGGGAATTGCATACTCAGCCGAGAGAAAAGTGGGAAAGGGAAGTGCGGATACAGTAAGTAAAAAATATTCACAACCCCTCATAAAACTCTCTCATAATCAGTTCTATCTCCGCTGTCTCTTTCAAGATATTTAAAGCACATTTCTGTTATAAAAACACCCACCAAAAGATTTATATATTGATTGTATTATTAATCATACATATGTATGAAAAAATTATGATGACGGAAAACACCTTGCAGGTCTTATCTCTGTTCACGAATGATTTTAGCAGGGAATACTATATTAGGGAAGTTGAGAGATTGTTAAAAATCAGTCCAAGAACGGCGCAGCTTATTCTTGAGGATTTGGAAAATAAAGGGGTTATAGAATCAAAAACAAGGGGAAAAATTAAGAGCTATAAAATAAACCCTAGCGATTTTACCAAAAGATATCTTGTTTTTGTAGAACAATACAAGGCAATTGCATTTTTAGAAAAAAGGCTTTTGGTTAAGGAGATTATAGAGAAAATAACCCCCTGTATCAAAGGAATTGCTCTTATTTTTGGAAGTTATGTTAAGGGATTAGAAAAAGAAGGTTCTGATTTAGATATTTTTGTTGCTGGGGATTATAACCAAGAGGAGATAAGAAAGGTTTCAAAAAGTTTTGGTATAGAAATAAGTGTAAAATGTTATCCCCTCAAAACGTTCGAGAAAAATGTAACAAAAGATATTCTTCTGAAAGAAGTTTTAAAAAACCACGTGGTTTTTGTTAATGCAGAAAAATTTATGGAAGTGATTTTCAAAAATGGATAAAATAAAATGGTGCACGGGAAAGAAGGAAGGACTAAGTTTAATTGAGCCTAATTCAAATCTTGCCAATGCATATATCCAGAAAGCTGAAGAAGCTCTTGAGTCCATGCGAGTGAATATTATTAAGGATTGGAAGATTTCAACTGCTTATTATACTATTTACTTTTCGCTTTATGCTATTCTCACAAAAATAGGGATAAAATGTGAAATTCACTCCTGTACTATTGAATTTGCAAAAAGATTTCTTAAAGACTATTTTCAAGAATCTGAAGTAGATTTTATGGAAAAATCTTTGAAAGCAAGAGTTGATTCTCAGTATTATATTGATAGGACTGTTCCGGATGAGCAATACCATAAAATGATGCAAAAAACTCCTGAATTTTTAGTTAAGTGTAAGTCGGTTATTATCAAATTAAACGAGAAGAAAATTAATGAGATCAGAGATAAATTTCAAAGAAGATCATAATTATGGATATTCACAACCCCTCATAAAACTCTCTCATAATCCTCTCTATCTCGGCAATCTCTTTCACTTGAAGTAATTTCCCTCGTAATTCTTTTCCGCCAGGACAGCCTTTGGAGAAGTTCATGGCCTGCATTCTAATATTATATACTTTAATTGTCGGATATTGTTTGGCATATTTGACATAACGGAAGAAGGTTTCGATTTTCTTCTTAGAAGATAAGCCGCGGTATTTTCCTGTCTCTAAATATTGATTTATCTGGGTGAAGAGAAATGGATTGCTCATCGCTTCTCTGCCGATCATGACATAATCGCAGCCGGTTTCATCTAACATGCGTTTGGCGTCTTCAGGAGTTCTGATATCTCCATTACCAACTACCGGAATGGAAACCATCTGCTTCATCTCCTTGATCAAAGCCCAGTTAGAAGTTCCTGAATATCCTTCTTTAACTGTGCGCGGATGGAAGGTAATCATGTTTAATCCTTCTTCTTCAGCAATTTGAGCAATAGCCTGCCATTTATCTGGTTTGGTTACTCCTGCTCGGATTTTGACGGTTACTGGTTTAGTTGTTGCCGCACGCATGGTTTTGAAAATCCCTCTGGTCAAATCTGGATGCTGTAACAAGGCAGAGCAAGCCATCTGCTGGGTGATGTGATCGGCAGGACAGCCCATATTGTAATCGATTATGTCAAAATATGGTTCGACAATTTTAATAGCTCTTTTGAGCGCTTCTAGATCAGAGCCAAATAGTTGGATGGCTAATGGTCGTTCTTTTTCAGAGAATTCAATGAAATTGTGGATGTCCTGTTCTCTGGCAATAACTGCATGGATGTTAGTAAATTCGGTTACCACTAGTCCTGCTCCTAATTCTTTGCATATCAATCTAAGCGCAGGGTTGCTTACTCCGGACATAGGAGCAAGGAATGCCTTTGAGGGAAATTTAGGTAACATGTAGTTGAAAAATGCTGTTGCAATAAAAAAGTATGTGTGAGTTAGTTAATTTAAATTGTGAGTTCTGGATGATTGTCATCAATATATTTTTTCAAAAACTTAACATCAAGAATTTCTTTAGGTTGTGTTTGCTTCACTTTCTTCATTAACTTTTTATCACCCAAATCTTTAGCAATTAGAAGTGCCTGTTCATATTCTCCAATTTTCAAACAAGCTTCAACATATTCAGGAGAACCAAACTTTTCTTTATTTGATTTTCTCCACTGTTTTTGATCGGTTCTCAAACCTTCAACCCAAGAGGTGTAAGCAACCCGATCATAAATTCTCCTTGATTTCGCTACTTCTCTTACGAGTTTTTGTTCAAGGTCAGTTGAAGTGTCCATATGCGCGATCTCGCGTTGATTGAGTAAAGCACTACCTTGTATTCTTGCAATTGCTGTCGCGAAGCTGGTTCTGCTGTCTAAAGCAATTCTGTAGCACTCTAATGCTGGAATTAATTCTTCTCTGTCAACATATTTCAACCCCAATGTTTCATAAGCATTAGACTTTAACATAAATGGCCCCTCTTCTGGTGCCGGACGTAACAACATGCGCGATAGGACCTCATCTGTTCTGAACCGATCTCCGAGAACAACAGGCATAAAATCATAGACTATTGCTTCTTCACGTTGAATCGGTTGCCCAGTACCCCTCTGATTGATATATTCAGATAAAGTCACTCTGAAAAGATTTCTTACCATAGTATAATCCTTCATGCCAACTATTTAAAAATTTGTTGGTTGAAATTTAGTAAATTTACTAAGTGCCTCAAAATCATAAAGTTAATAAGCTTCCATTGGTATTAATTCTATCAATGGCTATGGTGACGAGAAGGTTACTTGAAATTTTAGAAGAACAACCAAACCAAGAAGTAAATTTAGCTTATCTGCACAAGAAGCTTGCAGCCGAAAAACTCTTCGGCTTTGGCGTGGAGGCTAGAGGTATTGTATATCATCTTAAAGAATCCGGTGTTCTAAGTTACGATAAAAATAAGGATGTTGCGTCTTACAAAGATCGTGAAAAGGCGCTGAAGTTTTTAAACGGAGAAATATCCTACTTTAAACTACTCACTTTATCTCCACAATAACTTCCCCCCGCTTTTTAAAAAAAGGAAAATATGAAGTGCGCAAAGATTACACGAAAGATGCAATCATTATGGCCATGATCCATGTAGAAAATAAATCCCAACCTCGAAGAGCTTAAATAATCCTTTTTTCTTCTTTCAACTATGAACACCAAAGCCAAAGGCTCTAAAGGCGAACGAGAACTGATTCATTTTTTCAACCAAAATGGATGGTCAGCCATACGAGCAGCTGGCAGCGGTTCACAAAGGTATCCTTCCCCAGATATTTTAGCTGGGAATGCTATGCGCAGAGTAGCGATTGAATGTAAAGTTACGGCAGAGAGTAAGAAATACTTGTTAGATGAAGAAATTGAGCAATTACGTACATTTTCCAATAAATTCGGTGCGGAAGGCTGGGTTGGAGTGAAGTTTCCCAGCGAGCCATGGTATTTCCTGATGTTAGAGGATATTGAAAATACTGGCAAGTGCTGGGCCATATCGTTGGAATTGGCTAAACGGAAAGGCTTAAGGGTAGAAGAATTATTGGGAGTTTCTGAATTGCAAAAGAAGGAAGAAGACCGAAATATTTAAAAGCGTCACTACCCAAATTATAGGAAATCACTTAAATGATCGTTAGATTATCAAAGCTTAAGTGATTTCCTAATAAGAAAATAACTTTAGAGTTGCTTTTCGGCGTACCGAAAAATTAAAGTTATTTCCTATAACATAAAAAAACCAATCCTGATAAAGATTCTAGAAAATGCGCCTGACTCAAAAGAAAGTTGAAGAGATTATGCTTTCCATCCTGGGGGAGGAAGGATTGCCTTTAATCAAAGAGTTGACCGGCAAGCAGCATGTTTCTGAATTTGAGCTTGCCGACAAGCTCAAAAAAGACATCAAGATTGTGCGCAAGATGCTCTATCTTCTCTATAATCACAACTTAGTCAGTTTTATACGAAAAAAAGACAAGATAAAAGGGTGGTATATTTATTATTGGACCCTGCAGCCAGAAAGCATAAAATTCAGCTACGTCAAGCGGAAAAAGGAATTATTGGCAAAACTACAGCAACGCTTAGACGAAGAAAGCAAGGAATTATTTTTCACTTGCCCAAACCGATGCGTGCGGCTTAATTTTGATCAAGCTATGGATTTTGAATTCCATTGCCCAGAATGCGGCGAATTATTATCCCAAGAGAACAATGCAGAAAGAATAGAAACGCTGCGTAAGAAAGTGGCAGAAATAGGGACTGAGCTGGAAGAATTGATGGAAAAAAGAAAGGCAAGAAAAGTTGTATCTAAAACTCGCAAGAAAAAAGTTAAAGCAAGGAAACGGGAAAAACTACGAAAAATAGCAAAAAAGAAACCAGTTAAAGTAAAAGCAAAATTGAAAAAATTAGTAAAAAAGAAGAAATGATTATCTTTTTCTTTTAATTGCTCTCTGAATGTTGATTTCTTCCCTCAACACTTTCCCAGTCAATTTTTGAATATTCATTTCCATGGAAGCGACTCTTCTTTCCAAAAGGATAAGCACCCGTAAGGAATATACTATCGCACAAAGCGTCCCAACTACAGCCAAAACTAATACTTCTTGAACCCCTAATGTGGCCATTTTATACACCTCTTTGAATTAGTTTATATATGGTTAAAACAATATATTTAGGTATATAAACATTACGGTAACTAAATGTAAATCTTTATAAAATAAGCTTGAAATCACAATACTATGGATGGATACGAACAACTACTAAAGAAAGCTCAAGAAGAGCTTCCTGAACAATCTCAAGGGGGAGAACGGTTTACTATTGAGAAAATCAAAGGCCATCTGGAAGGAAACAAGACGGTGCTGGCCAATCTCAAGCAAATCGCCAAGGCTTTACAACGGGATGAAAATCACCTTCTGAAATACTTGTTGCGGGAGTTAGCTACGCCGGGAAAATTTGAAAAAGGCGATCGGGCAATCCTAGGAACTAAAGTGGCTGCTTCTGCTATCAATAAGAAAATCAAGAAATATGCTAGTGAATATGTTTTCTGTTCTGAATGTAACAAACCGGAAACTACCTTAGTTGAAGAGAAAGGAATAACTTACCTCAAATGCCAGGCTTGCGGAGCAAAAAAGCCGGTCAAGAATATCTAAAATTTAGTTATTAGATGCCTAAAATGGATTACGTTGTCGCAAAAAAACAAAGCCAGTTCGGGTTATTGATAGTGGTTACCGATGCTGATATCATCGGAAAAAAATTTGAAGAGGAACGGCTGCAGTTAGACTTGACTAAGAAATTCTATCAAGGGGAAGTTAAAAGTAAAGAAGAAGTTAAGAAAATAATGGTTGCTGCAAGGCACATCCACCTCACTGGAAAGGGAGCGATAGCTATTGGCGTGGAGATGGATTTAGTCGATCCAAAGAAAATTATTTTTATTGATAAAGTTCCACATGCGGAGATTATGAATGAGTAGAAGATTAAAAATTATTTATTTTTTCTCAGCTTTAAGAATTTCTTGGATTTGTTTCTTGAGTTTTGGCAAGTCATTCTTTACAACCTTCCAGACAGTATCTAAGTTAACTCCAAAGTAAGCATGAACAATTATATCTCTCATGCCCGCAATATCTTTCCAAGGAACATCAGAATATTTATTTTTAAAATCCAGAGGAAGATTCTTTGCTGCTTCGCCAATTATCTCTATCCTTCGAACAAGTGAATCTTGTTTTTCTATCTTTTTCTCTAACAGAGAGAGGTTTAGATTTTTGGTATACTTCTCAATCAAGATAATGGAAGTTAAGATATCTTCTAAGAACAGAAGATTATCCCTCTTCATAGTATTTTTACCTCTTCATCCAAAATTTGTTCCTTAATCCTCGGCTTAATGACAACATACTCTACCAAATCAACTTCTTTTCTTAGTTTTTCTTCTAGCTCATTCTTAAGATGGGCTAAATCAAGCAGACTTTTTCCTCTTTTCATTTTTATTAAAAAGTCAATGTCGCTGCGCTTTTTCATTTCTCCTCTTGCATAACTGCCAAATATTCCTGCTTTCACTACCCCATTTTTCTTTAAGATAGGTACAGCTATTTTGGCGATTCTTTGGAGGCTTTTGTCCTTAATTTTCATAGGAGAAGTGAAGTGACAATATTATTTAAAGGTATTCTTGATTTTCTGAAGTAATCATATAAGTAGCCGAAACAGTTTACCCCATAAAACTTCCCAAACCGGTCTGTTTCTCTTTCTCTTTGCCGAAGATCATATCCACCTGCTCTTTAACCATATCTAAAGTCTGCTTCAAGTAAGGAGAGAAGTTGTATTTTTCGGCCAATTTAAGCGAAGGGGCCAAGTATTTAACCACTGATCCTTCCGAAATGGTAAAAATAAGTTTTCCGCCGCAAGCAGCGCATTTATTGATGAGCGGAGGTCTCCTAAACTTAGCATTGCATTTGACGCAGCGGAATTGCTGCATGGAGAATTTACGTAAGTTACCTTTGATGTCACGCAAGAAGTGTTTTTGAATCACTAGCTTAGCGACGTCATCCATATCTACAGCCCTAACTTTCTTCGCAATTTCCATCTGGCCGAATAGTTTTTCTTCCATAGAAGGAAGTATTTTGTAGGCAGAACATTGAATGCCTTTGTTGAAGTTATCAACATGGTGAGTGAATCCATATCCTTCATATTGTCTTTCTGTTCCGAGACGATCAGAAAGTTGTTCCACTTTTTTCTTTTCAGGGCCGTATTTAACCTCCCAGGGATTTTTTAATTCCAGTGAAGCTTCATACATTTCTAAAGGATATTTCCAGACCATGTCTATGCCGTGCACTTGGTCATCGACTTCCGTTGGGTCTAAGAAAGAAGTGAGAACTAAAGGTGCGTCCATGGTTGATCCTCTAGTATTAGGAAGAAATTGCCGGGAGAAGTTTAGCAGCGCGTCCATTAGCAACATTACCGCTGCTTCGTCACCGTCACATTGTTTAGTTAGGATAGAGTTGGCTGTCACAACGTTTCCTTGTACATTAAGGCAATAACTCTCTTCTTCCGGAAGAAGTTCTAGGGAGGTAATAGTATCAAACATTACGCTAGAATTATACTTTTGGGCAATAACTGTTGCTTTCCGGGAATTTACAAGTTGGGAAAGAGTGTTTTTCTTCCTTGAGGAAATAAAATCAACATACTGAGAAAATTTTTCCATAAAAACGCTTTGAATAATCCCTTTGGTAATAGTAAAAGAAGGTATTGGCCTTCCCTTCTTAATATAAAATTCTCGTACTCTTGGCCCTGGAGGGGCCGTATAGGTGTAATTTTTTACAAAGATGCCCATCTGTCCAAAGACAAAATCCATATCACGAAGTAGGCCTTCGCTCACAGTATCAAAAGTGGCACGTAAATCAATAGAACTAACTGAGCCATCCCCTTCAAAGTAACCAGATAGCAAGTGTCCTAATCCTTCATTAGGAAGGTCGAGGAAAAGAGGAGGAATTCTCTTTTCATACGCTGAATAACCGCATTTCAGAACTGATGTAAATAAATGATACAAAATTCTACTGGAATAGGTTAGCCTATCTTTTTTATTTTCAGTGATCTTTAAGCCAAAGAGAGTAATCATATTTCTTTGCACAAAATCTCGAATTTCTGGATTTTCTGCGGCAATGTAAACTTGGTAAAGTCTTCCCGGAACTTTTTGCGAATGACCTTCTGCGATATAGAGACCCACTAGCTGTAAAAATTCTTTTGTTACAGAAATAACTGTCGGAATGGTAACTGCATCTCTTTTTGCAGCAAGACGTAGGCAGGAAACATCTTTTAGTATGTCTCGTTGATGTAATTCTTTAACAAAAGTAATTGGATAGGAATCCCTACTAGTGTAATTATTGTAATCTCTCTTGGAAAAATATTTTTTTGCTTCTTCCCTCACTTCTTTACACACAGCATTTAATCCTCTGACCATAACCCATTCCTGGTCGGCTAAAGCTTGGAATAAATTAATTTCTGCGCGATCCACTTTGGGTATTTGCAACTGATAAGGTATGCCGAGAGTGTCGCCTATCTGCAATTCATGTGCTAATACTATTTTTGGTTTATTTTTTTCATACACAATTTGTTTGTGATTGAAGGTAACTTTCAGTGTACGACCAAGTTTAGTGGCAAGTTTAATCATTGGCTGTGGCGTATGTTTGGTAAAGGTATTAACCACAACGCTCTTGCTTTGCGCTCCAATTGTTTTTATTCCATCTACGCGCACTTCCTTAGTGCCATAATCATCAACCACATCCGTAGGATTCAGTTTTTCTACTACGTCACCTATCTTTTCAATCTCCCAAACCCAGTTTCTGTATAAAGGAATAAATGTATTTTTATCAAAACAATCCCTACGCAGACCAGCATGAAAGGTTGGATGTGCTAATAACCCCTGCGTCTGTGAATAGCCAATGATTCTTCCAACTAATCCAGCAGAAATGTGCGGAGCAAGAGCAATCACCAAATGCCCGGCCAATTCTTCTTCTTTTTTGATACTGTAAAATGGTTTCAAACCATAAAATTTGGTTAGAAGATCGTCTACAAATTGAGAAACCCGTTTCAATACTTTCGGAGCAGACTCGTCCAACGAATCAAAGCCAGGAAGGATAATATCTTGAGGTTTTAATTCTAAAATCTGATTGTCATTAACCAATTCTTGGCCGTAAATGTCTCTCTGATAGCCTAGCTCACCCAACTTTTCTACAGAAGTTCCTACCTCTTTCGGCTTGAAATGGGTGATAGGCAATTCAGTACAATCATAGCGCGTAGTCCCTTCTTTGTTGACGTAAATATCATGCTTAGCACGAAGGATACCTTTGGCAAGATGTTCTACCACATGATTCTTGTTGGAAGTCCCACGGACACCCTTGATAAGATCAGCATGAATTTTTTCTCCCAACCTTTCTTTGGCTTTGGTAAAGTAGTACTGGATGTTTAAGTCTGTATTCTTGTATGGAAAAGTTTTGCCGTGCCGGCAAGTGTCTTTTTCAAGCATACCGCAGTAATTGCAATTATATCTCTGCACACATTCTTTTCCGCAATCCTCGCAGCTGCGATAGATCATCTCTTTGTTGCAGTTGACACAAAAGAAAGTTGGAAAAGCACTTTGCACTTTTCCTGCTTCCATAGCCGATTGGAAACTGCGCAAACGATCACCTTCTTCCCCGACTGGAAATAATACTTGCGGACTTCCAGTGAGATGACGCATCTTGGCTTTTTCAGGACGGCCCATCCTGGCGCCAATAAATGTGCCGGCTTTGTCTCGAATTTTTACTGGGCAAATCTTGCTTATCAATTCTAAACCGTCTTTTTCTTGAGAAACAAACAATCCTAATTCTTCCAACTCTACCTGATCTTTGATATTAAAACACAAAGCAAGAGCAATTGCTTCTTTTCGTTCCAGGACAATATTTTCTTTATTGATGACGCTATGCGGCACGCCAAGAAATTCAAATATCTTTTTTCCCTTTTTATGCAATTCGTGATTCTGATAATAAGGGATAATTATTTTTTTAATTCCTTTTTCGTCTTTCTTTAGTTTGCCTTCTTTCAGCCATTTCAATAACGTTACAATATCATCGGCGCTGATCAATTTCCAATAAAATATATATTCCGGATGCAGTGGCACTTTGAGGAGATTGCTGATAGCTATCCCTTCTTCAATAGTGGGAAATTCAAATAAAGGAGAAGAGAGCAATCTTTGTAATCGTTCTTCTTCTAAGTTTAATTCTTTAGCTGCTGCGGATAGAGCGCCTTGATATTTTTCATGCAAAACTTTTTCTACTTCCAGCGCCCACCACTCCGGACAATAGCCGACTGGCGCAAGGTAATGCCCGTTCTCTGAAAAATCACCGTAATTAAACATTATATCACCTAAAAAAAGAATCTCTTCTACGTTTGCGTTATGTTGACGGGCTTCTTCCTCAGTGGTAAGTTTTAAAACCGAACCATCTTTAAGGCGGACAATTGGCCCTTCTAAAGTATCGCAAATTGTGACGGTAGCCCCTTTTCCGGGACGTTCTACTTTCAATTGAGTTCCGATAGCTATGTACTTTTCCAATATCATCAAGGTAGCAGGATGCATTCCTGCCGCAGAAAATCCAGAAACACGGCTGCGGCCATAACGTAATCGTAAACCCCCTACCCCTAAAGGATAAGTCAGGATAGGTCTCCCCGCGACCATATCCATAATAAACGTATTGTTAGCCTTGACTACTTTCTTCGTTTCTGTTATTTTTTCTCTGTCCTTTGCAGCAGCTGCAGCATGCTGGGCATGGATTTTTTCTTTTAGTTGTATAAATTCACTCATAAATTCCCACTCTAACCCAAAATCTTTACCCCACTTAGAAAGACGCTTCCATAATTTAGGAGCTTTCTGGCAAAGCCCTTCGGCCATCACTAAAGCCATCCCGCCGCGTATAAAATTAGATTCTATACGCGGAATATCCTTGTAGTTTGAGACTTCAATTTCCTCGGTAGGATCCCCGTCAACTTCCACTGGTAAATGTGAAGCCATGAATTTAACTTCTTCATCTGAAGGATGATATTGCAAGTTGGTTACCCGTTCATGATAATCTTGGATTTCAATTACAAACCTATTTATTTCCGTTTCATCGGGGTCGTAGGGATGATATCCCATCTTTATGCGCACGTAATCAGCAAGGATAACCGAAGTAGAAGCCGCTGTTCCTCCTGCTCCACGGATAGGTCCTGCATATTGCAGAGCAAAATATTCTTTTCCATCTTTTCTTTTTTTTATTTTCAGCCCGATGAATCCTTCTAAAGGAGCGGAAACTATCCCTAAGGTTAAGTACGCAAAACCTACACGGATCCCTACTTCCATCGCTTCTTGTTTGTCTTTGAATTTGCAGTGTTTTTCCTGAGCTACCTCTTCCGCAATTTTAAATCCCACCCGCCAATCAAGAAGACCGTATTCTTTTTCCAATTCCGTAATTCGTTGGGTTAGTTTTGAATCAGTTACCTGTGGAGCTACTACTGAAATTAGTCCAACCACCCGTTCAGCCATGTTTTTGGCAAGCAGAATGGAAACTTCCAGCTCAGGATCAAGTCCTTTTTTTCGTGCAGCTTTTGCTAGGTCATACGCTTCCTGGATGCCTTTTCCAATACGGTCAAAGTATTCTTGTATTTGTGGTGAGGCTTTCATATTAACTATGTCTACTCATTATATCCTTGTATTCTCTTTATATCCAGTTCTACTAATCACTTGCTAACTAAACTTAAGGACTTTGATTTCCCTGGTCTTGAGATTTACGAGAGGAACACGAGCCGGTTCAGGCTTGTGACCAAGCTTTTCCTGAAAACTGGTCGTGCCTTGCCAGCAGCTGCCGGAAATTGTGGTAATACCTTTATAGTTAGCAACGTTGGAATAATGTATATGCCCGCTGATCAAGAAATCAGGTACTTTTTTTATCAGTAGGGGGTCTTCTTTATGCCCGGGAAAGTAAGGAGTTGATTTGAAGGAAGGCGCGAGGTGCCGGCGCTTAAGCAAAAATTTCATGATCAAATCTGCGCGATGATATCCCCCATTATTTCGTATTGATTCAACGTTAGCAACATAATAATCAAAGCTGTAACCATGATATAATAAGACATCAAAACCAGGAAATGTCTCGGTCTTTCCTAAATTAACCATAGCTGGATTTGTGACCAGCGTTACATTAGGAATCTTGAATAAGCTAGGAGCAAAGGTTTCATCAAAAGAAGACTGCGGCTCAGCTAAATGGACTGCGTCATGATTTCCCGGACAGATAATAATGTGTTTATCGGAAGGTATTTTTTTGATGAGTTCAGAAAAATCTTGGTATTGCTTAATTATGTCATGCACGGCCAATTCTTCTTGCTGGGAAGGGTAAATCCCCACCCCATCAACTAAATCGCCAGCAATGATCACATATCTTACTTTCTGGGCGATCTCTCTTTGAGAAGGGTTGCCTGCTTCTCCGTTGATCCAGCGTAAAAATTTGTTGAATTCGTCTTTTAGGAAGAGGTTTGAACCTACATGGATGTCAGAAAGGAAAACGGCATATTCTTCTACTTCGCTTTTCTTAAGTTGATTATTCGGAATATCGGGCCAGATTATTTCCTCGCCGAAGATAATTTTATCGCCTAATACGCCGCTTATACCTATGACTTCATCTAAAACTAAGTCTTTTGCTTTTTGGTAGAGCTCTTTCTTGTTTTTAGAAAATACAACTTTTATCCGGCCAGTCAAATCTTCAGCATTGATAATGATATTTCCGTTCTTGGTTTTGCTTACCTCTTCAATTAAGGCAATCACATAAACATTCTCTTTTTCTTTTTTGCCTAAAAGCCGGCTAATGGGCATAACATTTTGCAATTCCTGCCTTTGCCGCAAGATGCTTTCTAAAAATTTGTATCGTGAAGCAAATAAAAGAGTGAAATCCTTAACCTCAAATTTTCGGGCCTCGTTCTGGTAGGAAATAACTATGTGTACTTTAGAAGGGGAAAGGATGGTTGAGGCTAATTCAGGGGCTAACTCTGGAGAAGAAGCTATTATGTCTGAAGAAGCGGGAAGAGCAGAAAAATGAGTTTCGGAAGATAAAGATTCTGAAGGAAAATTAATTTCCGTTTCTAAACTGTTTAACTGTTGTTTTTTATTGAAGCCAGGATCGGAACTTTTTACCTGTAACTCGGCCTGTTTAAAACTTTGCAATTGAGCTTGGTATAATTCATCATCCCGTTCCTTCTCTGCGTGCACCCGGAGGGAATCCATCTCGTACCAATCAACCAGGCTTTTTTGTTTGGCAACGATATCAACATAGTCTGTATTAAGGACTAACAAATCTCTTTCTTGTTCTAACTTTCCGATCACATTATCGGATAAAAGCGCATCAACTTTTTGATCTAGCATATCTTTGCTTACTAATATCCCTCGTTCAAACAAGTTTTCAATAAGTTTTTGTCGGTCTTCCATGTCATTCCTATCAAATAGATAATTGCATTTAACTAATGGCTCCTTGATTCTACTAAATCTATGTTAATTGTAATGATTTTTCCAGCACTGATTTTAATTTTAAGACTAGATTTTCATCGACGGATAAAGAGATATCCCTGGTTCTGCCATATCTGCCTTTTGAGATAATCTTTGCATTGATTATTCCCAGCATATCCATCTCAGCAATAATATCAGAAACTCGGCGCTGAGTGAGGGTATTCAATTTTGTCTGGCGGCATACATTTTTGTAGACATCATATATTTCCCCCGTAAAGAAGTTTTTCTTCTGAGGAGCAAGGAGCAAGATCGCATACAACACTGATTGAAATTGTTTGGGTTGGTTAGTAGCTGCATTAATGACTTTATCCGACTCTATTTTCTTCTCCGCTTCATCGAGATGGCTTATTTCCACTTTTGTCGAGCCGTTCCTTTCGGCGAGTTCTCCGGCAATCCTCAGCAAATCTATGGCTCGGCGGGCATCTCCGTGGTCGCGGGCTGAATAAGCAGCGCATTTTTCGATTACTCCGGGCTGTAATACTTCTGGCTTGAAGGTCTTTGCCGCTCTCTTTCTCAAGATGTCCTGAATTTGTAAGGCATTATAAGGCGAAAATATGAGTTCTTCTTCGGATAGGCTGCTTTTAATCCTAGGATCAAGGTTTTCAGTGAAGACTAAATTGTTGGAAATTCCTACTAAACAAATCTGAGATTTTTGCAATTCTACATTGATTCTGGTTAAATTGTATAATATTTCGTCCCCTATCTTCTTAGTAAGTTGATCTATCTCATCTAAAACCAAAAGAACTATTTGTTTTTCCCTATCCAACAGCTTGTAAAAGATGTTATATACTTCATCGGTAGGAAGCCCGGTAGAAGGTATTTCTTGCCCGAATTCCTTGATTAATTGAGCGATTAAACGGTATTCTGTATCCGCAACCCGCTTTAATTTACAGTTTAAATAAATGCATTTGAGAGGCAACCCGTTTTGTACAGCTACTTTACTCATAGAAAAGATGATATGTTTGATGGAAATAGTCTTTCCCGTACCAGTTTTCCCATAAATGAAGAGATTTGAAGGTTTCTCCAGCCTCAAAACAGGAGCTAGGACATTAGCTACTTCCTGCAATTGCTCTTCTCTATACAATATCTCTTCAGGGATATATGAAGGCATTAAAGTCTTTTTATCTATAAAAATAGATTCCTTCTTCAAATAATTCTCAAAAAAGTTCTTTATCTCCACCATTTTTTACACTGACCCCTTTGTTTCTTATGGAAAATAAATTGATTGTAAACTGAAGTGATCATCTGTGAGTGTTAATAAATTATTTGGAGCTGAAGGATATACTTTTTCATTTAGATTTTCTATCACCTACATTGCAGATGGAAGTAAGTATAAATAATTATCTATTCATTCTTTAATAATAAATAAAGAGTAACTATTAATTATTGTAATTTCCTAATTAAATTTACTTTGTTAAATGCAATTTTTAATTTATTGATCACCTTTATTATTTATTAAATTTTATTTTAATATTACCATATTATTATTTTATATTATTATTTTCAATATTGAAAATAAATAAATAATAAATAAGCGATTTGAAGAAATAAAAAAGAGAAAACATAAATTACATAGCTAAAAACAAGAAAAGATGAAGTATATATTGATTGCATTTAACTTTTTTTTACTATTATTTCTTATTTTATCTATTTAATAAAAGTTCTAAAGGAAATGCAAAAAATAGGTAAATCAAAAATTTATTCTCATTTTTCCTCATATTGATCATATATTATTAAGAAAAATGGTCTTTATTTTTTTATTTTTTATTTTTCCACAGGAAGCTGGGGGGTGAGGTAACATTTAAGAGTAATACTCACACAAAAATAATAAGCCCATAGGAATGTTTATATATTTTGTATTTTAATACTAATCGAATGGTTCTGGAATATATCTTTAATCCCTTTGTCCTAAAAAAAAAGCCGTGGGAAATGTTTATTGTAGGTTTTACGTATTCTTTAGTTGCCTTATTTTTATCGTATTTGGTTTTTAAAGAAGTGTCAGGCCTTTTAACAGTCTTCTTAATCGTGATAGGAATATTACCTACCATGTACATTACTGTCAAAAGCGAAGAAGAACTGGATATTAAGTATGAGGGAGAATGGAAATTATTACAGGAACATGCTAAAGTTATAACTTTTTTACTTTTTATGTTTTTAGGGATAACTACAGCATTAATAGCTTCTTATGTTTTATTACCTCATGGGATGGTAGATAATATATTTTATTTACAGCATAAAGCTATAGTGAATGTAAACAATTATGTAAGAGGGAGTATAATCGCGGAAGATATTACTGGTCAAGCCACGAAAGGAGATATTTTTGTTAAAATATTTTTAAATAATCTTAAGGTTCTGTTTTTCTGTCTGATCTTCTCTTTATTATATGGGACAGGAGCATTATTTATCTTAACCTGGAATGCCTCAGTCATAGCTGCGGCAGTAGGTGGTTTAATTAAAAATAAAATAGCCGAAACAGCATCTATGGTCGGTCTTGATTTATTTTCTGCCTACTTTGGAACAGTTGCATTCGGTTTTTTAAAATATATGCTGCATGGTATTTTAGAGATAACGGCATATTTTATCATTGGATTGGCAGGAGGAATCCTTTCCATGGCTCTGATTAAAAAAGATTTAAGTTATGATTCTATCATGACTGATGTCTTAGATCTAGTTTTAATTAGCATAGGATTTTTATTAGCGGGGGGGATTGTTGAAGTTTATATAACTCCTTTGTTGTTTTTGTAATCTTGAAATTTATTTGAAATTAGAATCAGCCAAGTTAGTAAAATTATAAATCATAAAAGCTTTACTTTTCCAGGTATATTCTGAAAGATATCACCATTTTCTAACATTTTCTCTATAAGTTCTTCTGTTTTTTCCAGCGGAGATTTTTTAATAAGTTCTTCAATCAATACTCCTTCTCCCTTATCTAATTGAATTATAAGTTTTGATAATTTTTCAAAAGGCAATAAAGGATCATTTTCCTCTATTTCTTCACTTATTATTTCAAAATTATTTGTATTTTCTTCAGTTGTTTTCTTTATTGGTGTTGCTTCTTTGAAGATTTCTTTTTTACTTATGTTATTTTTAATTTCTAGTTTATCTCTTTTTTGTGAAATATTTTGTTCCTGTTTTTCTGTCTGTTTCTGGTCTTTCTGCAGTTCAAGGAACCGTACCTTGAGCCAAGCGTGGTTTATCTTCTTGATTATCTCAGGGAAGATATATTTCTCTTGATTGAATACCCTTATTTTCCCTATAATCTGGACCACATCACCTACTTCTAAGTTCATGGCAGTTTTATTTTCTTCAAACATACGCATGATTATTTTTCCAGTGCCATCATCAATGAGAATAGAAGTGACCGAACCTCGCAGTTCTTTGTGCACAAGAGTAGCTATGACATTGATACGAAATATTTTTTGGTCTTCGTCGATGAGAATATAATTAGGATTTTGTTCTTTTTCTTCTATATGTTCCCCTTCTTCTAATTCCTTTATAGAAACTTTTTCTGCCGGAAAACGGAAAAATGATTTGTTTTCTGATTCCATTTTAAGTAATATTGATTTATTAGTGCACGGATTTTATCATAACCTTTGCACAAATCCCCGTTTAGGTTCAAAGATATCTCCTGACCTGCGCAATTTTTCAAGAGATTCTTCTACCTTTTCAGGAGGAATATTTTTTTCTTTAGCTGCGTCTACAATGTTTTCAACAGGAATAACTTTTGAGTTAAGCTGCTCTTCCAGGGCAGAAATTATTTCCTTCATAATGCTAAGGCTGTTCCTTTGGGTTGCAGTTATCTTGCTGCCGCCCAGGCGATCAATATCGATTTTTCCGGTCTCACTGTCTTTGGCAGTTTCATTGAGGCAGTGGCTTACCAGCTCAATGGCTTTCTGAGCATCTTTTTTGGTGACGCTTTTCGCCAATCTTATTTTTGCGGAAGCTTCTGACAGCCTGATCAGCGCTTCCAGCTGTCTAGCAGTAATGGGGATGCTGCGCACTCCGCCTTCTTCAGGAGCGCCGGAATTACGCATAGAAACATAATATTCCTTGATTTCCTCGATCGCGACGTCACTCATCTTAGGGTTTATTCTCAAACGGACATACGAAAAATATTTGCGCATCAGCTCAGTAGATATCTCTGCGACCGCTTTGGACGGATCTTTATGGAAATTCAAAATGAAAGAAGCGGTAGTTTCATCTTTCTCCCGATTAGGCAGGTCTTTGACCGGAAATATAAGATCAAACCGGTTTATCAGGGTGGGGGGCAAGTTGATCTGATTAGCGATCAAGTCATAAGGATCAAAACGCCCAAATTTAGGATTGGCTGCAGCCAAGACAGTAGTTTCACATCTCAATGTCGCCTGGATGTTAGCTTTGGCAATACTGACCGTCTGCTGTTCTAACGCTTCGTGTAACGCAGAAGTATCTTCCTTTCCCATCTTGTCCATTTCATCTATGATAGCAAATCCCCGATTAGCTAAAACCAAGGTTCCTGCTTCCAGAGACCAGCCTCCTAAAAATTCGTCTTTTACTACTGCGGCGGTCAATCCTGCTCCCGTTGCCCCTTTTCCGCTGACAAAACGAGCTTTAGGCGCGATCTGAGAGATCCTTTTGAGAAGCTGGCTTTTACCGCTACCGGGATCTCCGATCAGAAGCATATGCATATCTCCCCTGGTAGTGACTCCATCTGGGCGAACCTTACGGCATCCTCCGGCTAGCTGCAATATGATCGCTTCTTTTATCTTGTCGTGTCCATAAATTGAAGGAGCAAGGCTGGCTGCGAGAAGGTGAATAGGATCAGGAGACTTGGCAATTTTCATTATCTCTTCCATATCCTTCTCAGTAATGTTGAGACTCAGGGTGTCATCATGCAATGGTTCGAGAGAATTAGCTTCAACAATGAGTTCAAATTTGATGGATTGCCCGCCGGTCTTCAGGGTAATCGGCACTTCTGTAACCCATCCGACTAATTGTATCCTTGACCCCGGACTGCTTTTCCGTTCCGTAAGCGGTGAAACAAGATCATCCCGCAGGAAAACATTTATTCTTTTTGGCTGAAATCCTTCCAGATCTTCTGCCGCTTCTTCCAGCACCAAGCCCTGCCCGTCTACTAACTCTTTTGATATTTCCTTGAATTTTCCTTTTCTTCCGCAGCCACAGCGGGTCGGTTCTTTATATTTTTGGTCTAACTGCAGCACGGAGAGTATATTTCCGCAAGAAGGACATTCAAACTTAGAGGCACTGACATGGGGACGCACATCAGTTTTGTTGCGAACAATCCCGTCCACCCAGAGCAGTTTGTTTAGGTGTTTACTCCTTATTTCGCTGATGAGCACTTTTTGTGATTCTGGAAGGTTGATAAAACGGACATTGAATTTACTTATTTTTTTTGGCAAATCAAACTCTTTGATAGCGATTTCTCCGGCCTTGAGCAGTTCTTGCGGATTTTCCAGCAATTCTTCAGAAATTTCAGTATTAAATTTGACTAGATCGGAAAAATCCAGCTTTAGGTAAGACTCTCCCTTACGAACCGCTTCCAATAACTGTGGGTAGTAATTCTGTTCAATAAAGTCTCTAAATGTCTTAATTTGTTCATCGACTTCCATGCCCACCCCCGAGAGTTTCCTCTTGTAAAAATGAAATTAAAATAAATTATAATGAAGATTATTTAAAGATTTATGTAGGGTTTTATGGCTTTTCCAACACTTTCTTTAGCCGATCGATAAGCATGTCTGTTGCATCATTGACTTCCTGTTCAGTCTTGGTTCCAGTGCAGACTATTTTTCCATTGCTGAACAGCAAGAAAGTGGCATTGGTTCCTTTTAATTTATGTACTAAACCAGGAAACTGTTCTGGTTCGTATTCGGTGTTAGGCAGCTTCAACCCAAGCACGTTAAGGTTTAAGTCCATGCCGATGCTTCCGGAAGCGACGATATTTTGGACGGTAATTTTAGGTTTGATGGTGACGTGGATGTTTAATTTCTTAAGGCTCTTGATGATGCTTTGGATGCTTAGATCTACTTGTTCCATAGTTCGAGCGCCAGTACAGACAATCTTTCCGCTGGAGAAAATGAGAGCAGAAGTCTTAGGATCTTTAATACGCAATACTAAGCCAGGGAATTGTTCAGGGTTGTATTCAGTATTAGGTAAGGTAGCAGCCATCTTTTCTAAAGGGATGTCCTTCTCAAGACTGCTGGAAATGACGATATTAACGATGGTTATTTCTTTTTTAGAAGTTTTTTTTGCCATGTGATGAGCCCCTCCGATTTTAGATTTACTTATAAATAGCAGTGGACTATTTAAATATTGCCTTTATAAATCACGTATTTTATTTCCACAGGAAAACAAGGGGTTATGGAGAGAAGGTTTTTAAAGAGATAGTTGGAGTCCAAAACCATGGTTTATGACACAATTTTATTGCGGTATGGAGAGATTTTTCTTAAAGGGAAGAATAAGGGCATGTTTGAGCGCAAATTAGCGGAAAATATACGGAAAATAGTGGGGAAAACGGGAAAGCACAAACCGGCAGTAACAAAGAGCAGAGGAAGGCTTTTAATGGCTTATATCTCCAATCATTCTTCTTTACGTCAGGTGTTTGGATTGACTTCCTATTCACCGGCAGTTCGCGTGGAGAAAAATATAGGGGAAATTCAGCGAAAAGCGGTTAAATTACTGCAAGGCCGAAAAGGCACGTTTAGGATTGTTACCAAACGTTCAGATAAGTCTTTTCCCACAACCTCTATCGAACTCAATAGAATGGTAGGCGAGTATGTTGAAAAAGAAACAAAGTTGGAGTTCTCCCCCACTTCGCCAGATATCATTTTGGAGATCGAGATCAATCAAGAAGGCATATATCTCTTTTTTGAGACTATTTCCTGTGTCGGCGGGATGCCTGCTGGGGTGGAAGGGAGAGTGCTGGTATTGGTTGACGATGAAGCGAGTTTGCTGGCTGGATTATTGTTCATGAAACGTGGTTGCAGCGTGTATCCGGTTGCCTTTGCAGAAAAAGATATTTCTTTGTTGCAGAAGTTTAGTCCCATGGAATTGTACTTTAATCAAGTTAAGGATTTTAAGGAATTGGAAGAATTGGCAGCGAAGAAAGAGATTTCTATCTTGGTAACCGGACAAATTCTTGGTGATGAGAATTATAAAACTAACCTAACGGTTATGAAGCCATTGATTGCGTATTCAAAGAAAGAGATAGAAGAGTGGTTGAAATGGTATAGGGGATTAGTTATGTAATTTTTCTAGTGAAATTTTATAAATAATCCTTCAAAATGAATAGTCATGCAACAATCAATCATATCTCCAGCAAGCATTGCGCCGATTTCATTAGGTAACGGTTTGTTCTTAGATGGAGAAGCGGAACGAGGCGCAGACGGAGAATACCTCGTTAAATCCGCAAATGGCTGGAAAAATCATTATGCTGGAACTGATAAAAGAATTCCCACCGTTGCAGAATGCATTTCAGCTCTACGGCAAACAGATGAACGGAATGACTGCTCGTTACAGGGAATCTTACAAGATTTACGTGAAAACTCGTTATGCGCTGGGTCTTTTGATTGTAGTAACAGTAATCTTCCAGTTGGAGATGGCTATCTTGATAGGTTGGTGAAAGATCCAGCCTGGCGAAGAGCACTCGAAGATGAAGTATTTGAATACGATGCGCCGGAAACTATTGATATGTTACAGAGAGTGAGCGGGAAGCGGCCCTATATTTCGACTCCTAGTGCCAGCAGAAGGAAATCGCATCCTGAACGGGCGGTCTGGCTCTACATCGGTACGGATGGGTTCGACCTCAATTGCTACCTCAATCCTTTCGACGACAGCGGCCGCGCTCGTGGGGTGCGTGGGAGCGAAGCGACCGGTGCGAGCGTAAGCGAGCTGGAAGCGTCGCAAGAGATAAAACTTCTCTCAGCGCCAGCAATTACGCAAAGTACCTATCAATCGGAACAACAAAAAATTATTTACAATCCTGCTGATTTAGAATATGCTCGGCAATTACTAAATGGAGCACCTAGTGGAACAGTCATGGACTGGAGAAAGGGCTAGTTTCTTTATTGCAGAAATTTAGCCCCATGGAATTGTACTTTAATCAAGTTAAGGATTTTAAGGAATTGGAAGAATTGGCAGCGAAGAAAGAGATTTCTATCTTGGTAACGGGGCAGGTTCTTGGAGATAAAGAAAAATGGGAAACTGATTTGATTGTTATGAAACCGTTGGTTGCATATTCTAAGAAGCAGATAGAAGAGCAGTTGGAGCGGTATAGGAGTTTGTTTTAAATAAGCTGAAGGAATTATTTTCTCAGGTCATGCAGCTTTTGTAATTTCTCTTTCCCGTTCGGAGTTTGCAGCAATCTCTCCCGAAAAGATTCATGTTTTTCAAACAAGGCGTCGATAAACTCAGTGTGAATTTTTTTCCATTTAGTGGGATTTTCTTTTACGAAATGCGCCCAACGTTCCACTTGCTGCAGATGTTCTTCTCTCATAGCCGGAATCTCTTGATAAGTTGCTTTATCATCTTTATCTCTTCTTCATTAATCTGTTCAGCATATACTATCCGTAAATGCTTTGCATCTTCTAAATCTTTTGGACTTTTTAATAATTCCTCTTTAAATGCAATATTTACATTAACATTACTAAACCAAACATTTAAGCCGGTGAGCTCTAATTTTATTCTATTTTTGAGTTGATATTCATCAAGCATATCTTTTGCAAATTTTACTTCCATCTCCGGAAGATCTTTCTCTTTCCAAGTAAATCGTACTGAAGTGTTATCTTTTAGATAATCATAAACCTCTTCGGCGCTGGAAGACTGCATGCAGACAAAGTTGTGATTGATTAAATCAGAAAAAAGTTCTTTGAATTTTTCAAGACTCAACTTTTCAATGATCATGTCAATATCCTCAGTTCCTCTGGTTCTTCCAGAAGCTATAGCTAAAAATCCGGAAACAACAATATATTTGCAATGTTTTTCCACAATTGTACAGAAATCTTCACAGAATTTATCCAAAATATTTCTGTCTTTGATTTGACGCTGCATAGTTTATTATTGGGCTTGCTTTTTATAAGATTTTGGCTGTTCTAAAAGGCCCTTATAGTTTTTCTAGTGAAATTTTATAAATAATCCTTCAAAATGAATAGTCATGCAACAGATTGTATCTTCAGCAGGAATTGCGCCAATTTCACTAGGTAACGGTTTGTTCTTAGATGGCGAAGCGGAACGAGATGCGAAAGGGAACTATATGAGAAATAACCAGCAGGGCTGGGAACAGCGCTATGCTGGTACTGAGAAAAGAATTTCTACCATCGCAGAATTAGTCTCGGGCTTACGGCAATCGGAACAAAGACAGGATTCTGTTGCTTTGCAAGGAATTTTACAAGATTTGAAGGAAGATTGGCTCTGCGCGGGAAAACTGAATTACGATAAAAGTAATCTTCCAATGGGGGGTGGACATCTCGCTAACTTGGTAAAAGATCCGGCTTGGAAAAGAGCGCTCGAAAATGAAATATTTGAATACGATGCGCCGGAAACAATTGATATGCTGAAAAGAGTGAGTGGAAAGTTCCCATATATATGGACACCTAAGGTGAGTGAAAGAAAATCGTGTCCTGAACGGGCGGTCTGGCTCTACATCGATACAGGTTGGTTCCTCCTCGATTGCGGCATCAATCCTATCTACAACCTCGGCCGCGCTCGTGGGGTGCGTGGGAGCGAAGTGACCGGTGCGAGCGTAAGCGAGCTGGAAGCGTCGCAAGAGATAAAACTTCTCCCAGCGCCAGCAATTACGCAAAGTACCTATCGACCGGAACAACAAAAAATTATTTACAATCCTGCTGATTTAGAATATGCTCGGCAATTACTAAATGGAGCACCTAGTGGAACAGTCATGGACTGGAGAAAGGGCTAGTTTCCCCCCCCATCTTATGATTTTAGACCAAAGCCAATATTTTTTCTACAGTTTTGGTTAATAACTTTGGGTCATGTTCTATCCAAATGATTTCTTTATATTGATCAAATAAGGTCATTTGCTTTTCAACATATTCAAGACATCTGTCAACAATCTCGTCTTTGGCTCTATCTAGACTAATTTCTTCTTTAAGATATTTTACTAATGGAACTACAAAATGGGCATCATTCATAATTAAACTATCTTTATATTTAGTCATCCCTTCCTTGACTTCTTCTAAAATTCCTTCTTTTAGTGCGGCTTCAATCCGCCGTATCATTTTTTTCCTAATATCAAAAGCAGTAGAGAATTTCAGCCCCACAATGATCTTGCAGAAATGGTTCTTCTTATTGTTTTCATAAAAACTGGGGAAGTATGCCGTGGAACCTCCTTCAATAATAAATGATTTTTTCTTGGAACTTATTTGTAAACAAGCAGCATGAATCATTTTCGCGTAATCTATTGGAGAAATAATTTCCTGGTTTGGTTCAAGAAACTCATATAAGTGTCTTTTTACTCTTTTTTCTTTTATGGTTTCGGATAGGCCTGAGCTTATGGGAAAATTCTTAAAGGTATAAATTTTATCCAAATTAACAACTTCACCGCCGATGCTGCGAGCAATCTCAAAAGCAACTGCGGTCTTTCCTACGCCAGTAGGGCCAATAATGGCTATAGCATAATTTTTTGTCTTTAATTTTTTATTCACGGATCTCAATTTCCCACCATCTTTGAATAAATCGCTTCCGCCTCTGCTACAGAATTAGCATTGATCAGTGCTCTTCCGTCGTTGAATAAAATAATATTTTGGAATTGCAGGGATGAACTATCTTCTGCCACAGAACCAATTTTCTCCCAGCGTACTTTTATTTCTTGAAGATTTACTTTTGGACCGAGAACCTGGTATTTTCCAGTGGAACAGAAACGAATGTATTTTGAGGTTTCTTTTTTTTCTAAATGGACATAATTTCCTGCGCAAGTTGGACAGTTTTTGTTCTTTTTTATGTTTAGTTTTTTAAAAGATTGATTCCAAATATCATAATGGTGGAAAACAGACTCTACTTCTTTTCCTAAAATTATTTTTAGTGCTAAGGTTGCTTGCAAGGAAGCAATGGAAACTGTAATGGTGTTCAATACTCCGACGGTATCACAGGTTTCTTGGCTGCTTTCAGTGAGGAAGCACTGCAGACAAGCTCCGTCTGGGAAAATGGGTATGACATAGCCGGATGTTTTGATCGCAGCGGCATAAATCCAAGGCTTTTTTTCTTTCTTGCAATAATCGTTGATAAGAAACCTGGTCTGAAGATTGTCAGTGCAATCAAGGACAAGGTCTGCTGTTTGTAAAATATTTATGTTTTGAGGATTGAGATGGATTGCCTGTGTTTCTATCTTGATAGCTGAATTAATTTCTTTGATTCTTTTTTCTGCGGCACTTGCTTTACTTTTTTCAATATCCTTTTCATCAAAGAGAGTTTGCCTTTGTAAGTTTGATTCTTCTACGATATCTCGATCAATGAGTATGAGTGAGCCTACCCCTGCTCTCGCCAATAATTCTGTCGCAACTGTTCCCAATGCGCCAATTCCAACAATAGCTACTTTCTTATTTTCTAAAATTTCTTGTCCGCCCTTACCTATTTCTTTCAGCAGGATTTGCCGTGAGTACCGTGAATTTTCTTTTTCTGAATTATGCATTTTGAATAGTCTCCTTCATCGCGCAGGCATTGCAAATATCCTTGTTTGATGCTTCCTGGCATTTGCTGCATTGTTGAATAGCTTGTGGCGCTTGTTTTTCATGATTTTGCAGTAAGGGAAGCGTAGCGAGGAAAGAGTTAACGATTCCTTGCTTGGTTCCTTTGTATTTGTGTTCAAAATCATTCAACATTTCTTGGATATGATGGCGGTAGCCTTCTTTAGAGTAAGGGCATTCAGAGAATTTTATTTGGAAATTCTTCAGCAATGCATACAGGCGCACTTCTTTTTCTGCACAAAAGTAGAGAGGCTTAACTCGTTGGATAAATAGATCATGTTCATGAACGCCAGAGATAGGTCCGAGCCTCGCTGCGAGAGTAGTATTGGCTTTGAAGATGTTCATAATAATGGCTTGGGCTTCATCGTCGAGATTATGCCCGGTAATGACTTTATCAACCCCCAATTTTTTAGCGTGTTTGTTAAGCAAATACCGCCTCCAGACTCCGCAGACATTA
Organism: uncultured Methanosarcinales archaeon; assembly: GCA_964362365.1. GTDB lineage: Archaea > Nanobdellota > Nanobdellia > Woesearchaeales > GW2011-AR9 > JACPIL01. The sequence goes on along the minus strand of CAYIEF010000008.1, from coordinate 1,699 downwards.
CATGGCCTTTTGTTAGTATCTTTATTGATGATAGGATAGGCTTGGTCAAGCGTTTTTCCTAATTCTTCTTGGAAAGAAACTATGGTTAATGGAACTTTATGTTCTGTGCAAAATTTTTTCAGATCGACCAGCGTATGTTCCCGATAATTGTTGATTCCTTCATCTACGGCCAGTGCAACGAGATTATTGCTAACTGAAATACTATTTTTTTCCAGATATTTCTTAGTCAGATAAAGAACAGTAAGTGAATCTTTTCCGCCGGAAACGGCCACGCAGAGTTTTTCATTTCTATCGATAAGCTGGTATTTGTTGATGGTTTTGAAGACTTTATCTTCAAAGTAACCAATGAAGTGATTTTTACAGAGATTGCCGTGCTGGAGGGAGATTACTGCCTGATATTGACATTTACTGCAGGGCATCTTATCCTCCAGAAATGACGCTCAGAAGTTCTAAATAATCGTTATCGCCCAGCGTTTCTTCTTCAGTGATAACTTCATGGTTGCGTACAACTAAGAAAGCTTCAGGATTGAGTTTAAGTTGGTTAAGAAGGTCTTTGACCTTTGTTCCTGCAAATTCAATCTTAATGGTAGTTTGTTCTCGTTCATTAAATACTTCGATGTACATTCTTTACCTCTCAGTGCCTCTAAATAAGGCACAGTTTAGTGAGATAGTAATTTTGGTAATATTTTATAAATGTAATGACTATTTTCAAGTATATGGATGAGTATGTTTTGATGAAGAAAAGTACGGAAATTGAGAAGCTAGCTCTAGAGCTTGGTTTTACTAAAGTACATTTCTTGGACAGTGATTTTGTTTTACTTAAAGGAAAGACTCAGAAGGAGTTGTTGAAGGGAATAGAAAATGCCAGGAATAAGAAGCTGAAAACAGTATACAAGGCTGATTCGGAAGAAATGCTGAGGTTTGCGTTGGAAAGAACTGGCGTTAACATCATCTACGCAATGGAAACCATCCATCCTAAAGATAGCATGCATTTTGTACGCGGTGGATTGGATCAAGTGCTATGCAAAATAGCCGCAGAGAAAGGAAAGATTTTGGTGTTTTCATTTTCGGAAATATTGAATTCTTCAGATAAAGGAAAGTTGTTGGCTCGGATGATCTTCAATGTTAAGCTCTGTAAAAAGTATAAAGTTCCCATTATTTTGTGCAGTTTTGCCAGTTTTAAGGAAGAGATGCGCTCGGCCAAGGATTTGCAGGCTTTAGGTAGAGTTTTAGGTTTCTAAAGGAAATTTATATATTATTGTCTTTCTTGAGTAGTAAATATCAAAATTAGGGGGATATGAAAAATGGCTTTAACTGATTTACTTGGAAATAAGATGCGGGCTTTTGTAGTCGGAGCGGCTTTAACTGCTTGCGGCGGAGAGCCAGAAACTAAATATGTGGTTGTAGGCGGGGAGGAAGTAGAGGCTAACTGTGACGGCGTATGCGATCATATCTTGGCGTGCGATTCTGGCGCTGCTTACAGTAGACAAGAATGTGTTGGAAATTGTCAAGAATACAGTCTAATTGAAGACCCAGCCTGGGCGCAATGTGTTTATGATCGTTGTGATGATCAGACAGAAGAAGCCTGTAAATACTTGCTTCCTTCTAAAAATTAAGGGTAGAGTATGATGTTGAAAAAAAGATGGTTTTTGATAGTAGTGGTTTGGTGAAATTGAGAGCAAGAAATGTTACTCTTCCA
>CAYIEF010000007.1:0-33128 GCA_964362365.1 uncultured Methanosarcinales archaeon | reverse complement strand
TGCGGGTTTCAGAACGCTTCAACCCGCAAGGGTTCTTGCGCGCCCGAGACTAAAACAAGAAAAGAAACAACGATTTCTTTTCTGTTCAGAAATGAAGTAGTTTCTTCATTTCTTGAATGAAAAGTAGCGAAATCAATCGTAGCATTCATCCCACGCTATGTCCGCGGAAGTGAGCTTCCGAGACCCCGAAAATGTCGTTGCATTTTCCATGGAATAGCGGGGATTTCTGCTCTTTTCATCTAATTTTTATCTATAAGGTCCATTATTTTTAATTTTGACAGGGATTCCATAAGCCATCGTGTCACTCCAACCGGAGCTTGTCTTTTCGAGTAGTTGATAGCGTATTAAACCTATGCATCCATTCTTTACAAGTTTCAACAGTAAATTTTTATCGGAATTATTATGTCTATTGGGATCTACCACATACTTTTTTGGTCTTCCAGTTGACATGGGCACTATAACGTCAGATGAATCTAATTGTCCTTCTTCCAGTTTTAAAGTAATATATTCACTTAAGCTTCCAGGAAATCTGTCAAGAGATCTTACTTTATCTTCTAAATCATTTTGACGTTGTCTTTCAAGTTTTTTCTTTTTCTGTTCTTCAAGCTGTTCAGCCGTAGGCAATTGCGGTGTTTCCTTTTTCCAAAAATCAAGTATTCCCATTTTTCCTTTCCTAAAACACCTAAGAAACCCACCAAAAATTGTACTATTCCTACTTTGAGGTTTTTAATCAACTTTTTTCTCAAAAAAGTTGTGGTAGAGCGACATAAGCCGCCTTTTGTCGGACCCAAAACAATCCGAAGATTGTCGATGATCCGTGAAAGCATTCTACTATGCGTCAAATCTGACTTGCACCGGCCAGTGTTCGCCGTTTCATCGCTCCCATAATCAACGTCAAGGGGTTAACTCATGCGCTTCTCAGCACATTTCGCCATTCAATCATCCTCGATTATGGACGTGTCGTTTCTGAGCCAGTGACACAGGATTTCCCTGTCTTCCTTCTGGAAGTGGCCTTTTTATGGTGGGCGGACTTTTCTGGGCTAAACCTTGCGATTTTACCCTCAGCTTTCTGCCACTACTACCATTATTCTTGTTCTGAGGCTACTTTATAAATATTACTGATTAGTCAAGCGATGCAAATCATCTTCGTATTGCTCCCGGCAGAAAGATCTCTCTCGAAGTTGATTTAGCGACCTTCTAACAGGTTCAACCATCCTAAAAGCTTCTTGTTGGACGCGCAATGCCACTTTCAATCTATCCACTTCCGCAATTCCGTAGCGAGGTGGAACGCGTCTTTCAGGAATCTGCCATAATCCCCACAGTGGAGGATTTTCTCTCCTTCCTAGAATCTGGGCAACATCATCACGGCAATCGGGAACATAGCTGTCATCTACCATAACTGTCATAAAGTATTCCAGGTCTTTTCCGTCTGCTGGTTTTAGTATCCGCAAGCTAGTATCAGTTCGCAGTCCTTTTCTGTTTAAGGCCAGTCTCGAGTCAATAACCAGTTCTTGCACTGCTCCAGGGCCTTCATACCAATTTTGGCGCAACAAAGATCTGCCAGACCACATGCTGCTTCTAGCTACTAGGGGGTAATCTGGAAACAATCCTTTCATGATTTCTTTGAAGGTGTGGATTTCTTGGTTGTCCGGGGATATTCCATATTTTATGGTGTAGTGAGATGCAAGACGTTGCAATTCTTGAATAGCTCGTCCTTCAGCTGGGAGTACGGAAAATTTTCCCAGTCCACCGATTCTGTTTATGAGCTCCATGGGGGGTTCTTTTGATATGGTTTTATAAAAAGATTCTGGAATTATTCTCCTTCATTTTTCATAAAGAGTTCTTTCCCTGGGGGACCGGCAACAACCTTAAACTTAACGGAAACAGGAAGATGGTCGGATAAAGGCTCGCCGTTTTCGTCCACAAAGAATTCAGCATCAATACGGTGTTCCAAGGGAATGAGAGTGACATATTCGTTGTTTTTAAACAGGATGCGGTCTATGGAGTCAGGATCGGAGCAGCTTAGGACATCACAGCTATCAACAAGACCAGTAGCAGATTTAAGCCGATAAAGCAAGTTACCAGCAGTATTGTAATCTCCAGCCACGATGGCTGCTTTTCTGGATGAACGAAGGTTGAAGGTTTCAATAAACTGTTCAATCTGCAGTTCGCGAGCGTATTCATCGTTAGGCGAGTCTCCAGAATCCATATGGAGATTGTATACTTCGATTTTCACTCCGGAGACAATTTCATATTCTCCGATGGTAAATCCCTTGGGGGTAAGGCAGTCGCTTCCGTCTTCGAAGTATCCATTGCAGTCGCGCCAAGCTTGTCTAACAGGATCCGTAATTTCAAAATCAGAGAAGGCGTTTAAACCGTCGCCCAAACTCTCATAATGTTCAGGAGGTTCTGTTTTATAGGGATATCCTGCATTCTTATTAAGTTCTCCATGGTAGGAGAAATCTTCCTGAACTAAGACTATTTCCTTTTCCTCGTTCCTGCTCAATTCGCCTAATTTCTGGCTGATGAGGGGGACGTTCTTTTCGGGGTTGCTGGCGGAAATGCCTTGGGGAAGAGCGGCGATGTTGTAGGTCATGACGGTAAATTCATTTTGGCAACCCATGGAGAGAGCTGATATTAAGGCCAGCTCTAAAGAAGGAAGTTTCTTCATTAAACAGGAAAAAGAGGTTCGTTATTTAAATTTTGACCATATAGTTTTTAGGTTCTGACAATGTCCACTCTCAACAGCAACTTTTCCATCCCTTCTTTATGCCCTGCGCCAACTACAGCTAATATTTTCTTTTCCGGATCTTCACGCATGATTTTCACTAACTGCTTGACCATATACTTGTCCCGGTCGGCAATAATAGTTTTGTAGATGCTGGGGTATTGTTTCTTCATCTGGTTGATGATTTTACTGATAACTTGCTGTTCGGGAACTTTATGAAGATCAAAATCTTCCATTCCATATTTTTCCATTTGCTTCTTTGGAAAAATAAGTCCTTTTACTAGATCCAAAGCGAATTGTCCTTTTTCTTTCCAAGTCAATTCTTTGGAGAAGTTTTTGAGAGTGATGTTGATGGGTTGGTCAATCAAAGCAACCTGCAGTTTCTTTGCATGAGCAATTTCTAACGCTGTTTTCATCTCTGAGCCGGGAGAAACTCCGACAACTTTCCCTAACTTCTGCTGGATGTACTGCCCGATCTTGACAAAGGCATAGCCCTTGACGCCGATTTTAGCGATATCGGAAAAAGAGATTCTGTTTTTCTGCTGCTGCGTCAAGGCGATGGCGCGCTGACGATCTAATTCTACTGCCATAATCTCTGGCTGGAATTCTTCGACTACCTTCTTGATCTCCTCGATACTTTGCTTGGCGATGTGCGAAGTTCCGATTATTTTGAGATTATTCATTTGCAGTATTCGATTGCTTCGAGGGCTTGGTTTCCTTTTTTTATGAAAAGCGCCAAATTAAACCCTTCATCATAGCTGACTATAGTAAGTATATCTTGTTTTTCTGCTAAAAATAGATTCATCCACATTATTTTTCTAAATACAGAATTAAAATCCTGTCTGTGGCAATTTTCAATAACGTCAGAAAGATATGCATTATATTGGGCGGTAATTTCGTTTATGCAAGGGTTGCATTGAAGATCATCAATGTATGATGCTGCCACTTTGAAATCGTATGCTTCTAAAGAGGCGAAAAAATGCTTAAATAGCTCATCCATGTTTCTTCCAAAATCTTCGATAGAATTGTTGGTTATGGTTAAAGCCTCTCTTTTCTCCTTCGGCAAATCATACCAGGGCCTTTCTTCTTCCACAACTTCTTCTAAACCAGATACTTTTGGTAATGTTGGGTTATATGCTTGATTTCTCGGTTTAATTTCTTTTTGATAGTCTTTTTGGGAATTCTGCTTTCTTTTTATTTGATTTTTTTCTTTTTCTGTTTTCTTAGCAGTATGTGGAACTGGTATTTCATCTTCCGGCAGTGCTTCTTCATATTCAGGAACTTCTTCCAAGAATTCTTCTGTTTCTGGTTCTTCATACAACGGATCGCGGTTAACGTAGGCATACAATCCTAGCGTTGCCGCTACACCGGCTGCTCCCATAATAGGCCAATATCGCCTCATAAGGCTTTTATTTGAAGGATTCTATTTAATGTTTTTCCTTTATCAGAACATTTGTGAATAGATTTCCTTGAGTTTCTGTGGCCATGGCGGCCATTTTTTCATTCAAATCAATTTAAAGAAAATCCTGAAAAGCAGCTATCCGCAACCATGAAGAGTGGGAATTTCTGCTCTTTTCATCTGAAATTCCCGTCGAGACTTCTTAAAAAACCAAACCCTATATTTTGTACAACCACAACCTTTTAATAGTAGTTTATTTTACTGATGAGCTAGTAACAAATCATTATCACTAATAAACAGGAAAAAGAGGAGGGGCAAATTAAAATGATTGTGAAAGAGGAGTTGTTAAGTCAGCTGCGCAGGTACTTTGACTTGAACCTATATGAGGTCAAGCTCTGGGCGGCATTGTTGAGCAGAGGCGTTTCCACTGCAGGAGAATTGTCAGATATCGCTGACGTTCCCCGTTCACGAAGCTATGATGTTCTTGAATCCTTGGAAAAAAAAGGATTTGTGGTCATGAAATTAGGAAAGCCGATCAAGTATATCGCTATTCCTCCAACGGAAGTTGTGGATAGAGTTAGAAAAAATATGCAGACTGACGCTCAGGAAAAAGTGAAGCGCCTGGAATCTGTCAAGGGTTCAGATTTATTGCAAGAATTGGAAACTCTCCACAACAATGGCATCAGTCTAGTCGATCCGGCTGACATCAGCAGCTGCCTGCGCGGCAGAAACAATCTCTACAACCATTTAGATCTCTTGATCAAAGATGCTCAAAAGACAGTCAATATTATGACTACCGAAAAAGGCTTCTTGCGCAAAGTGGAAGGGCTTCGAGCCAGCTTGGAAAAAGCTAAAAAGAAAGGAGTTAAGATCAGAATTGCCGCTCCGCTTACCAAAGAAAATAAAACTGCTGCTGACAGCCTCAAAGGATTGGCAGAACTAAAGCATAGCAGCAAATTCAATTCTCGGTTCATGACCGTGGATGGAAAAGATTTAGTCTTCATGATGCTGGATGATAAAGAGGTTCATCCGTCCTATGATATTGGGATCTGGGTAAAGACGCCATACTTTGCTACTGCTATGGACAATATGTTTGAGCATGTTTGGAATGCGAAGTGAAATGGCGGATAAAGAATATATAGTTACTATTGCTTCTTCTTTAGATAGGGTACTTAACGATCTTAGTGAAGATAGCGGCTTGAATAAAGGGGAAATAATACACCAAGCATTAGTTATTTACCAACATGCTTATGAAACATTTAAGTCTGGCGGAAAAGTTTTACTGCAAGATGGGAAAACATATGAAAATCGAGAAGTTAAAGGATTAGGGAGATAATATTTTAGTATTTCAACTTTTTTTCAAGAATTTCTTTTCCTTCTCACTCAAATGCACATAATTTTCCTCAGAAACTATCTTTTCTCCACTTCTGCTCTCAAGCTCTTTCCGAGCAACCCCTGCAACAATGCCGCCTTCCTGCGCAGCATTTTTATTCTCTACAAATCCCTGCGCGTCTTTCTTTCTCGCTATTTTTGTTGTTGACGCCTCACCCAACATTGTAAAAATAAGCTCCAAATCATTCATGTGGTCTCTGAGATTTTCCTGTTTTAAGCCTTTGAAATTCTTGTATTCGCTGGGAGTCATGCCGAACGTTGCTTTGGAAATTTCTGCAGTTAAGATAGCAAATTCTTTTTCTGTCCCGACATTACGATTCTTCCATTCATCGGTCAGTTCATCTCTGATAGCTATTCCCCTCACTCTTTTTTCAATCCAACCCTCAGAATAGCCTTTCGCTCGGTAAATCTCTTTCATCCTTTTTTGGGCTAATTCTGGATTTTCTATTTCTTGGACACGCTCGTAGCCGGTTTTAGCTAACCACAGTTTGAAAGGTTCTGCTTTCGCTGATGGAATCGATTGAATAATACGAAATAAGGCTTCGGTATTGGCGCAGTCAGTTTCTCTCAGTTTGCCATCTTCTGCCACTAATTTTAACTGTACACAAATTGTGTACAGTTCAATTCCTTGTTCTGCTTCCCTTGCTTTAAGCATATTCCAATAATTTCTTGGGTTAGAACTATCAGTTAAGGCTTCGATAACATCCACTACGGAGAAATACCACTCTTCATTGTGCCAAATTCTCCGTATCTTTTTCCCTTCAAAAATGGACAATTTGTTTAATTCTGATTTCATTTTTACCACCTTTTAACTTCTGGAGGGAGGGAAGTTTATATATTCTGTGTGAGGTTGTCCACTGAGGGAGTGGCTATGCTAAGAACGGTTAAAACAATAAAATTTTGAAGATTTAGAAGCTATTGATTGTTGACCAGTGGCTTGTCCAGTGGATAGGAAAAAAGAAAAAAGCACTACTTTAGCGGCTTAAGACTAAAAGTATGGGTTGTGTAAGAACCTTCAGATTTTGTAGTCATGCTAAAACAACTTTGTTCTTGAGGAGTATATTGAGCATCCCATCCGTGCCTTTTAAGATAATTTAATGTTTCTTTCAAATATTTGGTCTCAAAAACAGTAAGTTGGAAGGAACCACCTTGAGCAGTAAGAGATCCTTCCTCTACAGCAATATCGACAGCATGGCTTAATACTGTTTCCAGAATACTTACTTCTGCTAAATATTCATCCTTATTCCTTTCTTTCTTCTTCTGTTCTACTTGTTGCAATTCTTTAGGTGTTTTCATGTTTACCTCCAATCAGCTTTTTCTCGGCACATACAACATTTCGCTCTTTTTCTTATAGAATTCAAACGTAGCCACCGGTCTTCTCCGAGCATCTTCAATGATTAAGGAAAAACTATCGATATGGCCAATCACTTTATCTTCTATCCTTATATTATCATTGGTCTGAACACAGCTCATCCTGATATATTCTTCTTTGATTCTTTTCCATAGAGGACTAATATACAGAGAACGTTCTTCATCTACTTTAAAATTGGTTACATGCAAGTGGTCGTTTTCTAAAAGGGTTGTAAATCCTGCTTTTGCTACAACTCTTCCACTAAACAACACTAAACCATTCAGATGACCACGAGCAATATTATAAACATCAGTAGAAGTTCCTTTTGCGCTTCTTTCTGGATCATATCCTAAACTGTTTAATTTCTTTATAACTCTAGCCCTTAACATTCACACTTTCTCCAATCTAGCCAGCTCTTCTTCCGGCTTCGCCTTTGAGACAATCTGGACATTAAACTCTAATCGTGAAAACATTTCATTCTTCTTGACTTGGCCTAATAACTTTAATTGCTCCCCTAACAAATCAGTTTTCACCTCTTCAAAAGCAGACATATTCTCTTTGTACACAGCCATCTGTTCTTCCGTCTTCTCTAAAAGATGAGTAGTTTGATTCTTCCACAGCACGCTGCGAATATTACCTGAGCCATCATCAAGGATAAGATTCATGACGTAGGATAAAGATGGCTTTACCTCGCCATGTGTAGCGCAACTGAATGCGCCCATAGATTCTGTAACTTTTCTATTGCATTCTGAGCAGACATTAAAAAAACGAGGGTCAAAGACTTGTACTACTGTTCCCACAATTTCTGCACCGCCGCCGTCCTGAAGCTCACTTATTTTTCTTCGCTCATGCGCAGCTGCTTCCCGAACTGACTGCACGGTTTCCCCTTCCGGGTTAACTTCAATGCTCCCCTCTCTTCCCAGATGCACCTCTTTGCCATTATTATTCTCCTTAACATATCCTTCTTTTAAAAGCAAAACATCTCCTTCAGAAACGCGTTTCAGCAAATCAACTTGATCGTTCCAGAAAACTACTCTTATAGTACTAGTCTCATCTCCCAGGATAAGCGAGCAGACCTTGCCGCTGCGATCTTCCTTGGCGAATTCACGAACTTCAAACTTGCGCACCACTTTACCTAGCGTGGTAACACTGCGCATTCCGGCATAAATCTCTTTTATCTTGAGCTTCTTTTGGGTAGAAGTAGAAACAATTTCCACACCTAATTCATTGGCAATGATATGCGCTGCACCTTCTTCGCTGATCAAACCGGAAAGTTCGTTGATTTTAGCTTTCAGCTTTAGTTCTAATTCATCCTTATTGATCTTACCGCTATCCAGAATTTTCTGTTTGATTTCCGCTAAAGGAACCTTATACATAGTAACCACCCCTAATAAGAGGAAAGAGAGAAAAATCATTTATAACTATTTATAGGCTGGAGGATATAGCTTTATTGGTATTTCTTAACATCAATCCCTAAGTCTTTAGGTCCAAATGCTAATGGCAAAAGCTCCTCGATCGTGGCTACAACAATCTTATCCATTTTAGTTGTGGACATAATGACTTCTAAATTTAATTCAGATATCTGGGCCGCTTCGTATAACATCTGACGACAACTGCCACAGGGGCCAGTAACTTCAGTAGTATCAAACCTATCACCGCGTCCAATTACTGCTACCTTCTCAAATACTCTTAAACCAAGGGCATTTGCTCTTACTAAGGCTGAACGTTCCGCGCAAATAGTTGAACCATATGCAGCATTTTCAACATTGGAACCAGTAATAATTTGCCCATCCTGGGATAAAAGAGCAGCTCCGACATAGAAATGTGAATAAGGGTTATATGCTGTTTCCATAACTACCTTTGCTGCTTGTAATAACTTTTGTTGAATTTCAGTTAATGAATAGTATTTGCTTGTTTCCATAGAATATAATTCAAATCCGTTTTTTATAAATCTTCTTCTAAGAAATACTTAATTCATCCCAAAATCTAATCCAAACTTATACTGCACCGGCACAAATCTCCCATTCTCAAAAATAGTGTACTTCTCTGGACTTTCCACACAGAAATGAACCTTTTGCCCTTTGGCAGCAAACTGTGCGTTTTCACAACTGCTAAATTTCCAATACGATGGTTTTACTTTCTCTACACAATCTTGAATATTTGATGCTGCTTTACATTCATTGACCATCTTCTTTGCCTGATCCTGCAACTTGAAGTATTCATCAAAATCATAACCAAAATTCACCCTAAAGCCAGAGTTAAGCACATAAAACTGAGCGTTTTTCTGTCCTAACAAGATTTCTTTATCTGTCTTGCCTATCAATTCCTTTCCTTGCCGGGAAACAGTAAAGCTAACTGTCTTATCATATTTTTTGTAGAGAGAATTAAATTCAGCATTGACACTTTCATCCACATTCAGGAAACAAAAATCCTGCCCTCTATTCCAATAATTAATTTCTCCGTCAGAACCGCAGGAAGGCGCGTCTGCAAAGCCGCCTTTTTCTGCTAAAGAAAGAACCGTTTTTCTTCCCACTTCTAAAGCTAACTGATCCGCATCTGCCAACTGTTTTTTTCCTTCAATAAAATTATACTGTAAAAAATCCAACTGCCAGGTCCCTTTAGGCTTAACCCCAAATTCTACTGGTGAGAAAATGGCGAAAGCTAACACAAGGATAACAACAATTCCGATCCAATGAAACAATGCGCCTTTTGAGTTCATGTTTTCTGTTTATTTGCTCTGAATTTTCAATTTAGCTGAATAATTTTACCACCAGTAATTTTTTATTTCCTTCGCCATGAACATTGGTCAGGTATATTGCTCCTTTTTCTTTCCCGCGAGCGATAACTTCGCCATTAAAAACAACCACGTCATAAGATAATAATGGTGTTGGTTCTTCTTCCGTGCCATAGGAAACTGAATCATAAACTCCTACTCCGCCTTCCATCTGCTGTTGTTCAAAATATGCCTGCATCTTTTCCCTGAAAAGAGCTTCATTATTGGCATTCACGGCTGAAATAATGACATCCTTCATCACCACTTCTTTATCTTCCAGCAAAGCAAGAGAATTTACCAAATCTAACAGTGCTTCCTGGCCTTGGAAGGAGGCTATGCGCTCCAAAGTCTGCTCGGTTTTATCACTTGCATCGGTACGTAAGACCACTACAGCGATAAAACCTACCATAGAGATGATTAAAACAAAGGAAAGTAAATCTGTAAAATCATCCATAAGTCCTTTCTTTTCTTTAGGAAAGAAAGTTAGAAAATTGCGTTTCCAATTTTCTTTAACTTTCTTGTTCTTAATGAGTATTTTTGTCATCTAGTCCTCTTAAATCTTCGTTTGTACATGTATCACCAATCGTGTTGGTTCAAATCTATCTCCATTCCTTACCAAGACTTGCTTGTACAAGGTAAAATCAACCTTATTGAAAAAATTATTAGTTCTCAGCAATTTTTTCTGGCCGTCTACTACTGGCGTGTGCCCTTCCAATTCCAAAGCAAAGTTAAAATCTTTAAACCCCTTCTCTGGTTCAGTACGATAGCATTTGTCCATTCGTTCCTGCGTAAACTTCTGCAAATCAATGACCCCGGCAAAAATCCTGCCCGTGGCTGGATCCTGATAGGTAAAACATTCCGGCGTATTCACAAACCGCAAACTAATCAATTCCGCGCGCAGCTCGTCCGGCACTTCCACTAAAGATCCTTGATATTGAGGCAAAAGAACAAACACCAGGAGAAGGGTAGCTACCACTACCATAAAAGCAGCGATGCCCCAATAAATTTGCTTCCGCGTTAAATCAAAGATATCTTCTTCGCCCATTTTAGGTACTTAACTTTTCCTCCTTACATTCTTTCAGCACAATTTTCTTCTTTTCTTTCTCCAAACAGAGAACATCTTTTTCTTCTAAAGTGCCAAACGCCTGATATCCTTCCGGAAGGGAGAAATAGCGCACTATCTTTTTCTGCTCTCCTTCTCCCTTGATGAAAACGCTAACCGAACTGGAGCTTAAAATAAACGTGTATTTTGAAATGTTACTTGGATATTGCACCACTGCTTCACCCGGTGTTCCTACCAAGGTGTCAACCATCATCTTAATATCATCGGCAATAATAATCTTGTTAGTTGTTTCAGAACTAGCGTATCTGGAAGCAATGCTAAAAATAGAATAGGAAGCAAAAAGAATAATAATGATCTCCAGAACTATCATCAAGGTGGTAATCCCCTTCTTATTCATTGGTTCCACCATAATTTCCGATCAAATGGAGAGTGTTGCTATCAAGTTTGGTAAAATACAATACTGTTCGACGCGGTATTTCGTAGTAACTCCCTACTTTCCAGGAAGATTTCTTGGCCAAGTTTCGTTCAATCATAAAACTGTTACCTTCGCAGGTATAGGAATTAACTTTTGTCGCCTCACCAATGCTACAAGTTTCCACTTCAAGATTATAATTGAGGGCAGTACATACTACTCTTTTAGGAGTCACCGTCAATAAACCTTTGAAAGCTTCAGCCTCAAATTCAGACTCTCGGAAAAGACATAAACAATTTTTTGTGTCATCGCATTGGCCTGGTTTCAAAAGATGAATTGAATAATCTGTTGTGCCTTTTAATAATTCAGCATCAACATTAATTACGGTTTCTTGGGCATCTTTCTCAAAGTACACTATCGCTGTTTCTTCATCCATAATCAGAAGAACGCTTTTCCGCTCTCCTATCTGCCCGTGTTCTTGAAAATCATTCAATCCTTTAACAAATCCAGAATAATTGTCCTGCGCCTGTTCACTGGTGCGGAAAATGCCGGAAACAAGATAGCAGGCAGGAATGAAGATCATCAAACACAGAAGTAAGGAAATCAAAAACTGTACCATAATTCCTTTTTTGTTTTTTATCTGCCACATGTTTATTTTTTAATCCATTCACTTCCTGTACATTTGTAGGATTTTCCTGCTACTTCTAGAGTTCTTCCGTCACTTGCTTCTTTGCAACCGTACCAGAAACCTTTGTTACAAATCAAAGCCCCATACTCTGGTTTAGATTTCCAAGCCCATTGGAAGAGATTCTTAGAGTCGTCTTCATTTGGTACGGACAAGTAATTATCTACTTGTAAAAGGCGATAACCTTGTAGAGGTATTATTTTCCCATCGTCCACTTTAGCCTGACCACAATCATTTGGGCTAGTGTCGTCGTCTTCACTTGCCATAACCCAACAACTCTCTTTAAGAGGTTCCAGATTAAATTTGCCGTCACAATCATTATCTTCTGAAGGACAATTCTGTCCAACCCAGCCGGTACAAGCTTGCTTAAGTACACCATCATGGGGAAGATCTTCCTCATCGATTCCATCACCAAATATTTCGATTGATTGATACGTCTTTAGCGCAGCAGGCTCTGACTTCTGCTCAGTTGGTTTTGGTTGAGCTGGTTTTTGCTGGGTAGGTTGTTGATTTGCTTGTTGGGTTGCTTGTGAAGTTGCAGTTTGATCTGTCACAATCCCGCACACCGGTTCACTGTTATATTTCTTCACATCTTCTTTTACTTTTTCTTGAATTTCAGGATTATCAATGTCCCAATTTATTGGACACCCATCATTAATAGAATCTCCAAAAGTGCAAGGGCATTTGTCGAAGAAATTGCGGATACTGTCTTTGTCTGCGTCTCCTTGGATTCCGCTTATTTGAAGTTCAACTACACTACCCTCTTTAGAAAGAACATCGCTAAAAAAAAAAATATACAAAAATCCAAATATTACTGCAGCCACGATAAATACAAGTGCAGTCATCATCGCACTTAACCCTTTTTTATTTGTAAACATCTTCATCATCCCACCTTATTGCCCAGCAATATCTCCTTCACCGCATAAATCTTGTCCAGTTTCTAAGATTCCAAAATAAATGGAACTGACATCTCGCTCACTATAAGCTTGTTCCACATTATTGAGATAATCCGGATCCGTTAAATAAGCTTCCCGTGCTTCTGCAGCTAATCCCGCTCCCACACCTAAAAAGACAGCGCCGACCCCGGCAGGAGGAAAAATAATTCCTGCTATTGTTCCCAGAATCGCGCCGGTCCAGAAGGTGCTTTGCGCCTTATTTTTAGGCATCATGGAAATAGTATACCCATGCTGGGGCAAGATCTCCGGAACGGTAAATAATACTCTTCCTGGGCCGCCATGTCCTTGGATGTAATCTAAATACGTCTTATTCACTTTAGCATATGTTTTTGTGCTTAAATATTCGTTGATCTCTGCTGCTTTTATAGGGCCGCCAGGTATTTCCCCCTGATCTATCAGTACGGAATAGCAATTAAAACAATCATTTTTGCCTAAACCTTCCACAGAAAGAATCTTCAGATAGCCATTGCTGCTGAAACTGTCTAAAATCTCGTCATATCTTCCTTCATTGAACATCCACCAGCAGCGTGCCATCTTATCAGAAACTTCTCGCAAGACCTGTTCTCGCGATCCTGAAACTTTCGTGTTGATAGTCCGGCATAAATTTGGCGCTAATTTCAATTCAAATCCGGAAGTTTCACCAACCTGGACTGCAGTCCTAGCCCTCTGCGCGATAGAAGTCTGACACAACAATTCAGCTTCCAAATCATTAGTTCTGGAAGCAAATCTCCCTAAAAGTCCGGCAATCAGAAAAAACGAAATCAGTAACAGCGATGTAGTTATGATAAACTCCATCCCTAGTCCTTTTTTTGATTTTATGGTTAACTGCATAGGTTTAATTTTCCTTCTTTGATACGTACTGGAATTGATGTTTTAGAAAAGAACGCTGATTGGGTGAACTCCTTCTCTGCAATTCCATCCCTGCCTGTTGGGAAGAAACAGATATGCTCACCATCCGGCGTGAATAAATATCCATTATCTTCGAGATCATGTTTATCAAAACCCGATGGACTAATCTTATGATTGCTAAATACCGTTAAAGAATTGACTTCTTTAAAATAAGGATATATGAGCTGTTCCTCACCTTCAAGAAAATATGATTCAAAATGGGCTGCTTCATCTTCCTCTCCAGCAATGACGCATGGTTTCATTCCTTGGAATTCTGCAGAAAGTTCATCAATTACTTGTTTTCCACCAGCGCCGCCATGCACGGTAAGAAGCGTCTTCCCGTCCCGTAAGGTAAAGGTCAGTGAAGTAGAAGCATCACCCACATCAGTAAATTTGCTGTATTTCGCAAAACAATCCTTTCTTCCTTCCCCTAACATGAATTCAATAGTTTTTTGAAGAGTTAAAATTTGTGTTTTATGCTCGTCAGGGATGGTTACCTCTGCTTTCTGCTCTTCTAAGCCAACGGAAACTTCGGGGAGAATATCTTTAGCTCCAAGTATTGCCTCTTTCACCTTGCCCACTATTCCTTCTCCGCCATAAACAAAAAGAGCTATTATTATGAGAACTCCGAAAACTATCGCTGCAAAAATTTTGACCAGTTCGGTTGCATCGACCATATTAAAACAGGTTGAAGAACTTATCTAACAACCCTTCCCCTTGCCCTTTAAGAATAAAATAAATTCCTCCCACCACCAACATAAAAACTAAGAGGACGATAATCCATACTAAGTAATTTATGTCTCCTTTTTTTGATACCATACCACATTTCCACATCTTTATGGGGATAACAGCAATTTCCCTTTCAATCCATACACAATAATTCCAACTGTCAATAAAGCAAGCATAATTATAACAATTAAAATTATTGTTTCATTACTCATCGCTTTCTTGTGCCATTTCATCGTTGCAACCTATCTAAGTTATAGCTGCCCGCTTTTTAATACCCAAACAACATTCCTTATTGGGATCAGGACGACCATCTTCTGTGCACTCCAAAGATGGAAAAGGTGTTCCCCTTTCAATATCTCGACAAGTTCCTGCTCCAACACATTCCCCACCGGCTGTTTCACATGCGGATAAACTAGTTTCAGCCTTCTGAGTTCCTCGGGTGAATAAAAATACAACTACTACAAGGGTTATGATAGCAGCTACAGCTGCGATGATAATAAACCACATATGTGATTGGGCTTTTTTATTCATCGTTAGTTCCATTTGTACGCCGCCAGCCGTATACCGCCCACTTAACTCTGCCAGACGCATCCAGATCCAGATCCACACGATTCCTTGCCGTCGCTGAATTCCTTACAGCGGTCGATTTCTCCCCTGAAGCTTGATCGTGCCGTATCTTTTGCTTCTTCTGAGTTTGCAGAATCAAATTCTTTCATAAAAGTATTCTCAAATGACTCCCCTGGCCGGCACTGGCCGTAGAAAATCCGCATCTTGAACAATTCTGTTTTAGTTTCTTCGCCAACTTTTTGGCCGAACTGGCTTGTCTGTTGGGTAAATATAACCACTAAAACCACTAGAACAATCAACGCTAAAGCAGCAACAATTATAACGTTTATCGGCAAACCTTGCCCTTTTCTTGAAAATGTCATTCTAAGCACCTCTTTTTTTACTCTATATATTGGTAACTATTCCTTCGAATGAAGAAAGAAAATGTGTATATAAATGTTGCTAAAAATTCAATGATAATAAAATCCATACTTCGGCGCCAATGGTGGCGTGCAAAAAATAATTATCCATAGTGCTATAACATTTTCAATCACATAAATACAGACTATTCTCCACTAATCCTGCTTCTGTATTGATAGGAAACAACCCTGAACTGTCTCGTTCCTTCCACTTCGGACATCCACCAGCTATAATTGGTTCAATAATATCTATCGGTTCCTCCCCTTGAAATGGAATAAGCTGTGCATGAAATTCATAATGCTTATTCCAGCTTCCCAAGGTAGTATCTAAAGTATATGTTATCATCTCTGCCAAGAAATCGCAGCTATGTAATGGCTTCTTGGAAACAGGCCCCATGCATTGGTATATAGAAGTATCGACATCCTTATACTTGGCGCAATCTTCAATCACATCCCCGCCTATTTTAGGCGCTCCTTGGCTCAAGGAATAACAAGCTGCTTCTTCACTTACTGTCGTTTTCATCAAGGCACTCATAGTACTATATGCTAACCCTTTACGGGTAAATATCTTTTTTTGCGGTTCTGACTTTAACGCAAACGTAGCCATGAAAAGCATGCCTAAGGCAATCAAGATAACTATTACCACTAAGCCAACTGCTTCCATCTGCCCACAAACATCTTTTTTTATTCCCATTTTCAAATCACGAATACACTGTCACTCCCACATACCCAAACCCGTATTCAGGCTGATCCTTTCCAGCTAACTCATCGCGTAAGGTAACCACAAAAAAAGTCGGTTCTTTCCTGGTAAATTCTGGTTTTGGCTTGTCGTACAACACCCAGGTCTTATTTTCAGGATAGGTTTCCTGGACATAAATTTTTGCATAAGAAAATATCTCAAAATAATACTCGTCAAGATGCTGCTGCATGGTTTTCTTAGTCGCATTAAGCTTTAACACATCAAAGCAGTTATCTTCTGGTTCCGCTTCGCCCCTGCTACAAATTAATTCCGGCATAAATAATACTTTCAGAGTGCTTTCCATGGCCCGTGCTGCTAACAATTCTTCTTGTTTCTCCTGAAAGGCAACTTTCTGATAGCGAAAGTAAAAAATTATTCCAAATAAGAGCAGAATGAAAAATATAAAGAGGATAGCGATAGTTTCGGTCATCTGCAATTGCCCTTTCCGATTCAATCTTTTATTTTTCATATTTTTGTGTTCAGATTCTTCAACTATTTTTCCATCAATACAGCGAAACACTGCAGGAAATCCGTAATTTATCGTTAATTTTCCTGAGCATGTCTGCTGCATCAATCAAGTCTACACAGGATCCTTGATTTAAACGGCAGGCAGTAGTGGCATGTGATAATTTTGTCAATGCATCTAAGGCATTTTCATCGTACTGCTCTAAATGGCCTCGGCAATCACTGGAAATATCATTGTTATAATACGTAATTAGCTCACCTATCTTCCCGCCAGCTTCTCCATACGCTATCTCTTCTCCGCCATAGACCTCCATCAATAATCCCATCCGAGTCAAGGCTTTATTCATGTTGCACCAATACATCTGGTCACCTGCAGCAAATATCGCTGCATATTTAGCTGCGTCCCTTTCGCCAGACAAAGAAATGACCCGCAATGGGTTTAGGTTGCTCTTCCTCCACGATGAGCCATGCTTTTGATAAAAATCAACTTGGTTTGCCCCAGTAAATACTACTGCACTGACTTCTTCATCCTCAAAAGATTGTAATTGCGCAGGAACATTAGAACCAGGAATAACTGTACCGCTGGTATCGATAATGCGCACCTGCAAATTTTCTTCTGGTTCAATCTGCTGCAATCCAGAAACAAAAACTCGTTCAATTCCCTCAGTAGAATTTAGAAATTCATTCACAAAATCTGCATCATTGCCCATGATGTAATACTTTACATTGGAAGGGATGACAAACAAAAAATCCATCACTTTAAACGGCATAGCGTAGGGCAAACTCCAAGTCACAATGCGTGAACTGCGAACTTCATGAGGAGCAAAGATCGGATCGATGGAATTCTGTGTTCTGGCTGGACGATCTTTGATGCCAAACTCACTTACTCCTTCTAAACATTGAAAGTATAAAGTATAATCTGCTAACCCGCTGGCATCAATGAAGTTTTTGGTCTTTTCTGAAACACCTGCGCCAGCAAGGATAGAACTCATGATTTGAACTACTTCTCCAGAAAGGCGTTCTTCTGAAACTGTTTTCTGCCGCGCTACTAATCCTACAAAAAACAATAATATAACTGCGCCGGCGATCAAAATATACACCCAATTAAACGTAACTTCCATCTGGCCCCTCTTCCCAGATATCTTTCCCAGCATCATGACAAACCTCAACCCCCAGAAGGCAACTCAGATAGAAGCGTTTTATCCCCTCTTCCTTCCATCACAATATTAAATGCGCCCTGTTTGATGGGAATGCATAAGAAATCATTCTCTTTTGGATCTTCTACACTAATCTTATATACTTTAATTGGAACCGGAGCAGCAGGGGTAAGAAATACATTTTCATCCACACCCTCATAACCTTTTCCCGAATCAGCAGCTATCTTCCAAACACTGCAGGCATATTGATCAAGTTTACAAAGATCCTGATTATATGGCTTATCTAAGTCTACAAAACAGATCTGACTGTAACCAAGAGGGGTAGAATATCGTTCCACCCGTACCGAACCAAATTCCGTATATATTTTCTTAACCGAACTTTCCAACCCTGTCTTAAACTGTACAAAAGCAACATCTTCTCCGCTCTTCAAAAATCCCGTTATAGCGCGATATCCAAAAATCAAAATCATGGCAAAAGTAATAGCAGCGATGATAAAAATAAAAACCTGTCCAACTCCTATGCCTTTTTTGTCTCTAAAAACCATAATCCACACTCAAACTAACTCTCTCTTACTCTTTTCGTTTTTTGCTCAGCTTCCGCAATTTCTCAAAAATATCCTTAGCTTCATCTTTATCGACAATGTCAGTAATATCTTTCTTCTTAGCTTGTTCAGCTATATTTTCCAATTTCGCAAAAATGCCTTTCTCTTCTGCTCGAAGTCCAGGCTTGATCTGTTCTTTATGTTCTGCATATTTCTGAGCCAAGGCACTTACTTTAGAGAGATGATCCTTCGGCGGAGCGCGTAATAAAGGCTCTAGATGAGGGATCTGAACCGATTGCTTTCCAAATTCTCCAAATACTTCTCGTCGCGAACGCGCCTTAGCCCGCTCTTCACGTGATTTTCGCAGCAAAGCTAATTTTTCCGCCCATGATTGCACTACTTTCTGTGGTTGGAATGTTGTAGCAGCAGGCTTTTGAGCTGAGGTCCTAGATACGCCGCGCTGCTCAGCAGTTTTCCCTGTACGCTTCGTTCCAGGCAAGGTGTAATAATACACTAAGTATCCTGTTCCGCCTAATACCAACAATAATCCTAATAGCAGGAAGATCCAAGCTACAAAATCTAATGTTTCCACAGCAGGCTTTTTTACCGCAGTTACGCTTACACCGACTTTACCCGGCTCAGCCACACAAGGATGAAACTCTTTAGTATACTCTTCGTAACTGGTGTAACCGTCCCCATCATAGTCTTCTAAAGTATCGCTTACTCCATTGGCATTGGAATCAGAGCTTACCGAATCAAAACTACATTCTTCTGCATCATACAGCTTTTCCCACATATCCGGCAATCCATCCTTATCAGCATCTTTACCTCGTTCAGATAGTGGTATTTGCCCGCTGGCGCAGCCGATCTCATCAACTACTTTCCCTGCCGCCGTGCCAGAACATTGATCACAGCTGTCCAAGATTTTATCCCCATCAGCATCCAGCAAGGTAATCCGTTGCGAGCCGGTATAATTATTCCCAACACTATCTTTTACTGCATAACAAATCCAACCTGATTTATCAAAAGAGATCTTCTGTCCATTGTATGCCTGTATTGGTTCACAGAGATCTGTTGAAGATGCTTTTCCATAGCTGATACCGCATCCATTAGCATCGACGCATTGCAACTCGACGGGTGTAGATGTACAACTTTCTGGAAGAGAATCGTTGATTACCACATTCACTGCAGGAGCACCTTCATCACTTTCACAGCTTGCATACTCTGCAGAAGTTACCACAAACCCATCGCTGTCACCAAAGCTTCCAATGTTTCCTGCTGCGTCAGTAGCAGCTACTTTCAAATTGTATTTATGGCCTTCTTGTAAGCTTGCAGTTGGAACAGCCAAAGGAAGACCTGGACCAACAGAAGCATCAAAAACTAATGTACCTTGTAAACTTCCGAGATATGAATTATAACTACTTACGCTGCTACTGGTGTCATTGCTGCTTCCATTCTGCGAAGTTGAAACAGTATTGGTAAAAGAAGCGCTGCTTAACGAACTTGCTGATCCTTCACCGAGATCATAAACCTCATAATAATAGCTGCTTATGTTATTTTCATTGGTGCTGACCATCACCTGCATCGTCTCAGCGCCGCAAGTAGCGGTTCCATCATTAATGGAAGAGATGCGCGGTGGAGTTTGATCAATCGTAAACACTGCGCTGGCTTCGGTCAGATGATCCTCAATCATACAGCGGATAGGAATGATATATTTCTTTTCTTCTAAGCCGCCAAGGGATGCGCTATGTACTGTGCCAACACCGCTAGGGAAAGGAAGGTAATCTAACCCTTGCTTATATTCACATGTTGCCCTTTTTGTTGTTTCGACGGTAAGAGTTACATTTTTTTGTTGGATAAATCCGCTAGGCGTTATCTTGTTAATAGCGCCTAAAGCGCTGTAATCTACCGTAAACCGTATCTCAGCAGTTTCGGAAATATCTCCGGCGCCATTCTTACAAGCAACCGCCAGCACATACTCTTTCTTCGCTCCTTGAAAATTAATATTAAATATCGTTTGATGCTCTGTATCTAATTGATTAAATTCAGCTCCCGGAAACGAAAATTCCATCGTACCATATTCTGAACTTCCAGTGCCATCGGAATTATCGCTGAATTTACAAACAGTTTTATCATCGGTATTGACAATTAATGTGGTGGTTATACCTTCTCCGATAAAACTTGGCCTGGCTGATGCGCTAGTCACTACCGGTTTGGTCGGATCATATTCCAGCATAACTTTTTGTTCCGGACCAAGCTTGTTTTCCCAGTTCAAGCACTGTACATATAACGATTTTGTCCCGCCTTTTTCTGAGTATTCTGAAAACACGCTGGTTGGGAAATCTTCCACAACATACTTTCCTTCCGCAGTTGGCTTCAACACTTTATGCGCCGGCAGAGTGTTATAGGTAAACCCAGGAGCAAAATCAAATTTACATTCGACTGTTGGAACTCTGGTGTAAAACTGCAGAGTAAATTCAGGAACATTGCTTATTCCCCATTTTTGATCTTGGTACCAGTACATTGGCGGCTTTTCTAAGGTAATACCGTACCCCTCTATCCGCACTCTTCCACAAGCAGGCTGATATACTGGATTTTCTGCTTCGTCGGTAGAGTAATAACAAATCAAGCTGCTTTCTTGTAAAGTAAGCACTTGATTAAATTCTTGATAGCCAGGATTATTTACTAATTCGCAACCTTCTCCTAAACAATAATAAGTCTTAACACAAGCAAAACCGCCGTCATTGTTGCACTCAAAAGAAACTTGCGTTGAGTTCACAAAATACTCTTCCCATCCATATCCTTGAGGGGTGGCAACCCTCGTACCTTCCTGCAGCACTATCTGAGTAGCAGGAGCGCTGAAGTCAACTTTAAATTGTAAGTATTCTTCGTACGATTCTGAAGTCAACAAATCGCTACAGATCACTTTATACTCTGCAGCATATTCTCGCTCGACAAAACCAGGAACAGGATCAGTCTTATGGGTTTTACCATTTTCATCACTGACAAAATCAGCCACTTTTTGATTAGTAGTAGAAAGATACAAACCGCAGCTTGCACCAGTAGTAGTATCCAACTCAAATTCTATGTTAGTAGAAGCCACTGCCCCGTACAATTTAGGTGTAATTAAGGTGATTCGCTCTTCCAAATCAAAAGTATATGTTTTCTGCTTGGTATTAACATTACCCTGATTATCTTCACAAGTCACCGTAAGTTCATGCTTCACGCCATCTAAATCTTTGAATACTGCTTCCTTCTTTTGCTTGGTTCTATCTACTACCATACTCTTTTCCACGCCAGCCGGTAAGACTTGCTTTGTATTGAAAGTGCATTGCATAGGTTCACTGGTTCCGTCCAGATATACGGTCAATGTCGTTTTATCGCCGGCAGTTTTCATTTCCTGATTGATTTCAAACTGAGGCGGGACATTGTCGATGTAGACAAAAGCTGTTTGTACGTTTTCCTGATTGAAATATTTGTCCTTAGAATAAAATTTCAGAGCATAGGTTTGTCCAGGAACCTGTTCATTCAGCGAATCTAAAACATTGACAACAATCGTTTCATCCTTCAATTTTCCAGGATATGCTTTTTCAGTGAAAGAAGTGCAGATTGCCGCGCTTCCTGGTGCAGCGCTAGCCAAACAATATCCTATCACTCCCAATGGGCTTTCTTTGTCCTTAGCTTGGAAGGTAAGGTTTGATTTAGTCAGGGAAAGTACATTGGCTCCTGAAAGAGGTAATTTAGTGACTGGAGCAGTGTTATCTACTTTACAAGCAGCTTGCTCTCCGGCATTGGCAAACCCAGCGCAATCATCTTTAAGGTTGCCATCTCCATCTTTAACACAGCTTCCTGCTCCGCCAGGTATGCCGCTCCAAATGCATCTGCCCCAGCCGCATTGATCAGTGGAAAGGGTTATTTCCTGGCGGTCATTTCTTTCTAGATTTTGTCCGCCGGTACATTCGCTTTCAAATTGGTAAGTATAACAATTAGTCTGGCTGGTCGGTTCATCGCCGCAGGAAGCACAGTAACTTAAAGCCTTGCCTTGCGTGACAGAATTTGAAAAACATGCGCCTAAGGCAGAACATACTTTATCGGTGCAGTAATAATTTTCGTACAAACCTCCACCAGGACCGCACAATGAACAACGATCATCTTCATCATAATCCTTTTCGACACAATACCCTGCTCCTGTTTCTGGAGTTACCGTAGTAGGAATGTCCAAGCCTGAGAACAAATTGCTGTAATCAAGCAAAGGAGTTTTTTCTGCACTATTGATCCATTCACATTCTATACCTAGGCAATTATTGACGTTGCATGCATCTTTACTTTTGTAATCAAAACAGTTTGCCACCGTATCACAACGATTACATTGGTTGACAATGGTGGAAGCGCTTGAATCATAATAACAATACGCGGCTGCGCCCGCTTCTTCTGGAGCAGCTCCAGTTCCCGGATTATAACACTCATTACGCGAGTAATACAAGCCAAATTGACCTGCACCTAAACTGCAGACCCCCGCATCTTTACAGATCGCATTGTGCTGGCCAACTTCAGAACAAAAATAAACTTCGCCATCCCCATCGCTGACGGAACAATCCTGAGAAACAACCAGTTTATTTTGTTCATCACAAGTCCATATCTTCTTCCGCTCAACCGTGACCCCTGCGGTACAGAATAAATCCCAGCCGGTGGTTTCAGAATATCTCTCTTCACAGGCTTTATCACCTAAGGTAATGGAAGTGATAGCTGGTTTTTTCGATTGAACTCCTCCATCATACGTTGCAATTATTTCGTATTTGTATGATTTGCCCCATTCTACATCACCATCCAGTTTGGAATATTCTGCTCCTGAAATAGTGAAGGTATCTACTTGGGTTGTTCCTTCATACTTAGTTATTTGGTAATTCAACACTTCTGGGCATGGCTTTTTCCACTCCAGAAGGACTTCTTCCTTTCCTTTGACATGACTCGCTGAAAATGTAGTTACATCTTTTGGAGGATTGCCGAAACTGCATTCGCCGATGTACTTTGATAAGAGAATATCTGCCCTGAAGCTTAATCCTTCAGCAATAAGAATCTGCTGTGGATCGCCGTTATAATCTTGATACGAGGCAGTGATCTTGTGCTCTCCGACCGCTAATGAGAATTCATAATCTCCAGCCGCGCTACCAATCCCATATTTTGATAAGCCCTTGAAAATAGCATCAACATAAATTTTAGCGCCGAAAATATCTGTATCGGTACCCACATCAATCTTTTTATTGTTATTTACATCAAGATATGTTTTCCCCTTAACTCCTTGGAATGTTGTACTTGCCAATTCAAGATCAAGCTGCGAAACTCCCTCACCCACAATAACTACTTTTTGTAAAGGCTGATAACCAACTTTACTAGCTGTAACCGTGTACGTGCCTGGCAAAAGATTAGGGATAGTATACAATCCATTTGCATCTGCTGCAATTTGACCGCTGCTTGGGCCAGTCCAAGCGATAGTTGCAGACGGAATAGCAGCTTGAGTGGTGCTTTTCACTGTTCCTTGCAAAGCTCCAACACCAGTTGATGTAGCTAAAACAATATTTTTAACTGCCTGTTGTCCGGATTGTAAAATGAGTTCAAAAGTAGAAGGTATATATCCTGATGCTGTTGCTTTCACCAAATATGCCCCCGGACTTAGCGAAGGAAATGAATATGCCCCTTGAGCATCAGTGCTCGTTTTTTGATTTGTTCCCTGTAAAGAAACTTCTACATTGGCTAAAGGAGTATTGCTTTGGTCTGTAATTGCCCCAGTTAAGCTTCCTGGAACTATCTGGACTCCACAATAAAGCTGATTACATTGCGCAGTGCTCATGCCTAAGCTGTTATCATAGATCATATTAGAGAGAGGAACTCCCCGATTGGTTGCTTCCTTCTGACATTGATACCTATTCAAGTTAAAACTGCAGAAGGTATCAACTTTACAGCATCCTGGAGAACACCAATAAGAAAACTGATCTTGAGGCACTTCTGTTCCGCCCATCTGATTACAAACTCCGCGCGCATGTAATTGACAATCAACACTACAGGTTATTTCCTGACATTCACTAAATTCTGCACAAGTAGATCCTGGCTTAAAGTGCGTATTAAGATCGCAATCACCATGTTGACTGCAATCAGTCTCTGCTTCAGTGTCAAGAACCCCTGGAACACAATAAAGATCCTCACTCCCTTGCGGATAGACATAACAACCAGTGGTTTCTGCCACAACAGAAAAGGACGCGTATACTGCTAGGAGTAACACTAAAACTACTAAAAATAGGCCTCTTTTTTTGAACATCGTCCTCGTACTTTACTAAAGTCTTTTGGTTTATAAATGTTATTAGGGATTGAAGACGAGAAAAAATAGGTAAAAAATACCAAAAAAATATTATAAAGCATTTAGCATGGATTCTAATGCCGACAGACTTTTTTGTTGTTTCATTTCTTGGTCAGAACTTCTCCCATTTTCAAGATATTCATATAAGCTTTTTACTTGTGCTCCATTGGCACGATATCTATTTGATACTTGTTCATCTTTTGATAACGCCACTAATCCGTACCCATATCTATTTGACTCAACATGCACAACTATATCTTCTTGTTCTAACCTATAATGTACATATTGGGTCGCACCGGCATAGTCGTGAAGCTCTCCGTGAGACCTACCCCATAAATTTCTATCGGTCTTTTTCAATTTAGCGATAAATTGTTTCAATAATTTTTGTTCATTTACCATATTCTCACCACCTTTTTCAAATAACTTCTCCTTTATTAAATTTCTGCAACTGACAAAGCAGCTTACACCTCTGGACAACTGCCATCAGCCTGGCAAACACCGCCAAACTTTCCATCGAAATTGCTGTCGCAGATCTGCCCTTCTGCAGTACAGCCGCAGCTAAAAGAAATATCTTCTTCATAGACTGCTTCCTCGTCCTTGGCGATCTCATTTATATCAAACACTTTTGTATCGGTTGGTGATTCAGTATAAGCAACCGCTTCCTGGCAGAAATCAGAACAACCGAAGGTTCCATGGCACCAGCCTGCTTCTGCTCCTTCTCCAACATAACCAAAAGCAAGTGTTGGATTTTCAAAATCTAAAGTTGCGCATCTGCTGTCAATATTGGAACTGCAGCTGTTTTGTCCAGGAACACCGCAGACTAATTTGCCTTCCTTAAGTTCATTCTTAAAATTGCCGTCACAGATATTGCCTCTGTTTCCGCTGCAGAATTGCTGTTGTTCTTCTAAGACATATCCTTCTTGTTTTGGTAAATAACCCTCAAAAGAACTGGTGTAATACGTTTCTGGAAATTTAGTCGATGGAACCTGCCCATAACATCCTGCTTCAGGATTGACAAAACAAGGCTTAGGATGATCTACACCGGCAATCTGCCAGTCGTTTGGATTTTCTGCCACGCCGATGCAGCAACTATGCGTCGCTTCAAAAGGATTGATCTCTTCTTCTTCGATATAATCGCCTTGAAGGGTATTAAAATTAAAATTGTCATATTTTAAGTTATGGTGAGGATACGCCCAGGGATGTTCTGGATTTCGATGCGGTACACATTCATTGACTACCACGGTGACTGCTGCAGATTTAGATTTATCAAACAAAGCGCAATAATTGGCATTAAATGACAAATTAAGCCTACCTGTTTCAGTGAGTTTACTGAAATGATTATAGGATCCTTGTAATAACGTTTTCCATTGAGAATCCAGTATATCATTTTTATATCCCACTAAAGTGCAATCTTTTGATTTTAATCCGGGAAAGCTAAAGCAACCTTGGTTCCCATTTATCTGTAATCCTTGAGGAAGAGCATATCCTTTCCCATCACCAAAACTTTCTGTTTTTTCTTTATTCTCATAAAATAGCGTGATTGCCTGATGATACAAGGAAGAAGCGAGAGAAGTCTCAGGAAATTTCAAATTAACAAAAGTAGGATCTTCCACTGACACTAAATAAGCATTGCCTAAAGGAAAAATGTCAGTATAACTTTTGAGCTGTCCCTCTGAAGTTCTAAATTTGTAAGGTATGAATAAAGAAACACCTAATTCTAAAGGTCTATCTACTAACACTCTAACTTCCTGCCAGTCCTGCACAGTATGCTGATCACGCGCATAGGCACGGATAGTGTAGGGATTTTTTCGTTCTACTACGGCTGTACGCACATAATTTTCTTCTTCAGAATTACCAAAATCATCGCTCAAGACATTATAACTGACTTTGTCTTCATCGGGATCATGTGCGGAAAGCGTGAAATTAATTATTCCTAATTCAGGATCATCTTTAATTACCAAATAATCATACCCTGCAGCAGGACATTCTAACCTATGCACGTAATCTAATGCCGGCGGCCTATTTTGCCGTGCAAATTGATAAGTATACAATTCGGGAGTATTCAAAACGCTTGGCGATTTAAAGATGAATAAATCATCTCCATTTGGTAATGCTTGCCGGGACATTTCCACTCCTAATGATGCGTATTGTTCAGAAAACAACGCTTGCTGGCAGAAAAAATAATTTTTGAAAGGCAGACAATTGCCGTTTCGCACTTCCGCTTCATTGCCGTAGGTGAAAGAAGGACTTTCCAAGGTAACCTTGTTATAACCAAAATCTACATACTGCCAATCCATCCGTAAAGGAAAACTGACGGCAGTGTCTAGTAAAGCTTTAAATCGAGTAGGATAAAAGAAATCAAACTGTGAGAGATGGAAAAATTCTTCATTTCCTAAACTTAACTTCAATGGATAATGTACCTTTACATCTATGCCACCATCATGAATCCCCAAGTTCAGATCTATTTCTTGCGATTCTAATACCGCGCTGCTGGAAACATTTCCTTTGACAAATTCTGCAACACACCGTACTGTCCGGTTCAACAAATAGCGCCGTAAATCGTTCTGTATGGTGCTGGTTCGTAATTCTAATGAACCAAAGCCAATCTTAGTATTAGGATAAGAATATTGACAGAATTCATCTGGACTGGACTCATTGCTGCAGGGATAGGCATTTTCATATTCCAGGTAAGGATCGCGAATTACCCCATAAAATATTCGATCATTTCCCGCACCTATCCCTGAAATCCCTTCTTCAAAATTTCGGGTGCCGCCCGGCTGATCGCTCCACAGCCTTCCCTGTTTTCCAATAGTCACCAAACCTTTCTCTAGTTCATCGGTCAAGCAGTCCTCAACAAAGATGCGCAATGCTTCTTTTTTGAAAGCTTTTGTAAGTGTTTTTTCTTGAATCTCTTGCAATTGTCCTTTTTTAACTCCTGCGCTCAAGCTAAAGACAAAGATGAAGATAAACAAAATCAATAAGCCTAAGATCATAAATACGGTAATCTGCCCTGACTTAGTACGAGATTTTTTTTGAAAGACCAATCTACTCACACTCTTTTTGTACTACGAAGAACTAAAATTTACAAACTTATAAATCTATTCTGCTCCGATCCGCAATTTTCCAGTCAACTGCGGCCAGAAGAAATCTAATCCAGCATTTACCACTACTTTTTGTATTGTATCATTAACTGCGCAATGTACTTTTTCTATGCCGGAAGCCTGTTCTAATAACTCTACTTCTAATTCTGGCGGAACTTTAATATTTTTAACATATTCGCACACCGGCGTATCAAAGTTTTGGTATTCCGCTACTAAAGTTTGTTTTACTCCTGGAAATATTTCTTCCACTGCCCTTACTTTTTTGCCCTCAACATTTGCGATGTAGACGTTTCTAAAATTTTGCGCCTGAGTGACAAATGTTTTTTCAGCTAATAAACCTGAACCGAAAAGATTCTTAAACCATTTTACGATATTATCGATAACTCCCGGCTCTAACTGTAATCCATCACGAGCGAAGATTATTGCATTCAATTCTTTGGAGTGGTATAAATCCGCAGTAGTGGGAAATTCTAATCCCTGTAGATTACATTCAATGAAATCGCTTCCTGAACCTTGGCATACTTGGCTTAATTTCTCTTGAGGTATGTTTAAAGAAACTAAGAAGGACTTTGGATCATCTATTTCTTTGTTTAACGTGGTTGCAAAGGCTACTTTGAACTGTCCGCTATCTTTGTACTGTAATACGCAAACATTGTTGACGCAGGTATTCTGCGAGTCAGGAACTAATCTTTTACCTTGCGCATCTTTGATATTAGCAAAACAGGTGGGTAATGTTTGTGGCTGTGCTGGTTTTTGTAAGCTTTGCCCAATTGTTAGTGGTGGCTTTTGCGTCACTAAAAATTCCCCGCCCAGATAATTTTCATTATTTCCTAAATCCAGCAACGCTTCTTTGTACGGAGAACAATATAACACATATTCATCATTTTCCGCAACTTCTAATAATTTCGTCGCTAAGAACTTGGTCCTGCTGGTCCAATTTCCTTGGTTACAGTAATTGTCAAAAACATATTCGTTATCTTTTATGCAGATGGGATATTCGCCGTTATAGAAGCTTAGCGCGGTATTCTCCGCTTTTCCTGATCCTAAGACAAAACACTCATTTTCCTGCGGGCAGAATCCCCACTGCTGGCTGTTCCAGTCAAATTTCAATATCGATCGCTTCCATTCTCCATCAATGCAGCGATAATCTCGTCCATCGAAAATATGCTCGGTTACAGTCGTCAATGTACCCATAGGTTCTACGCAGGCATACCCATTCCAACAGAAATTGTTCGGACAGCAAGCCGCTCCCGACCGTGCATCTTGAAGAGGCGTAAGTTCAGGATGAGATTGATACGAATATTCTGCCGGGCCTAATTCATCGACAAGCTGCAATAATGGTTTTTCTACTTGGCATGGGCCAGTGAATTCTACAATAACGTATGAGGCATCACCAGTGTTGAATTGGGGTAAAGACGCCGATTGGCTGTTGCCATCTTTATCAACTAAAAGTATTTTTGTCGTACATTCTTGTGCTGCACTGAAATAAAGATCAACAGCAGAAGGCACCGAAATTCGTTCCGAACTAAGTTTTTGGTTGCTTTGTAAAGTAAATTTATTTTCTTTGATAAAATTAGTTTTTTCATCTAATACAGCTTGATCATTTACCAACACTTCCCAATACGGCAACTTCTTACCTGCCCCTAGGGTCGCAAATTCTGCATTAGAGATAAAGTTTCGTGCTGGCACTACTGAAGTTGAATGATTTCGTAAAGAAGCAGCTTTTTCTTGTGCTTTTAATACTAATTCTGCCGTTTCGTAATAAGTGGAAATAGTTTGTCCCTCTTCTGGTTTGGAGAGATCGGCATAGCCAACATGAGTCAGGCCTTCATCACTCCAGGTATTGACAATCGTAAATGCATCTTTATTATTTTCTTCCTCATGAACTTCGCTGAAGGAACAAAATGCATCTCCAATGACTGCGCAATATTGCAAGTTCTCTTCGAGATGTTGGATGAATTCTGCTGCTCTACATCCATAAAAACCTGTAGCCTTAGTTGATTTTTCTCCCTCGTTGTAATACAGCACTTGCTGAGCGATTCTTTTTACTTTCAAGTTAGCATACTCAAGGAATTCCTGATCTGTCACTAAGGTTTCATCCGCAGGTAATGCTCCAGTAACATAATACAATTCATATAGATCAGGATGTAAGTTGGTTACTTTATAGGGCGGATTTCCTGGCAAAGGGAAGAGGCATTCGGTTTTGCTGCAGGAATGGGTTATTTTTTCAGTTTTAGGAGTAATTGAAGGGAGGGGGTTGTCGATTGGAAAAAAAGTATTCTGTTTCAATTTAGCGACTACAGATATTGGATGATTCCATATTTCAAGAACCTTTTCGTCGCGCAGGTACTGAGCCGGGCCGCTAAGCTCAAATTCAGGATCATCTTCATCAGTTACAAGAGCGCCAAATGTTATTTCATCTCCTATAGAATCATCTGCTTTTGTTGCTGTTGCCGGGTCAAAGAAGAACAATTCTACTGGGGAATCTGTATCACTAAGAGGATCTTTAAACCATAACTTAGTAACACCCCTATATCTTAAAGGAAGTTGTGACGTAAAATCTTTCGCGAGAGTAAAATCACATAATACAACAGAAGTTTGGCCTACGTTCATGGTGATTGGAAACTCATTGCATTTTAAACTGCCTTCAATCGGCCCATCATTTCCTTCATCGCTATAATTAACACGATAACCAATAGTTATGCTGGGTAATGCTATTGGTTTGTAACCAACATTAAATTCCTTCTGCTGTGAGGTTACTTCAAATTCTACATCCATGACTGTGTCGCCGGAAGCGATAGGCTGTGAATTCCAGCAGCCGAAATATGCTAACTCTTCAGTTGAAGCTCCTTCTGGTAAATGTCCTTTACTTATTCCTGCGTAATATTCATTGGCAGCATTACCGCAACAGTTAGCGGCCGGTTCTACTTCACTTACTTCCTGATCCTCCCCTAGCCATGCTTCGTCTCCATACAACACTTTACAGAGTTTTTCTCCGGTGACTCCTGCCTCCGGATTTCCAGAATCAGCATCTGCAAACCAAGAATTATAGGTAGCTGAACTATCTCCGGAACAAAGCTGGTTAGGCAATTCTGAATTATCACTGGTAAGGTAAATATTACGCACCTCAATTTTATTTTCCTTACCGGCTTTAAGCTTAATACTTTCAATCGCCTTGTAATCTTTTATAGGAACTTGTACGTGCATCCAATCATCTAATTTTCCATCACCGTCGGAATCTGCAAAAGGAGTGTTGATGACGTATCCCAACACTTCCCCGTCAAAATAAGCTACATGGCCGTCGTAAGCCTCAGGCCCATTGTCAAGCTCAGGACCTAACAAAATCAAATTTATTCCCAGCGGCAACTGCAAATCCTTCAGTTCTGCCGGGTTTCCTTCACTCACCACAAAGCGGACCATGAAATTCAAATGGTCATATTCGGTAAAATCCAAAAAACCTGGACCGTAATAGTTTTTGTAAAGGTTTTTGTAATTGATCTGGATTTCGTTCCCACTAAGTGTTTCTCTGATATAGGGGGGGCTATCCTCTGGACTTACATCTTCAGGCACATCAGCTGTTAAAGAAAGAGGAAGTGTATAAAGCCCTTCTCCAGTATAACGGCCTTTGATGCTGGGATTTTCCCTCTTACTCCAATCTCCCGTACATTCAGCCCAACTCCATCTATTCCCTTCATAATAACAATAAAAGCGATGGCTTCCTTCACTTATAAAATCGGGTTCTGTTCCTTGCGGCGCGATGGCAGGAGCCTTAATCGCTTTATCCATCTGAACGTTGCACATCAGCCAATCGCCGCCATTAGAAACAACATCAAAAGCCAATTCGCCAGGCCTTTTAACAGTAAAAACCTTAAAGATGGCATTAGCAGTTGCGGCAGGTATCCAACACCATTTTTTACCAGGGCAACTATCTTCAATTACTGTATCTAAATTCACATCTTCAAAATCTTTCTCTGTGCTGACAAAATCCTTATCCTTAGTCAGGCAGACATGACTCTCTAAGCTTTGGAAAGCATAATCTTCTCCAATTATTCCGGCATCACTCGCGCCGCCAAATCCGCAGCAGTAGCCACCTTCAGCAGTTTCTATCCAATCAAACTCTTCGTTGTAGATGTTTTTAGCAGTAGATGATGAAATATCGCAGAGCCATGCTTCTGGATCGCCGCAGGTACTGTCTTCACTGCAATATTCTATGGCAAGATATTCACACACTCCTTCTTCACCATTTTTATTACATTTATATTCGCTAGGATCGTCGCAGTCGCTGGCTTTTGTACACGTATCAGCATTACGGGGTTTACATATGCCACCAACATCAAAAAGACATTCTTCATCTTCGTCGCACTGCTCGCCGCCTTGCGTACATGCTTTCTGGCTTTCGCTGCAGATTCCTACCTGCTGTTGTTCGCAAGATGCTTTGTTTAAGTGACAACCATCAGGAGTTGCTCCAATTTGCGTATTGTAATCTTCTTTTTGTCCTGGGCCGCCGCAATCATTGTTGATTCCATCACCACACACTTCTGCCGCTCCATTGTTAATGCAAACTGCGCATTGAGAAAATCTGCCCGGATTTCTTTCACAAGCTGCCCTGACTGCCTGCCTGACTTCGCTCAACGTTTTTCCACCAAAATCAGCATCTGTCAGAGCCGGACATTCAACGCCTGCTCCGGATAAATAATCATCGGAAGTATCGTCATCACAATCTTCATTTACTTCTCCTCCCGTCGCATATCCATCATTGTCTTTATCTTCGCCTATTAGTTTCCAATTATAAGTAAATTCTGATGAAGTACACTCATAGATTTTACCATCTGCCCAAGTTACATCACCAGCGTTACTCTCATCCACACATTTATGCCAAAATAAGTCATCCGAACAAATGTACTCAAAATTAGATTGGATGTAAAAATTTGTAATTACTGTAACTGCATCACTATTATAATCAGCTTCAGAACTTACAGGTCCAAAATACTGATTCTCCCGGGGAATCAAGATCTGGCCATGACCCCACTTCTTGCCCACAGGAAAAGTAGAAGCAGCACAATCATCATTGTCAGCATCACCTCCTGCGTCTTCTTCGGCCCCCAACACCCAACATCCTTTTTGGTCCGTTGGAGGAAGAATAAATTCACCACTTAAATCACATTCATCAACAGCAGGAAGGTCTACTGTAATTCCTGGATCCGTACTACCGCAACTATTATCCGGGTGGTCGCAATTTATTTTTTCATCATCTGGGATTAAACCGCTGTCACAATCATACTCCCCACTATCAGTATCAACGTCATCACAAACAAACCAGAGTGTAATGCACTTTTTACCATCACCACAATGTTGAACCCATCCCGCCAACCCAGAAAAACTCAATAAAATAACTAAAACTACTACTACAAAAAACCCTCTTTTTTCACCT
>CAYIEF010000006.1:0-34419 GCA_964362365.1 uncultured Methanosarcinales archaeon | reverse complement strand
TAAACCAATGCCCAAAATCCCACCACGAGGTTATGACTATATTTTGCGGCGCTTCTTCTTTGATTTTTGTCAAGGTATTGTACCATGCATTATTCATGCTGGGAATGGAATTGTGAGCTTGGGCATAGCCTGCTTTTGCAGGATTGATGAGTAAGAGTGAAAGCAAAAGAAAAAGCGCGATCTTAATTATATTTTTAATTATATTCTGATTGAGCTTGAATTGTTTTAATTTTTTGATGATCAATTGTAAAGCATATTGCCAGAGTATGCCGAGGCATACGCCTACGGCAATAGTAAAGACAGGTGTTACCTGCATTACAAATCTCATACCTTTCGTGGTTCCGTATAATGATGCCCCTAGCCATAGAGCTAACAAAAAGGCCAGATGTGGTTCTCTTTTTCCATGCTCATCTTTTCTAAGCAGTAGGAATAAAATTCCTATGATGGCTATAAAGAATAATAATTTTCCGCCAAGAGTAGCGATGACGTTATCGAAAGAAACATTGTTAAGTTCGGCGACGGTGGTGCGAATGTTCGGCCAGAGATTATAAACTCCTACTGATTTAAGGTTAGTGAATTTTGAAGGGCCAGCGAGAAATCGCATAAATGCAGTAAAGGAAGTGAAGATAGTCACAAAGACGGCTGAAGAGGTAAAATATATAACTAATATGGAAAGAGTTCCTTTAGTCTCTGGCGACTTAAGTGTTCCCTTCATATCCCTCCAATTCATGGCCAGCAGGTAGGCCATCTTAAAACCGAGAGTGGCCAATAGAAAGAAGAAAATGTACCACCATCCGGTCCAGGAAAACGCAAATAATCCTGTCGCCAAACCGGCCAGCGAAATCCATACTAATCTCCCTTTCAGGTTTTTTGCGTCAAGCGCTTCTAAGAATAGCCAAGTAATAAGCACCGGAAAAAAAACCGTATACACATCGGTATCTGAGCTTTCTCCCGTGGTTCTGCTAACAAAAAATGAGGTGACCGCAAGCAGGAAGGCAGTGAAAAATCCTCCGACATTGTTTTTACTTAATTTTCTTCCGATAAAAAATCCAGGGATCACCGTAAGGGCAGAGAAGATAACTCCTACAAAGAAGAAGGTATACATGAGCGGGAAATCGCCAAATAGGTTGAGGAATCGATGCCATTTTGCTGAAAACCAGTTATGAAAAATCCATTCCGCAGCCCCTCCGATAGGAGCAAGCCGGTAATCATCTTTTATGCTTCCATCTTCAAAGTAGCCGGTCCCAGGAATTCCATTTTGTAGGATGTTATGAGTCTGCCGATAAAAATGATAAGGATCGATCCCCAGAAGGTAAAGTGTTCCCTTATCATCTTTGAAATTTTCGCGGTATTGCTGAGAAAGAGTTTTGGTCTGCGCAGCGAGATTCTCTTTGTTTTGTTTTTGAAAATTCTGCCATTCTTTTTCTAGATACAATTGCTTATTTTGTTCTGGTAAATGGGGATATTGTTGATCTATCTGCTGCCTGATGAGGTCTTGATAATAATTGTTTACGGTGTTTTCTGCCCATTGGTCAGCGATGGGCATGCGCTGGGGCATGGTCCGCAAGTAAACAGAGGAGGTTAGTGCAAAAAGAATACAGGCAAGAGGGATGAGCCATTTGGCGTGTTTTTTAGCGGCGCTTTTAATTTGATCGAGGTCAATAGATACTGAATCTTCAGAATTTTTTTTTGAGTCACTATTATCAGTTGCTTTTGCCTTTTTAGGTTCAGCTTTATCCGAGTTAAAAAAACCAGTTAATTTTTGCTTGAACTTAGAAAAATCAATAACTTCGTCATCAGCGTTCTGTTTATCTTCTGGTTTAGGATGTTCTGTCACAAATAAACCACCTTGCGGTTCAGAACTAGGGTTGGTTTATAAAATTTGTTATGATGCGGTCTTTTCTCTTTTTTCTAATCTTTTTCTTCATTCAGATACAAAATATCTTCAGTAGGATGCCGATATAATCCTTCTTTCAGCCTTTTCTGGTCTAAGACATGGCCGATGATGCCGATGCTTCTGGATAGTGCGAATAAACCATTCATGTATCCTATTTCGATGATCTCATTGATTTCTTCTTGGCTGAATTCTTTGGATGATTCAAGAGCATCAAGGAATAACGCTGCGATACAGCCATCAACATTGAGGATTAAATTCTCTGCTTTCTTGGTAGTAATTTTTTCTACTTCAAGAGCATAGTCAAGATACTTCTTGGAGGGGAAGTTTTGTTTGGCAAATTCTTTGAGTAGTTCTACTCGTTTATCTGGATTGCGGATGGATTTAATACGATGTCCGATTCCAGGGATGGGGATGCTTTTCTTTTTCATTTCTTCGATGAATGCTGTCGGTGTAACCTTGTTTTCCACGGCCTTTTTGAAATAGCTGCAGGCCCCATCAATCGCGCCGCCAAATCGCGGGCCGATGGTGAGCAATCCGCTGCACAGTGAAGAGATAACATCTTTTCCAGCCCTGGCGGCAACAATAGCATTGTGCGCTCCTGAAACAGCGGGACCGTGATCTGCAGTTAATATGATGCTTTTTTCGAGAAATTGAGTAAAGTATGAAGGGAGTTTTTTCTTAAACCAGAGCAGCGCAAGCAGATTTCCGATAGAATAATTTTCTTTCACGATTTTGCTGATAGGAATTGCTCCGTAGGTTGGCTCTTCTCCAAGATCTGAGGAAATGGTAGTGGTGATGTTAGTGGCTTTTCTGACCAAGCCTTGTTTTACTGCTTCGGCATAATCGAGTGGTACATTTTTTGGTGCAGTTTCTTCTAGTGGTGCTGCTGATAATTTTTGAAAATTTTCTCTTATGATCTCTTCTAATCTTTCAAATGTTTCGGGAACAATGATCCCTGCTTCTTTCAATGCTTTATTTTTAAATTGTGCAGACTCTTCTTCTTTTCCAGCCTTTGCTCCGGCATGGCCGAACTGCACTTCCCAGGGGAAGATGCTGGCACAAGTACCTGGGACCCACATGATCAACGGTTTCGTAAGCTTTCCTTCATGTTTAGCTTTGATAATGTCATACTCTTGCTTTCCGCCTAATTCTCCGAGAGCGACTAAGAGTTTAATCTCTTGATCAGATTCAAAGCGGAGAAGATGATCCAGCAGGGTTGAGCCCGGAAAGAGATCTCCACCAATAGCAACTCCTTCTTTTATTCCGTCAGTCGTTTTGGCGATGATGTTGAATAATTCGTTCATCATGCCGCCAGACTTTGAAACTAAGCCGATACTTCCTGGACGGTACAATTTAGCATGGATGATATTTTCCATCTTTCCACCAGCATATCCAGCAATCCTGAAAGAGCCAGCGGCAATTCCGCCAACGGTGGAAGGCCCGATGATGAGTTTTTGGTTCTGCAGATCTTTTTTTGCAAGAGCAATCAATTCTTTTGTTTGCCGTTCAGGAATCCCTTCCGCGACGATAACAATTGTTTTGAGTGTGTTTGTTTCCAATGCTTCTTTCGCTGCGAAATATGCTGAGCGATGCGATGCGAAGTTGATGAGCACTTCTGACTGCGGATGTTTTTCAGTTGCTTCATTCAAGGAATTGTAGATAGGAATAAGTATTTCTTTTTGCCCGAAGAACGCTTTGTGCACTCCTTTTTTTCCTGAATGTACGATGGCAGCAACACTAGGTTTTCTTTCGCACAGGAAATCAAAGTCTAACATCTGTTGAATCGGCAAGGTTTTCAGATTGTAGAATATTGCGGTGGTTTCTGTGGTGAATTTGAAATTACTACTCATGATAATACCCCGGCTACTTTTTCCACAATTTTAGTCATGGGAGCCTCTGGACCATGCACGGCTATTGGCACATTAAGTTCTTTTCCAGTTTGTTCTATTAATTTGAGGCCTTTTTCATAATTTGGGCCGCCACGGCGGACGACGATAGAGATTTTCCCCTGCTGCAATTGGGTTTGATATTCTTTTAGTGCTTTGATGATGCCTAAGAATGTTTTTTCTACGTCAGTGAAATTGGCAATAGCACCACCAACGACTAACGCTTTTCCTTCTGGATGATGATCTTTGGTCATGAGGCTGAGGATGGTTTTGGTATATTGATAGGTCTCTTCAGTAGTGGGGTTTCCGGAATATTCTCCGTAATTAGCGATCTCCTGTTGTTGGCTGAGATTAGCGATGGCGTCAAGATAAATTATGCTTGCTCCTCCGCCTGAAAGGATGTTCCAGATTCTTCCTTGCGGGTTGAGAACGGTAAGTTTGAGTGAAGCGCCGCTTTCTTGGTCGAGATTTTGGATATATTCTTCTTCTGGGTGCGATTTTCTGCCAAATGGTTTTGGGGATGGCAGGGTAATGCCGCAGCTGTCCACTTGGGCGACAGTGTCGATGAGAATAATATTGTTGTTTTTGTCGATGGTGAAGGGATTGAATTCCAGATAGCAGAAATGATGTTGCTTGTAAATCTCAAATATTTTTCTGATGAATCCAAGGATATTCTTTTTTTCATTTTCCTCCAGCTTAATATTATGATGATCTTCATGCAAAGAAAATAACCATTTCAATCCTCTTTCCTCATCTAAATCGTGAAGAGTGGGGACAGCATATGCAACCACCGATTCCCAATTTTCTTCGATATTAATTCCACCAGCTGCGGAAAAATAAATGTTGTCAAAATCCCGTTCAGATTTAATGCAAAGAAAATATTCTTTTTGATGTTCTACATGAGGTTCAATCAAAAAATGAGTTAGTTTGTCAGTTACTTTGCCGATAGTGATCTCTTTGTTGAGATTTTCTTTCAGATATTCTTTAACTTGCTGAAAATCTGCATTGAGAAGGACTAAACCAAGTTTTCCACGTTTTCCGAATAATTGATCCGGCTTGATGACTAATTTTTCTTGGAGAAGCCAGGGGTGTTGTTGCGGTAATGTGTTTAAATCTGTATTAAAATCAATCAGAACGCCTTTATATTTATGGTTAAGCTTTTCCAAAAGCAACCTTTTAGCATCATATTCCCTGATTTTGACTCTGGCCATAGAGAATTTTGCTGTAAATTCCTTTTAAATAGGTTATGGAATTCTAAGACAGGATTCCGAATCTTTCCGTTAGGAAAGGCACGAACGTAGTGACTTGCCCTCGCCTTCGGCTGCGGTTATGGAAGAGAGATAGTGAGTAAGGGCTGTTTCGGAAAATTTATAAAATTGTATCTAATAATAGCGTTCGGGAGGACGACCTCAGATGAGATTGTGGAAAGCTGCAGGAATAATTGTTCTTGGTTATGGATGTAGTGACAACCAGAAAAATGAGCTTGATCAGAAAGTAGAAGCTTATTATTCAGCTCGTGCAAAAGTCATAAATGCATATGGCGATAGAAATAGCGATGATCTCATTAAGGATGAAGAAATAACTGCATTGATGAATGATATTGCTAAAGCGAACGGTCTTGAATATAAATCTTGGTTAGGTTTCGTAGATAGGGACGGAAAGGTCAGTTCCATTGAAAAGGAAACAGAAATGCTTAGGAATTACCATTCCTATAAGTAAACGGAGCTCAAAATAACTTATTTTCAGAATACCATGGCATCCTGTGACATGTGCGGACGGCAAGGAAGTTTACTTACTGCTGAAATTGAAGGAGTAGAGATGAAGGTCTGCCAGAACTGCTCTAAATATGGTACGGTGCGCAGAAGGCCCGATATGGTTAAAGTTGCGCAAAAAAAGATGCATAAAGAGCAGCCGTTTAGAGTGACTGGGTATTATGCTAATGTTTTGAGGCAGGCTCGCGAAAAACAGGGCTTAAGCCAAGAGGATTTTGCCAGATTCTTGCAGGAGAAGGAAAGTATTGTAGCCAAATGGGAGCAGGGCAGGATGCAGCCGTCGGTGGAAGTTGCAAGAAGATTGGAGAAGATATTGGGAGTTTCTTTGGTGGTTGAAGATGTGGAGCAGACTTTTGAAAAAGATAAGAATGTTCGCAGAGATGGGTTTACGTTAGGGGATTTTATGAAGAAAAAGAGATGAATATTTAAAATCTTAGAAAAATATTTATAAGAGTGAAGAGATTGGAAAAATATGACGGTTTGTATTTCAGCAATAGGAAAAGCTTCTGATGGTAAAGAGGTAATAGTTCTAGCAACTGACCACATGTTGACTTTGGAAAATATTGGTAGTTTTGAGCATGACATCCTTAAATGGAGAAGAGTAAATGGTAACGCTGTAGCTATGTTATCGGGCAGAACACTACTTTTTACAGAGATATTAAATGAAACTGAAGGTAAAAGTCTTTTTGAAGTTGCTGATCAAATAGACAAAAATATAAGGAACATACTTAATAATAAAATTCAAAAAACTTTGCTTGACAAATTTCACTTAACCTACGGTGAGTTAAAAACATTATTATTGACTAATCCGGCTTTAAATCAATTGGCCGTAAACGTAATTACTAATGTGGATAATTACAAACTGAATACAAGTATATTATTAGTTGGTTTTGATGTGAACGGTAATGCTCAAATCATAGACATCAACGAAGCTGATATGTATAATTTTAGGGACATAGGTTTTGGTGCAATTGGTAGTGGCGGAGCGCAAGCAATTAATACTCTTTTATTTCAGAAACACTCCTGTGATGAAGACATAATGACCACTACTTACAATGTTTATAAAGCTAAGAGAAATGCAGAAGTTTCTCAAGGTGTGGGGAAAGACACTCAGCTTTGTATTTTATTTCCTGATGGGAGTCTTAAAAGATTGAACTCTAATGATTCGTTTATTTTGTCTGAAATATATGAAGAAGAACTTGCAGTTGGAAAATCACACGAAAAACTTAAAAACATTAAAGAAATTAATGGGGCATATGATGCTAACTAAAGTACAAAATAAAGGGAATCCAACTAGTTTGTTTCAAAACATAGCTAATCCTCTAATTGACGATACTAATGAAACACAAAGAAGAATATTAATTGAAAAAATAAAAAAAGGAGAAGTCAAAATTCCTTTTTAACTAGGTAATTCCCACAGCAAGCTATGGGAAGTTCATTTTTTTGTGCCGAACGACACAATCTCCTTATACTTCTTCTGAATGTTCTTTGGTGATTTTGAATAACTCTTAATGATCTTCCGGCAATTCTTTTCTCCACACGCGCATTCCATGTCCCATTTTGGTATATTGATTAAAGTACTATAATCCAGCGTTATTTCTTCATCAGGTTTAATATTGCGCAAAGCGGTCACGAAGTTTGGTCTTTTAAACCAAGCATTAGGATTACAGGAATGATTCACATAATATCCTAATTCTTTTTCGCTGGGATTGAGCCATCTATTTTTTCCTAACTGGATGCTGCGGTGATTCGCTTTAGTCCAAGGAACTACTTTTGTTCCAAAGACAAAGAGAATTTCATTTTTTCTACATGCTTTTTTGCTGAAAACTCCTTTGCCACGGTCAAGAGTTTCTTTGATGAAGAAATCTGTTTTTGCCATCTTTATTTAATCAGAGGATATTGACGGCCATGAAATAGCTAATCACTCCCACCACTACTCCTCCAGCAACATCAACCCAATCATGTTTCTTTAGGTAAATTCTGGAATACGAAACTAAGGCTGCAACTACGGTGCAGAGAATAGTTAGATACTGGTTTGTAAAATGAGCGCTGAAGAGAATCGCTAAAAAGACAATTCTAGCGCTATGCAAGCTAGGAAATGAGGAAGCATCAATCCTTTCTATAAAATTGCTATAGGTTTCTTTTTTTGGCCTGTTTTTGAAGTAAAAAATGCGGATCACTACAATTATACCGGCAGTTAGGATGGAACCAGCAATGAGAGGGACCAATAACGGTGAAGAAAGGAATAAAAGTATAAGCAAGATAGAAGCAGCCAATCCGCCCATAGCAGTTATATCTCGGAAGAACACGTCTATCTGTTTTTGGATCGTTTTTTTCATTTATCTCTATTAATGAAGATAGATTTATATATATTTTTTCTTTCATTTAGCGTATGCTTTCAGAGCGCGCTTTATTCATCATCAATGTTTCCTTAGGTTTGTTTTCTGTACTTTTAGTTTTGATGTTATTAGCTATAAAGTTTCCTACCTTGGGACAAGCACAATATGCCTTAGACAAAGAAGAACCAGTGTGCGTGATCCAATGGGGTGACGAAGCTACTCCATTTACAGATGTAGATCGATGCTGCCTGCAAGCTCGGCAACAATTTGAATGCCGAGCCCAGAGCAAAGATAATCTAGACTGGGTGTGCGGAGCGGATGAAGGGTTACAGATTTGGTTGAACAACAAAGCGTACAATTATTGCAAACAGCAGCCGTATTGGTAGCAAGTGTCACGCCACTTGAGAGGCGGGGTGACATGCGCTTCGCTTAGTCACCTAAAAAAAAGATGAAGAAAAAAAGAGGATATGAGGTTCAGAAAAAATTATTCTTTGCCTTAGTTGTCATAGTCCTTTTGTTATCTATTTTGAATATCGCCAAAGCAAAAGGGTTACTGATACCAAAACAGGGACCAGTAGATGTAAAACATAAAGTTGTTGATCTTCAGAAGTTAACTCTCGATCAGAAGGTTGCCCAGATGGTGGTAGTGGTAGGAACAAAAGAGAATTACTGGCCCTGGA
The DNA here is from genome assembly GCA_964362365.1 of uncultured Methanosarcinales archaeon. Lineage (GTDB taxonomy): Archaea > Nanobdellota > Nanobdellia > Woesearchaeales > GW2011-AR9 > JACPIL01. Next base: position 25,845 of record CAYIEF010000006.1, on the reverse strand, counting down.
GGAATATGCAGCTGGGAGGAATACACTTATTTGCCCGGCAGACTGAGCACATTTTCAATAACACCATCATCGATTTCCAATTTCAAACGCCTATTCCCTTCTTTGTGACTGCGGATTTAGAAGGCTGCGTCAGCCCTTTTGGATTCATCCGGCAGTTCACACCTGCTTCGGAAGTAGATACGATTGAAGAAGCTTTTGAGAAAGGAGTGGAGGAAGGGCAATTTTTACATAAGCTTGGCTTTAATCTGAATTTTGCTCCGGTAGTAGATCTGAAAGACGATATCTGGAAATGCCGTTCCTTTCCCGGAGATGAAACAAAAATTTCTGAATTGGCGCAGGCGTATTTGACAGGATTACAGACACAGGAGGTCTTAGGAACGGCTAAACACTATCCGGGGAAAACTTTGATCGTCAAAGATCCGCACAAATATGTGGTTGCGGCAGAAATAGGTAAGAAAGATGTGTATCCTTATGCGTATTTGGTTGAGAAGGGAGAAGTAAAAGCAATCATGGTAAGCCACATCATTACCTCGGGAGAAGTTGATTCCGAAGGTGTCCCTTCAGTAGTGTCCAAGAAAGTACTTGATGATTTGCGCGCTCATTTTGATGGGCTGATCGTCTCTGATGAAATACATATGCTGGGGTTGAAGAAGTTTTACCGTTCTGTTGATGAGGTGTACATCGCTGTGTTTAAGGCTGGGAATGATGTGGTGCTGAATTTCGATAAAGATCCTAATGAAATCTATCGTATGATCCAGATAGTGAAGGGAGCAGTAGAACGCGGAGAGATTCCCGAAGCGCAGATAGATGCTTCAGTAACCAGAATTTTAGAAGTGAAAGGATTTACTGTTCGGTAAAGGTAAGAGGATTTTTTGATAATATTATCTTTTCTGGTTGGTACGCTAAGCATTCTTTTGGTACACTTGTATCCATCTTCAAAAATTCTGTGCAAAGGTGTTCCATGAGCTGATCGGCAGTCTGGTGTCCCCCAAATACTTTTTCTTCTATTACTAGAGCAGGAAACTGGGTTATATTGTAATTGGTGAGAAGCGTTTTGATCATAGGTTCCTGCATGAATCCTGAATCAAGTGAAAAGATAAGCACTTTGTTGTCAAATTTTTTCTTGAGATATACTAAAATGTCCCCTTGGGTTTCATCTTTGTTTTCATCATAGAAATATAATATCTTAATATTGTCCTGCTGGCATTTTTTGTCTATGTCCTTGGCTAAAAGGTAAAATTGGATCTCGGTCAGGAAATAATCCTGCAGTTGAAGTTGAAATTCTTCCTCATTGAATACTGCTTTTTTTTCATAATCGATGATGATAGCGACTTTTTTTCCCAGTTCGTTAATGTTGTTTTCGAGAATAGTGTGCAAAGTTTTGCAGTCAGTTAATCCGGAAGCGATATAATTGTGCTGTAACTGCAAACTGCGCAAGGTCACTTTTTCGGTGAGGGCGATTTGCTTGGCTGAGGAAAGGCGCAGGTTTTCGATGAATAAACCAGCTACCATGCCTCCTAAGAAGACTAATAAAGTCAGAACAAAGGCTAGGATATATTTCTTGATACTAGTTTTACGTTCCAAACCACCCATAGCAGATTCGGAGAAGGGGCGATTTATATGGTTTGTGGTGGAATTTAACTAATTTATTTTAAATATAATCTTTTTATTCTTTTTCTTGTAAAAAATGTTAGGATTATAATATTTAATACTACTGAGAACACTATTGATTGGATTATTCTAAAATTAAATGTATTGTAAGTGAAATTAAGTATAACTGAAACCGGAATTAATATTATTAAATAAATTAACGATAAAGGTATAATTATTTTGTATGCCCATCTTTTAAGAAACAGTAAACCAAGAGACGTGATAAAGAAAAAAGCACTAGTACTTACTGCAGATAGTCCTGTTAAGACATAATTAGTATCTGAAAAAAATCTATTCGCTAAAATTAATTCAATTAACAAAATGCTTCCAACAGCAAATGAAGGAATTGCCCAAATAATAATAAGTGTACAAATTAATTTTAAATCGGTTGGTTTTTGTTTCATGATTTATTCCTAATTCCAGAAATTTTTCTTCTTCCTGACAAACATGAAGCCGATATACATCCAGACTGCAGTGATAAAGAATCCATAGATAAACAAATACGTTACGAGGGATATAAAAGTCCGACCATGGTTGGTGATTTTCTCCTTAATCAGCTTATAGGAATAGATCATAATAAAGAAGCTGATTCCCATCAAGGTAGCCGCTACGAAAAGCCTGGAAAATGGCCAGGTTAAAATATTTATTTCCAAGCTTAAATGTCGAATTAAAGTAAGAAAATCAAAGTTAATGTCCCGTAAATAAGAAAAGGTAACCAAGGCTTTTGCTGCTAAGGCTTGCAGGAATGTTCCTACCAGTACGATAGCGATAATTCCAGATAAAATGATGGTGGGCATCCTGATGATGCCAAAGTCGCCGTATTTTTTGTTGAAGATGAGTTTCTTATATTTGAGACTGTTGTCAACCGAGCCTTTATACCATCTGATGCGCTGGCGGAATAATTTTTTCCAGCTGGTGGGAACGATAGTTTCTACGACAGTATCAAAAGTCTGCACGATTTTATATTGATGCTTCTGCAGGCGGATAGCGATCTCTAGATCTTCAGTGATGGTGTTTTCGTCGTAGCCGCCAAGATCCTTGATCACTTTTGTCTTATATACGCTGAATGGTCCAGGAGTGACATGGATGCAATCCAGTTTGGCATTCAGAAATTTGTAGAACATGTTGACTACATACTCATACCATTGGACTTTTTGCAGAATGTTTTGCGGGTTTTTTACTTTTAAGAGGGGGCATACTGCGGCAATATTTGGATCTTGTTCAAAGATAGGAAGCATGGCTTGCAAACCATCGGGAGCGATGAATGAATCTGCATCGAGGCAGGCGAAATATTCTCCTTTAGCTATGGCTAAACCATTGTTCATGGCTCGGCCTTTGCCTTGATTCTCTTGATTGAGAAGAACGATAGTCTGAGAAGGATGTTGGGAGATAAATTGTTCTATCATCTCTTTGGTTCGGTCTTCTGATCCGTCGTTTACTACGATTATCTCAATCTTGTCTTTCGGATAATTAAGATTTACCAACGATTGGAGCGTAGCGGTGATGGATTTCTCCTCGTTGTAGGCGGGAACAATAGCGCTGAAGAACGGAAATGTTTCTAGTTTCTTTTTTTTCTGTTTCGGTTCAGAAGAGAACAATACCAGCAGCCAAAAGATGGAAAGGAACAGCAACAGGAAATAGGTGATGAACAACACCGCGTCAAGGAAGGTTATTATCATTGCTTTGCCTCGTCAAATGACCACACTTCTGCCTCTTCGGTAAAATAGAGCAATTTAAACCTTTCGTTCTGCAGCAGGAATAAGAATTCTTGCCCTGGCGGCAAGGTTTGTTTCATCTCTTCTGAAACATAGATAATGGATACTTCATTTTGTTCCAACAGAGGGAACAGCCCATCTATGTAAAAAGCAGAAAAGATATCCCGAGATAATTGGTAACTTTGTTGATAATGCTGGTGCAATGAAAAGACCGCTTTCCGCTGGGCGAAATAGCTGACATAATAACTGTTCTCTGGCGCGGAAAGAATTACTGCATCTTCCGGAGTGTTTCGCTGGATCCATTCTAATGTTTTTTGATCGATAGCAGTAGGGGAATATCCTGAAAGACGATCAAGGTAGGAGACTGCCGAGAAAGAGATGCCTAATAAGAGCAATAACAGCACGGCATTGCGGAGGAATGCTAATTTCCAATGTTGTTCAAGTAAATCTACAAAGCAGAATGCAGCTAAAACGATCGCTAACAGGGACAGGAAGAAAACAGTGTAAGTATTTAGAATGTACATAGCTGTGAAGAGTGCAAGCGTTGGTAGTAGAAGAGAGAGGTATTTCTTCTGCCAACTGGTGACTAAACCGATAATTGCTAATAAAAGGGCAAATATGCCTACGCCGCTAAAGCTTCCTAAATCGGAGAATAAATCTGCAGTCTTATCCTGCACAGTAAAAGGCCCAAGGAAAAAAGGAGAATTTAGCAGGAATGCGTTCAGTAGTATCACTGCAGTTATGCCTATCGCGAGAATAATAGCAAAACGATCTTTACTTTTCTTCACCACCAGAAAATATAGGATCACGCCTGCAAGTACCAGCAGGCCGTTAAAAGTATCGATCCACGATGCAAACAGGAGGGGAAAAATACTAAGATATTTTCTTTTAGTTTCCAAAAGCATTAGATTTGCTCCCAGAAGCAGTAATAATAAATACCAAGAATACGAGGAGATGGTAAGATAGGTAAACATAAAAGTTGGAGTGAGGAGGTAAAATAACACTATAAAGAATGTTTTCTTTTCGGGAATCTTTATTTTTTGTGCAAGGAGATAGAATAGCAAGATGATCCCTATCGAAATAAGTGCTGGAAATAAAAATGCTAGATCATCAGGAATAATTCTAAAGAGCAAAGTTAAAGGATGATAGGGGAGCTCTTCTCGGGCTGAGGAGAGGTAATAATAACTCTCTCCGCCCATCAAGAGCGGTTTTGATTGCAGGTAGTTTGAAAATAAAGGCAGAGCGGCAAGAACTATAAGTAAGGCGCACAAGTATATTTTTTGATAGCGGAACAGGTGGCCGAAGTAATTTTCATAGTTTTTTGTCGCGGATTTAGTATTCATCTTTATGTCGGCCCTAGTTGGCATTTCAGTTTAAAGATAGCAGTTTCATTCTGATAAACAGTATCAAAACATCTTCTGGTGATGTAAGGAAATTCCTTCTTAAGCTGGTACTTCTCCCTGGCGGAAGGAGTGAGGACAAAATATTCAAGATTATACTTGCCCGCCAACTCTATAGCTTCGGTTCGGAATTTTGTTGTAAATAAGGAGGTAAGGCTTTGGAATCTGGTTTCGACGTCATCAACTAGCATAAAACGATCGTCGATAAGGTTTTTTCTTTTCCCATAATAGGTTACTAAATGGCCTTCATCCAAGGTTGCTAATACAGTCGTAGAAAGCGGTGTATTATCGCGGATCCAGACAAAAGCTTCCGCTTCTTCTGAGGAGGGCAGGTCCTGAAGCCGAGCGGTGTTTATTGCCGGTAGCACTGTGGAGAACAGGAGTATGAAAATAGTGGTGGGAAGAAGGTACTTTTGCAGGTGGGAAACTTTGGTTTTTTGCAGATAGAGTTCAAGATCTTCATAAAACACAGCAAAGAGCACGGCTAACACCACGCTGAAAAAGGCGAGCGATTGCCGGAAGCGGATCAATCTTAGCCAGGTTAAGATACTGGCAGCCAGAACTAAGCTGATCAGTAAAAATGATTTTTGATTTTTGAGCTGGAATAGGGAGCGATAGACCACTACTGCGCCAGCTAAAAAAGGAATGATGCTGACTAAGACCAGAGCCACACCGATGGAGAATTTAGGAAAATACTGGGCTATGATGGTAGAAGGAATATTTTGCCAGACGAAGGCAACCCCTTCCTGCAATAATGACTTTTTAAAAAATAAAAATTGGACCCAAACATACAGGAAGATGGAAAAGAGTATTACCTCTACTTCTTCGTGATAGATCTTTTTTCCTTCCATAAACGAAAGCAAAGTGTAAATGCCTAAGCCAATAAGCATGATGGCGGCTAAGGGACTAGTCAAGCAAAGGATGAAAAAGATCACTGCATAAATGTAAATGCATCTCATCAGTTTTGGATCGCTTTTCTTTGCGCCTTCTTCTATGTTGAGGTATAAGTAGATAACTACAAAGATCAAGGGGAGGAAGAGCGTGTTTACCACAAATCCATTAGTGTAATATAAAATAGGCAAAAAACCAGCAATGAAGGCAGCTACGAAAGAGCCAGTTCCATGTTCAGTTACTTTTTTACTGATCAGATAGGTGATGGGGACTAAAAGTGCGGTAAGCAGGTTGGGAAGGATCTTAGCAACCAAGGGTACGGGAAGAAGAAGGCTGAAGAGTGCAGCAAGATAATGAAACATCGGCAGGAAAGCCAATTCTCTTCCTCCATAGGAAAGCTGATCTTGATAGAAAGGGAATCCTGTTTCTAAAATATGCTCCACTTGGCGAAGATGGAAATAGGATTCATAGGTAAATTCGGGAATCATGAAAGCTAGGATCAGGCGTATCGCTAAAACTGTGAGAAAGATGCCTCCTACAACCACAACTGGCTTTTTCATAGCTATGGGAAAGGAAGAATCAGCATTTTATAAAATATGGGGTTATTTTTGCTTTGGTCAATAGGCCTGTAGAAAAAGTCGTCTTGGCCGTTCGCCTCGTCTTTTCTTCACAATTAAAATACCGAGAGAAAAGTAACTTAAGCTTTAGCTTACGCCTAGCTTAGCTCGGCTCACCTTAAGGCCCAGACGACGACTTTTTCTAAGCTTGGCCAATAGAAACTTTTATATCTTTACGCTTTACGAGATAAACTATGGTTAAAATTTCCACTGGTGCAGCATTTTTAGATAGGTTACTTGAAGGAGGATACGACTCCGATATTGTGACCACGTTATTCGGTCCCTCCGGAGCTGGAAAAACAAATCTTTGTCTGTTAGCGGCAGTGCGAGTCGCGGAGACTGGTAAAAAAGTCCTTTTCATCGATTCGGAAGGCGGTATTGCCGTGGAGAGGATTAAACAAATCAGTATCGATTACGAAAAGGTATTGGATAGGATTATTTTTTTAAATCCAGTTACTTTTATAGAACAGAATGATATTTTTGAGAAAGTCAAATCCATGGCCAATGAGCAGATAGGCATGATCGTGGTCGATTCTATTTCTATGCTGTATCGCTTGGAATTAGGGAAAAGTGAAGAAGTGTATGAAGTGAATTCTGCATTAGGGCGGCAGATTGCCTATCTGGTGGAGATCGCCAGGCGTAAGAAGATTCCGGTGCTGATCACCAATCAAGTCTATGCCGACTTTGATCATCGTGATGAAGTAAAGATGGTAGGCGGAGATTTGTTAAAGTACGGCTCTAAATGTTTATTGGAATTGAAACGCGGCGAAGAGCATAGGGAGATTATTCTGCGGAAGCACAGGTCTCTGCCGGAGGGAAAAAGAGTGAAGTTTAAAATTATTGAGAAAGGAGTGGAGCAGATATGAGCAAGAAGTTAGAAGCAATCGTGGGATTAGCAACTTTAGGATCAACGATAATGACTGGCTTAACATACGGTGTTACTGATGCCAAAGGAGGAGGTATGCCGGAAAGGGAATATGTAGTGCCATTCCTGTTGGATTCGGGATTTTGTCTGGGAGCTAAACCAAGCTGCCCTACTGATACCCTAGATCCAAAGGTTGGTGGAGTTTATGCTGGGGTTACTGCTGTGCTATGGGGAATTTCTTACGGCCTAGGGTATATGGTGGAAGGAATAACTTCTTAGAATTAAATCTGTTGTAAGATATATCTTCTATTACAATATTTTTTATAATCCCTTCGGCGTGTTTTTCTTTTTTCTGAGGTGTTGACAACGGAATTTCATATTGATATGGGCGGGAAGTACCACGAAAAGGAAGATTGTTTTATTGGATATGTTGAGAGACAAACTTCTTTAATCCGCAAAGGTTTAATTCTCCGTAAAACAATTTTGAAAGCTATTGAAAAAAAGTTTGGGCTTATTAAGAACATAGCGCCTGCAATACACGCCGCAGTTATATTTCTTCTGCTAAAGGATCATGCTCTCACTTGTGCGGAAAAAATAGTTCTTTGTGAGGATTATCATTTTAGTAAAGTACATGCAGGCTTGAGCGTTCTTCTTAGTTCCAATGAAGATGTTCTTATGAAATTTGAGTCTTTGTTCGATTATCGAGCGAGATGCGGTGAGAACATAGGATCTTATGCAGATACTTTTGTAAGTACTGCTTACAAACACAGGAAGAAAGCAAAAAATATCCATAGGAGGCACGAGGTTTTTGATAATTTCCATTACCTAAAACACCAAGACATAATTCACTGTCTTGAAGTTATCCTTTCAAATAATCCTCCCGTCCAAATTACAAAATCAAAAATGACTTTTCGAGACCAAAAATATTTAAATACTTCTCAATTATATGTTTACCAGTAGGATTGGAGTCCGTAAAAGTCCACTACACGTGGATAGGCCATCACGCATGTGAGGAATATGGTTGGGTCCTCCGATCTTTTTCTTCCAAAATCTATCAGAAAACTTTATAAATAATCTTCAAATTTAATTCTTTAAAGCCGACGTTCATCTCTGAGTTGATGGACATAGCCGTGTGAGGCAAAAGATATCACGGACAAGAGCGAGTTACTTATTCTTGTTCAGGCTTTAATGAGGTACTGAAAATGGCAGAAGAACAACAAACAGAAGAATTATTATTGGATTCCAATGAGTACTTAAAGTCAGGTATTCACATCGGAACGAAATTCAAGAACAAGTACATGGCTAATTTTATTTACAAAACCAGGCCGGATGGCTTAAGTGTTCTCAATTTGAAGGAAATTGACAGGCGCTTGCGCTTGGCAGGAAATCTATTGTCAAAGTATGAACCAAAGGATATTTTAGTCGTCAGCAGGCGGGAAAATGGCTGGAAAGGGTTGAAGAAATTACATCAACTTACTGGCATTCGCGTGATTACCGGACGATACCCTCCGGGAATTTTGACTAACACCAATTTAGATACTTTCTGGGAGCCAAAAATTATCGTAGTGTGTGATCCTTGGACTGATAAGAATGCAGTCCAAGATGCCGCAAAGAAGGGTATTCCGGTTATTGGGCTTTGCGATACCAACAATCAAGCTAACGATATTGATTTAGTGGTCCCTTGCAATAACAAGGGAAAGAAGTCAGTTGGATTAGTCTTCTATGTCCTGGCCAGAGAATACATGCGCGCGAAAGGATTGCTGCGCGGCGATGAAGAGATGCCTGCGAAGATGGAAGAATTTGTGGAGGAGTAGGAAAATGGTAGAAAAAATAAAAGTTGCCAATTTAGAAGAAATACTTAACTGTTTGCAAAGCGATGAAACAAGATTAAAGGTTGTTTGCCAACTTCGCTATAAAAGGGTTGACGTGCCTCCAAAATTGCTGGTGTGGGCTTCTTGCTATTTTGAGAAAAAGGCCGAGTCAGCTCCTGAAGAACATATGAGAAAAGTGCATTTAGAAGACGCAGCAGAACTTGCAAAAGATGCTAATTTCAATTGCAGAGCCATAGAGTTGTATCTAAAAGCAGGAAAAACCATTCATGCTGGGTTTCTAGCTGAGGAAATGGGAATGCTGACTACGGCTTTTGAAATTTACCAAGGAAGTGGAGATGTTTATAGTATGGAAAAATGTGTTAATCAAGTTAAGGAGTTAGGATTATTTTCATCTAGCACGACTGCTGAAAGTGCTGCCAAAAACGGATGGAAAGAAAAGGCTGCCCTTGTGATTGATTCCTTAGAACGTAGTGGATATTATGCAAAAGCTGCAAAGTATGCTCAAGAAGCAGGTTTAACTGATAGAGTTGAAGGAGTTATTGAGAAGCTTATTCAAAAAAAAGAGTTCGCCGCGGCTGCGGAGGTTGCTCAGCAAGCAGGAATGACCGAAAGAGCAGCACAATTGTATGGTCAGGAAAGTGAAGTTCATGAAAAAATGGAACATTTCGAGTATGCTGCTCTTCTTGCTCAGCGAGCTGGAATGGACGATAAGGCAAGGGAGTTATATTCAAAGGCAATAGAAGAAGTGCGAAAGCGGGACGGAAACGGCCTCAATTTCAAATCGATAGCTGACTGTGCAGAAAAAGCGGGGTTGAAAGAGGAAGCAGAGAAGTTATATACCCAACAAATTGAGAAATACATTGAAGAAGACAGGTTATACGATGCTATATGTACTGCTGCAAAAGCCGGCTTAGAGAAGAAATACCAGAACTTATTTCTGGAGGCGATAGAGAAATTTGAACACGAAGGAAACTTTTTTCTTGCAGCAAGAATTGCAGAAGATGCCGGCATGCAAGAAAAGGCTTGCGAATTGTATAGAAAGGAACTTCCAGAATGTGAACAGAAGATGGAGTTTTGCCGGGCAAGCCGTGTTGCTGAAAAATTAGGTCTAACCGAAGAAGCGGCTGGATATAAAAAGTTGCAAGAATTGTTTGATAGAAAATAATTCCCTTCTTTTTTTTCTTTAAGCTACATATTGCATAACCTTTAAAAATCGTTTTTCCTTCTTTTTAATCTATAATGAAGAAGGTAGTGGTTATCGGCGGTGGCACAGGCAATTTTACGGTTCTCAATGGGTTAAAGAAGTATAACATTGATCTCAGCGCGATAGTTTCCATGGCTGATGATGGCGGCAGCACGGGAATCCTGCGTGACGAGTTAGGCGTTCTTCCTCCCGGAGATGTGCGGCAGTGTTTAGTAGCATTGTCCGATTCCGGCAGGTTGATGCGCAGCTTGATGAATTACCGCTTTGAGCAAGGAAGCCTGCAAGGACATAGCTTTGGCAATTTGTTGTTGTCAGCATTGGAGAAAGTCACGGGAAGTTTTGACCGTGCCGTTGAAGAGATGGGAAGAATCATGGTTATCAAGGGGAAAGTTATTCCAGTTACCACCAACAAGGTTCATTTGAAGATGATTCTTCGCAGCAATAAGATGCTGGATGGAGAGCATGAGATCGATGTTTCTACCGAGATAGATAAGGGATTTCAAAGCATCTATTTGGAGCCATTTCCAGAAGCAAATTCCCGCGCCATAGACCAAATAATGACTGCTGATTTAGTCATTCTTAGTCCTGGCGATTTGTATACTTCACTGATCCCTAATCTTTTGGTCGATGGCGTGAGCAAAGCGCTGCGAGAGACTGGCGCAAAAAAAGCATTGGTGGCTAATTTAGTAAATAAGCAGGGACAGACAACTAAATTTACAGTGAGCGCTTATCTCCGAGAATTGAAACGTTTTATCGGTAAAGATATTTTTGATTATATCTTAGTCAACAGCAGCAAAGTTCCTGACGATCTTGTAAAAATTTACGAGCAGGAAGGAGACTTGGTGCAAAGTGATTTGAAGAATGATCCTCGGGTAGTCGCGGTTGACCTGTTGAGTAATGATATTGTGCAGGCACAGAAAGCTGATTCCCTGAAGCGCAGCTTATTGCGTCACGATTCCCAGAAATTAGCTCATGAGTTGATGAAAATTGTTGATAGTTTTTAGGTGATGAATAGCTTATTTTTCTTGTGTTTTATGACCTTAATCTATCTTTTATTTTTAAATGTTTCTTATTCTCCGGCTAATATGAAACCCTCCTTTGTTAATTCAGAAGTTATATAAGGTAGTTCACGTCGATAAAGTGTTGTCTTAAGACGCTTTTATCGACGAGGTGAACTACGAATGGAAATAATAACTTCTAAATTTAAAAAACTTGCTGATTTTTGCTATGAATTGTTCAGAGAAGCGGAGCTTATGCTTCACAACTCCAAGTTCTCAAATAAGCTTTATACCCAATACCAGCATCTCTTTTTGCTGGTATACAAGCAATTCCGCAAGTTTACCTATAAGGAATTGCTTGAAGATTTAAGTGATAATATCACTCTCAGAGCTTATTTGGGCTTACATAAACTCCCTGATTACACAACTCTCATCAAGTTTGCGAAAAGACTTCCTACAGCCATCTTCGATAAGCTGATGGTTGCATTTAGCAAACTTATCGAGCAACCTGAAAAGGTTGCTATTGATGGCACTGGCATCAGCTTAGATAATGCCAGCCCACATTATTGCAAAAGAATTGGAAAACCCTACAAGAAGCGTCCCTTCTTGAAGCTTAGTGTTATCGTCGAGATAAAGCACTATCTGATCTTGCAGTTCAAGGTCAGAAAGAAGGCAAGGCACGATGTCATTGATGCGTATCCCCTGGTCAAGAAGTTGGCAAAAAATTACCAGCCAGAGGCGTTTTACGGAGATAGGGGATATGATGCTGAGAAGCTCTTCAAAATTGTGTTTGAAGAGCTAGGTGCATATCCTCTAATCTTACAAAAAAGGCTGGATGTGCCAAAGCATAAACGAAAAGGAAGATACAGAAAAGAAACAATTGATGTGTTTGATTATGGAGAATACCTCCAGCGAAACAAAGTTGAGACTGCTTTCAGCATTCTCAAGAGAAAATTCGGTTTCAGCATCAAATCAAAGGATGTCAAAAATCAAAAAGTAGAGGCAATGTGTAGAATAGTTGCCTATAACATTGATAGACTGCTAGAAGCAGGAAAACAAGTAATTCTGATATTCATCAGAATTACGAGGGTTTCATATTAGCCTTATTCTCCTTTACATATTTTGCAGACGCTGCGACAATGGCGGCCTCTCCTATTGACATAATCTTCTTACAATTTCGTCCTTTTGCTTCACATTTTTTGTGTACCAAGCAACAATTATTTGCGTATTTTCCTTCTATAAACTCTTCATGCTCAAACAATAACATCTTCTCAAAAACATCCCTGAATGTAATGGAATCTATTGGTCCGACAATATCTTTTATGTGGTCGTCAGTTCTAAGGAGTGTATCTATTTTGACCCACGCTTTCTTAATTGTGATATTTCTTATAGACTCTTTTTCCTTAGCTAATTTCTTAAAACTTTCAAAAGTAAGTTTCTTATCTGCACGCGTGGAGGCTCTGGCGGCAGTGGTAAAGGGCCATCTAAACCTAATGGCACTAAAATTGATGGTGGGGGAGTTTGTGGTGTAAATGTATCGTGTGCCTAGATAGAAAGGTTTAAAATAATAGATGAAATATTACTTATATGATTAATATTAAGGAAAAATGGTATTACTTGATTTATTTAAGTTTACTTTTATCTAATTTATTGATTATTAAAATGATTAATCCTATTTCTAATTCTCAGAAAACATGGTTTCTTTTCGGCGTTCCTTTTTCGCTAATAAACTTAGTTGTTCTAACTTATTACATTAATAGAAATAAAGAAATATTCCCTGACGAACCAAGTTTTGCGAGATTCTTTTATAGGTGTTTTCTTGTTACTATACTAACATCTTTATCTATAATTCTTCTTTCTAAAAGATATTTTTTCTTTGATTTAATTACGTTACCTGCGTTATCCTCACTTTTTATTTCTGCAGGAATTCTATCTATAATATTAACAAGGGATTTTAAAGGAAAAAAGGGAAAAGATATGTATACTTTTAAAAAAGAACATTTAATTATTGGATTATCGGCAGTAGTCTGTATGAAAATTTTTCCTTATATGTTTAAGTTATATTTCCCAGCTTTGGCTAATATCTTTTTTATAGTTTTGATCGCTGGTCTCGGTGGAGCGATAGGCGGATTAATCGGCTGGAAAATAACACAATTAATCTTTAAGAAATAATTCTGTTTTGGTACGTAGAGTCCTACTGCCAGCAGATTTTTTTTTGTCGTCATAAAAAGCATTTTTGATTTCTAAAATTTGTAAAAATGCCGCGATCAATCAGGATGCCTTTGTGATGGTGATCAGCGAAGTAAATTATAGCAGTGATGGCGTGAAAACATACACCCTCACCGTGAATGGCGCTGAATCCAAGACCAAAGCCGTCTCTCGGAAGTTGGAAGCTGTGGCGATCGAAAATTATACTCGCTTCGACAACGGACGACAGCAGCATTACACTTTCTACGTGCGGAATAAATGGAAATCAGGAAATATTACTTGGACCATGAATGATCCATCTACCTCTGCAACGACTGCCGTGAATTACAATCAGACGGTGAAGGCGGAAGTCGATTACAACTATACCACGCAAGGAAGTAAAAATGTGGTGATTACTGCGAGCATTAGTTCTTTCACCGATAGAATAACAGATAACTTTGAAATTCGGCCGCTGAAAGTTGACAAGTTAAGTACATTAGCAGAAGGCCGAGGAACATCGGTAACTGAATTGGTTGTGAAGAATAACTTGAACCAAACCCAATTCTTCAGCTGGTTGTTTGACACGGGAATCCAAAATTTGACCTCGTCACAACTGCTGAATGTGACCAATACCAATGTCTTTGTGTATATCGCCAGTAATTACTCAAGTAGCGGCGTATACAAAACAAGCGCCATGATTAACTCGACCAGTTATAGAGATAATGAGACGGGAGTGATGATCGTATCATGAGCAAACTAAAGTTAGTTGCAGTGTTCATGACCGCTTTAGTGATGCTTATCCCTGTGGTACATGCAACTGAATTGAATCTTATTTTTGATCAGAATGGTAATCTTATTTCTGGAGATGGAAAGTACAGAGAGTATAATTCATTGAATCAACTTGTTCGAATTAGAGATAGTACTAACGTTACGATTTTAGAAGAATATGTTCACGATCCAGTTGCTGAACGAATCTTGATGAAGCGCGTGTATAATTCAACTGGACAGGTTGGGGAAACGGTGTATTATGTTGATGAGAATTTTGTACGTGTTGTGAATACTTCTGGAACGTATGATTCGACGTATGTATTGCATGAAGGCCAGAAAATTGCGGAACTAAAAGCAGATGGTTCTAAGCTGTTTATGCATGATGATCTGGAGGGAAGTGTTGGAGTTGTAACAAATAGTTCTGGAGGAGTTGTACAGAATACACTCTACTCCCCACATGGGGAGATTCTAAGTGGTGGTTCTGTTTCTAGATTCGATTCAGAGGGTAAGGAGTTTTCTTCTGTAACGGGTGATTATGATTTTAATTTCAGAAAGATGAATCCAAGTTAGGGGTTATTTTTGCAACCAGATACTCTTATTCCTAACGTGTATGATCCCCAATCTCTGAATCGGTACATGTTTGAGAGAGGGAATCCGTATAAGAATGTGGATAAGGATGGGCATAATCCTGCTTTAGTTGCTGCTCTTGCTTATATAGGGTTGCGTTCAGTTTACGGAGGATTTACAGCTGGATTGAGTGATTTTATTGCTCAAATTGATTCTGGAAGCGATGTGGATTTTGGTAGAGTTGGTATTCAGGCATTAAAAGGGCTAGGTAAAGGAGCTGTCATAGGCACAGTAGAAGTTGGAATTGTAGCAGCAGGATTTTTTAGTAGTGGTGCTTTAATCTCCGTTGCTAACCCAGGAACTGCACTTTTTGTTGGAGAAGAATTAATTGATCAGTTATGGGATATAAATTACAAGGAAAAATTAAGGGACGACTCTATAGAACAACAGATGCTTAAAGATCAAAATAAGATAAATCAAAAGAGTCAAGCTAATCCTGCTCAAACTCCACAAACATATCAAATTCCTGGATCTCAGGGCGGACAAATTTCAGTTCCAAGATTCCCAACGTACGGAGTTTCAGCATCAGGAGCTCATTATGGCTCTCAGAATAAAGACGTGAGAAGATCAACTGGTCAAAAAGCAGCAGCTGCTAGGAGAGCCGCTGAATCGGCGAGGTCAAATAAGAAATCAGGGAAAAGGTGATTAGTTATAATTATAAAATTATATTTATGAATTTAGAAAGATTTAATAATATAAAAAAAATCCCTACAAAAGATGTGGAAAAAAGAAAATAAGCAGTCCTTTATAACAGCAATAAAATATTTAGCTGTAGCTGCGACTGGTATTTTCCTGCTAGATATTGTGTTAATTTTATTAAGGATTTCTGATGAAACAAGAAGAATATATAAACTAGTTCTAATAATAATTTTTATAGGTGGTTGGTTCTTCTATTCACGTTGGAAGAAAAATACGGGAAAGAAATCTAAATCTTAAAGAAAATGATTTTTTTTATATTATTAAATGCAGAATTAGCTGGTGGGCTGACAGAAGATGAATTAGAGAACCCGCAAAAATTGGAACAACAACTACCAATCCCAAAAAACCCACGGCATCGGGCTCAACCGAATCAAGCTAATCCTGCTCAAAATCCACAAACATATCAAATTCCTGGATCTCAAGGTGGACAGATTTCAATTCCAAGGTCACCAACGTATGGGGTTTCAGCATCAGGAGCTCATTACGGTTCACCAAATAAAGATGCGAGAAGATCGACTGGGCAGGCTGCTGCGGCTGCCAGAAGAGCAGCTGAATCTGCAAGGTCAAAAACAGGTAAAAGGTGAGAAAAATGAAAAAGAAGTTAGAAAATAATTTTAAGAAAAAATTCTTGTTCTTGCTTAAGTTAGGTCTTTTATGTTTTGTTTCTATTTTTGCAGCTGCTGTGATAATGTTATTTTTTGATGTCTCAGCCTTTAGAAAATCAGTAATACTATATACAATAGGGGGATTATACCTATTAACAATTATAATCTATCTTTCTATTAAACGAGGTGAAAATTAGATGAAATATTCTCTTAAAATATATACGCTCGCTAACGCTCTTTCTTCTGTGGGGGTAGGATTACTTATTTCGAATTGGATTGACGTTAATGAGCTAATTGCCGTAGGTATTATTTTAGTTTTTGGAGCGATTGGAGGTTATTATTGGCATTATAAAAATGTCAGAGAAATTTATCAGAAAGATGCTCAAAAAAAATAAATCCTCTGAGAGATATATGAGGTAAAAAAGAAAATGAGATCATATGATAAAGTTGTAATTTTGATTATAGTTGTTCTTTTATTTATTCAGTTTGTTTTATGGTACGTAAAGTCCTACTATCCTAAAATTTTCTTTGCCGTCATAGATGTGTCATAATATTTACTCTAACCATATTAAACTGGTAAAAATTTAGAAACACCATTCTTCTGGCAAATACCACGAATAATCCTGTAATCGTAACCTAACTTCTCAGCAATTTCGTGCATACTCAAACCATATTTTCTTAACTCTAAAACTTCTCCTTCATCAAGTTCTAGTCTTTTTTCCTGCACTTGATCCTGACGGTTTGTCATGGTTGCAAGGATTTCTTTAGCGATCTTCTCAAATTCTGCTCTTAAGAATGGATCATTCTTGATTAGTTCTTTCTTGTAATCGTGATTATTCATACCCTGCCTGATAAGCTCGGAACGTAATGGCAATTCCTTAATATTTTTTTCAAATGTGTCTGTCTTCTCTTTAAGTTCCTTAAGTTTGGCTAAATCACCAATACTGAGTATTGCGCCGCAATGACACGCCAGCGCAGTGCTAGGAATCCCTGTTGTTCCGCAGACAAAACATTCCTTTGGGCACAGCATCATTTTTTCCCTCTCCTGTTCCTTACTCATTTCGCTTTCTTGAATTCCATGTTCCAGCAACATTTTCTTCTTTACAGTATCAGAAGCCAGATGCACATAGGTGGAAGGCATTTTTGACTCGCTTCTCCAGCCGAACTGCTGCCTAAGCTCCGGTTCGCACCACGATTTTCCTGCTAATTCCGTGGCACGGGAATGCCGGAATAAATGAGGAGATATATTTTTACCCCACAAATGCTTCCATTTCCTTTTACCACTAGGCAAGTATTCCCATCCCCATCCGCCGATTCCCGCCCTCTTTCCTGCTGTTTTTATGACACTAAAAGCACCTTGGTAAAGTAGCCTATCGCCAAAACCTTTGTTGCTGGCATTAAGAAATAACGGAGAGTTGAGATCATCGTGGTAAGGATGTTCATTTAGATAATTCATTAAGTATGGATAGCTTTCAATTATCACCACTGTCCTTTGACCAGTTTTACCATCCAACTTTATTTCTGCGTAATGCAAACCAGTATCTTTAGGAAATGTAACTGAACCAACTTTCGCTGTCAATAATTCGCTTATCCTTCCGCCAGTATCGTACAACATGGAAATAAGCGTTTTATCGCGAAGTTTCTTACACACCGTAATCATCTTCTTAACTTCTTCCCTAGTAAGCAGATCGTTTTTCTGTAGCTTGTTTCTCTCCCGGCACGTGCTAAGGTGGGATACCGCTTCGGGGCATTTTCCTTTGAACTCAATCTTCTTTTCTTCGTAGTACCACGTCCAGAATTGCCTTAGATAGACATTTCTCAAGACTTTCGTGTTCTTCGCCGTTTCTTCATGGATTGGATTGCTGTAGTAAAGGTTGATTTCTTTCCTTGTGATTTCTTCAATATTGGCGTTGATTCCCATCTCCCGCAATGCAATGAAGAAATGAACTAAATTCTGCATCATGTTTACGATGCTCCCCATTTTTACTTTTTCCCTGCTTTTCTGGAAGGCGACGTATTCTCTTAGGATTGCCCCGTCTCCTAGGCTTAGTTTATGGCTAACGAGGTATTTTTCTATCCTTGCCGAATCATTTTTTTTCTTCTCTAATTCATAATCTTTATATTGCCTTTCCATTGTTCTCACCTTGGTTTAGGAGGTTCTTAAAGAACATCCCATGGTCCATATAAAAACGAGAAAAATAAGCTATTCATACGGGTGGTAATATTGTTGATAGTTTTTGATCTGGACGATACCTTAGTAGATACTTCTGGAGCGCTTATTCCTTTAAAACTGAAAATGTCGCTGCAAGCCATGATTGATGCAGGATTAAAAACTTCTTCTTTTGAAATAGCTTTTCAGGAATTACAGAAAATAGATGCCCGCTCTCCGAACGGAAAGGAAACACTGACTAAATTCTTAGAGAAGATGAATGCTGATCCTTCCTTTTTGGATATTGGTCTTAAGGAGTATTTAAGCTTGCCTAAGGATTTCTTCATACGAGCACTTGAAGGAGCTCAGCAAGTTTTGACAACATTGGTGAAGGAGCATACTTTAGTTATTGTTTCAACCGGAATTGAACAAGCTCAATATATGAAAATGGAGAAGGCAGGAATCAAGAAAGAAATTTTTCGTAAAATCATTATCTCACCTGATTATAATAAAAAACTTTATTACCTGCGGCTGACCAAGGAATTAAAATTCAAAGCAGAAGAAACTCTCGTGTGCGGTGATAAATTTGATACCGATTTGCTGCCAGCTAAAGAATTAAATATGAAGACCGTCCAGATACTTTGGGGCAGAGCTTTGAAGACAACCTCCAATGGAAAGCCGGATTATAGTATTAAAAAATTATCAGAGCTTTTACCAATCGTGAAAGAATTACAACCATGAAAGCAGTAATCTTAGCTGCAGGGAAGGGCGTGCGAATGCTTCCGCTAACTCGGGAGAAGCCTAAACCGTTGATCGAGGTAAATGGGAAGCCATTCCTATTGCATCTGTTGGAACGATTATCTGCTGCTGGTTTTCGGGATAAAGATATTGCGATTGTAGTCGGTTACAAAGGAGAAAAGATTGAAGAATTTCTTAACGAGCATGGCCCTGATATAACCGTTATTGTCCAGCAGGCGTTAGTAGGCACTGGAGATGCAGTCTATCATACCCAGGAATTTGTTGACGAAGAAGATTTTATCGTGGTCGGAGGAGACAACCTTTTTTCTGCTGATGATTTGTTGCGCATCCAGAAAGAAGATGAATTTTGTTATGTCGCAGGCTGGAAGGTTGAAGATCCTTCTCGCTATGGCGTTTTAATATGTAAAGGGGATGTTTTACAGGAGATTATTGAAAAACCGAAAGAATTTGTCGGCGATTTGATCAATGCGGGATTGTATAAATTCACTCCTGAGATATTTGAGGCGCTGGAAGAGATAGAAATCTCTCCTCGTGGGGAGTTGGAACTGACGGATGCAATCTCTTTGCTTGCAGAAAGCAGGAAAGTAAAAGTGATGCTACTGCACGATTATTGGCTGGATTTAGGGAAGAAAGAGGATATTGAGAAAGTGGGGGAGTTTTTGAAGAGGTTGTGATGGACAAAGAGACCATAAAAACTTATAATTGTATAGCTACGCAGTATGACCATGAAACAGCTAATTTTTGGAATAGATTTCCTAGAACTATTTTAGATACATTTGCCGATCTTGTAACAGGAAATGTTTTAGATGTAGGCAGTGGTCCGGGGAGAGATGCTCTTTTATTGAAAGATTATAATTTAAAGGTAACTTGTCTTGACGCCTCAGACGCTATGATTGAACTCTGCTTGGGAAGAGGACTTGATGCTAAGGTTGGCGATTTTACTCATATGCCTTTTAGTGATAATTACTTTGATGGAGTTTGGGCTTACACTTCTTTGCTACATGTTCCTAAGTCTCAGATCTTTACGCCTATTAAGGAAGTGAGAAGAGTATTAAAAGATAAAGGAATTTTTGGGTTAGGCCTTATTGAAGGCACCACTGAAGGATACAAAATTGATGCTGATTTAAATAATCAAAGAAGATGGTTTAGTTATTACACTAAATTGGAAGTTGAAATATTGTTAGAGACAAACGGTTTTGAGGTAATTTATTTTGAATATTTCAGACCAAGATCAAAAAATTATTTGAATTTCATCGCAAGAAAAGCATAAATTTTTAAAATACAACTTTTTTCTTTATCGCTATGGTCGCAAAATCTCTCTGGGAAATTCTTGTTCCAAGCCATTCCAATGAAGGAATCGAGTATGAACTACATCATCATAAGGAATGGGATGAAAAAGTTCGTGCCATAAGCGGCGGTTTGACTATTCTTAGAACGACTAAAGGACAATGGGTCAATGATGAAGGGCATCTCTTTTTTGATAGGATGATTCCGGTAAGAGTCTATTGTGCAGAACCAGATATTGATAGAATCATAGCATTAACTCTTGAGTATTATAATCAGGAAGCAGTTCTTGCATATGAAGTGAGTTCTCATGTGAAGTTGGTGTATAGAAATCCTAAATCAGAGCAAGAATAATAACCCAAACCTATATAAAATCAAACTTCTTTATTCTCTAAAAAGAGGATGAGCTTATAGAAAAATCGCCTTGGCCGCTCAGTCGGTTGGCTTTATGTATGTTTTATCACCTAAAAATTAACTCAGCGTCGAAAAAAGCCAAACAATAATTACTTGCCAAGCAAGAGCAGTTCCGACTTCGCCTTAAGGCCATGGCGGCGACTTTTCTAGAGCAAAAAGAGATGGTAAAATTTAAAGTCAAAGAAACAGAAAAAATTAGGAATTTTTTCTTATCTTTCACATGGGAGACTAAAAAATGAAATTCCGTGTCAAAGATATGGACATCGCTTCAGGAGGCGTCTTAGTAGCTATTCTGAATGAGAAGGATGCCAAAAGGTTAGATCTTCATTCTGCGGATCGTATCTTAGTCAAGCATAACCGCAGGAGTGTTACCTGCATCTTAGATATTTCTGAAAGCAGTAAAGCGGTCCCAGTTGGAAGTATTGGATTGTTTGAAGAGGTTTTAGAGCGGTTGCATATAAAGCACGGCGATGTGGTGGAGGTTAAATTTACTGGCAAACCAGAATCGGTCAAGCATATCCGCGACAAATTGTTTGGGAAGGAGCTTAATTCTACCGAATTATATCATATCACAGACGATATCACTCATGATCGCTTGACAGATATCGAAAAGACCTATTTTGTAGCAGCGTCATTCACCCATGGATTGAGTGTTAAAGAAGTGATTAGTTTGACCAAAGCGATGGTGCAAACCGGGAAGACGCTTAAGTTTCCAGGAATCACCTTAGACAAGCACAGTATTGGCGGCGTTCCGGGAAATAGGACTACTATGGTTGTCGTTCCCATCGTTGCTGCTGCAGGGTATACTATCCCTAAAACAAGTTCACGGGCGATTACCTCTCCAGCTGGTACTGCAGATACCATGGAATGCTTAGCGAATGTAGAAATGTCGGAAGCAAAGATTCGACATGTAGTAAAGAAAACCGGAGCATGCATGGTGCATGGCGGCTCAGTTAATCTGGCTCCTGCTGACGACAAGATCATCGAGGTGGAACATCCTTTATCTATTGATGCGGAAGGGCAATTGTTAGCTTCGGTGATGGCCAAGAAACATTCAGTGAGCGCCAATCATGTCTTGATCGATATCCCCATGGGGAAAAGTGTGAAAGCGAGAAACATGAAAGAAGCTAACCATCTCAAGAAGATGTTTGAGTTGATTGGTAAGAAGTTGAATATGAATGTGCGGGTAGTGATCACTGATGGTTCACATCCCATTGGAAATGGCATTGGCCCTTTATTAGAAGCAGAGGATGTCATGGCGGTGCTGCGCAATGATCCATTAGCTCCGCAAGATTTGAAAGAGAAGTCATTGATGTTAGCTGGAAAATTGCTGGAGTTAGTCTGCGCCTGCGGGAAAGGAGGCGGATTGAAGATGGCCAAAGAAATCCTGCAAGACGGTAGAGCTTTAGCTAAGATGAACCAAATCATTGAGGCGCAAGGAAAACAAATAAAGCCTGAGCTGGGCAAACATCATTATCCCGTGCGCAGTGCGAAGAATGGAAAAATAGTGGAGATTGATAATGACGTTATTGCAAAAGTAGCACGGATCGCTGGCGCCCCTACGGATAAAGGTGCAGGTTTGTATTTAAGCAAGAAGGTTCATGATCTAGTTAAGAAAGGTGATTTATTGTACACTATTTATGCCCTGAATGAGTTTAAGCTGAATTTAACGAAAGAATTTTTGCGTAAAAATAACGGATATACGGTGAGATGATGGCCAAAACCTCAAAAAAGGCATCTCAGACTGGACAAATTGACGTGCTGGAAATTCTCAAAAGCGAAATCCATAAAGTAGAAGAAACGCTCCGGAAAGTAGATGAGTTTTACCAGAAAGATTTGCGGAAACTAGATAGATTATCAGATAAGATTGCTCAAGTGGGAGGCAGCTGGGGATTTATCTTGAGTTTTTTTCTATTCTTAGGAATATGGGTTATTTTAAATGTAGTTATTTTAAACGTCTATGCTTTTGATCCGTATCCTTTCATCTTATTGAATTTATTTATGTCTATGCTTGCTTCAATCCAAGCGCCAATCATTTTAATGGCGCAGAACAGGGCTTCCCGCCGCGATCAGGCGCGGTTGGAAATTGATCTTGAGAAAGATTTACGCGACCTGCACGTTGATCAGAGTTCGCATATGATCCTGATAGAGCTGCGCAAAGATATGAAGGCTGTGAAGCAGAAGTTAGGGATGAAGTAGTTTCTGTGTATATTTCTGAGAAAATATAAACTTATATACTTTTGTTTATTTCTTTTTTCCATTTATGGCTGAGGAAAAAGAGAATAAGTCTGAACGATGTTTAGTAGTGCCGCGAAAGGCGTTGTTTGGCTATAACGATGAGAGAGCTTTCAGCGGTTTCAGAACGCCTGAGCAGTTAGGTTTCGATATGGAGAATGTTTTACAAAAGCATTCTTTTTTTGGATGGCGGAAAACTTCTAAAGGGGATTATGATGTTGAGTACGATGGTAACCTAAAGCATTTCAATCCTTGCGGAGTTTATATTTGTGATAAAAAGATTTTCACCTTTACCAGAATAGGTGGGGAAGAACGCCTCATCGGCCGCAATGATATTAATATATCCGGACATGTTATTCCCGAAGATGCGCAAGGAACATCTAGCTATCACCAAACTTTTGTGGAGACGCTGATGCGCGAATTTTGGGAAGAAGTAGAATGTAAAGATAATGTTCTGTTCCATCTTCCTCCCTTAGGGTACGTGAATCAGGAATCCTCAGCGGCGATTGACAGAGTACATTTTGGTATCGTATATCTTATCTGGGGATCTTCTCAGAACATTAAGGTAAGCGAGAAAGAAAAAGATATCATGACCGGCAGCTTGAAGACAATAGAGGAGATCGAGAATCTTCAGCGGCCGTTAGAAGGCTGGTCAAAGTATACATTTGAGGCTGTAAAGAAGTATTTGGGGAAATAGAAAACATATTATAACATTTCTATTTCAATCCAGTACTGCCAAACCCTCCCCTATCTTGCCTGTTAAAATAATCAACTTCTTCAAGATTCACCTGTGAATAATTGACTAAAATCATCTGGGCAATTCTGGTTCCGCGCTCAACAACAACTTCTTTATCAGTAAAATTGAAAGCAGCAAAATGATATTCGTCATTATCCCCGCAGAAATCAGCATCTCCCACGCCGATGCTGTTAGCAGCAGCAATTCCTAATTTATGAGTCGAACTTCTGGGAGCGAGCATCACCCAGGTTCCGGAGGGTATTTCGAGGACCACATTAAGCGGGATGTAGGCAACTTCCTTCGGTTTGATGATAACGGTTGTTCTTGCATACACGTCAAAGCCTGCTGCACCTTTAGTCTTATACTGCGGCAGAGGCAAAGATTTGTCGACGCGTTTGATGCGGATGTTCATATGAAGATTAAGAAGAATTGAAGTTTAAATGTATTGTTATGATTGAGAATTCAAATTTATGCTTCCACAAAGTATTTATTATCCATTAATTAGGGAATAGAGTATCGTAAACTACAACTTTTGTCCGGGATGCGGAAACGGACTTACTCAGGTTACTGACAATGGCCATCAATTTCCCGGCTGCCTAAACTGCAAATTTATGCATTTTAACAATCCTGTCCCAGTTGCAGCAGTGATTGTGCCGGTAGAAAATGAGATAGTCTTAGTCAAGCGTAAATATGATCCTCAGAAAGGAGGCTGGTGTTTGCCCTGCGGCTTTGTAAATGCTTACGAAGATCCAAAAGAAGCAGCGATACGGGAAGTGGAAGAAGAAACTGGTTTAGTAATTGTTATCAACAAAATACTTGAAACCACTGCGCCTATGCCCAAAGTGGCAGGAAAAGGTAACCAAATAGTTCTTTTTTATGAAGGTAAAGTCGTTGGTGGGAATTTACAAGGCGGAGACGATGCTCTGGATGCTCGCTTATTCTCACGCGCAGAAATGCCTACGATTTGTTTTGGCTCGCATGAATATGTGGTAAAGAATTGGCATGAAGAAAGGTTAACAAAGGATTTCAACTATGGCAACAAGCAATGATCTTATCAGAATTGAACAAGCCTTGCATCGTGGAAGTGCAGACCAATATCTTGATTTCCAGGCGCACCAGGATATTATTCAACGCATTCTGCAACTGCGCGACCAAAAGAGCGTTCTTATCCTCGGGCATAATTATATGGCTCCCTTAGTGTATCATCTTTCCGGAGAAGGAGAGCGAGGTGATTCTTTGCAATTGGCACAATACGCAGCAAAATCAACTAAGCCAATCATCCTTTTCGATGGAGTTAGGTTCATGGCGGAAACGGCAAAGATTCTTAATCCTGAAAAGAAAGTGCTGATTGCGGATATGAAGGCAGGCTGCAGTTTGGCTGATCCTTTCCGCGGAGAAGATGTACGAAAGTATAAGGAAAAATATCCTGGATTGCCAGTTGTATTGTACATAAATTCGTATGCGGATGCGAAAGCGGAAGCAGATTACTGCTGTACTTCTTCTAACGGGTTAAAAGTGGTGGAGCATGCCGCCAAAGAATTTGGAACTAAACAAGTTGTTTTTCTGCCTGACTCTTTAATGGGAGCAAATTTACAAGAAGAACTAAAACAGCAGGGAAGCGATATTGACTTGATTTATCCCGGGAAATATGATGCCAAGCATGGCGCTTGTGAAGTGCATGCCCAGATAACCGCAGAAATGATTAGAAATATTCGCCATGATTTTAGTCTCTCTCCGGAAGATAAATCTACCGCGGTATTAGTACATTGGGAATGTCATCCTGATGTTTTGAAGGAGGCGGATTTCCACGGCAGCACTTCGGCGATGATTAAGTATCTTTACTCGCATCCGGAGTTAAAGAGAGTGTATCTTGGCACTGAATGTGAAATGACTGCCAATATGCAAAATGAATTTCCACAGATAGAATTTGTGCGCACTTGTGCGATTGCCTGTCAGCACATGGGAAAGATTACTCTGCATAAAATTCTGAAAGCTTTGGAAACGGAACAGCCAGAAGTAACCGTGCCGGAAGAGATACGAGTTCGCGCCTTGGGCTCAATAAAGCGTATGCTGGCTATAAATACCTAGACCAACATCTCACATTTTCCTGCAAAACGCCATAAACCCAGTATGCCCTAACATCTGAAACTCTGGGCGCATGATCTGTTCGTTGATGAACCATTTGCGTTCCAGTAATTCCAGTGTCTCAA